>NZ_JACUZX010000024.1:0-91652 GCF_014851575.1 Rhizobium sp. RHZ02
CCTACCGACGCTTCGCCGACATCCTCGCGGATGCCTTCGCACGGCTCGGGGCCGACGTGGTTCGCTACACCTTCATCGTAATGGACTTTCACCATCTACTCCTTGCCGGTCTCCCGGCGCACCCTCATGGGATCTAAAGCCAGCCCGATCTTTTGAAGCGAAAGTAGAGCGAGCCACATAGCGTAACGATAACGGCCACCACGATATAGTAGCCATACGGTGTCTTCAGTTCCGGCATGTTCTCGAAGTTCATCCCATAAATCCCCGCAATGGCGGTCGGGACGGCAGCGATTGCTGCCCATGCAGCAAGCTGTCGCGTGATGGTGCCCTGGCGTTGCTGTTCAAGGAGATTGCTTGCCTCGAATACCGAGGTGATCACGTCCTTCAGTCCGCCCACCATGCCTTCAACGCGACGTACGTGATCGTGGACGTCCCGGAAATAGTTCTTCGCTTCCGCATCGACGCAGGGGAGGTCGATGTGAACGAGCTTGCCACAGACCTCCGTCATTGGTCCGAGCACGCGTTGAAAACGGATCAATTGTCGACGAAGTTTGAATAGCCGTTTTATTTCCCTTCGTCCGAGGAAAGCGTCCAGCATGTCATGCTCCATGGCGAGAACATTGTCTTCGATCACCTCCACCACCGGAAGGTAGCCATCGACAATGAAATCGAGGATGCCATGAAGGACGTAGTCGGGACCGTTCTTGAGGATCTGGGGAGACGCCTCAAGCTGCTTCCTGAGCTCGCTGTGACCGCGGTCCGATCCGTGGCGAACGGAGATGATGTGATGTCGTCCGACAAAGATCGAGGTTTCGCCATATTCGATCTCATCGCCCTCCAAGTGGGCGGTCTTCGCGACTACGAAGATCTGATCCTCATAAACGTCCACTTTTGACACCTGCCACGCATTGAGGGCGTCCTCGACTGCAAGAGGGTGCAGGCGAAATGCTTTCTGAAGGGAACCAAGTTCCTCGAAGGATGGATCATGAAGTCCAAACCAGACGAACTCGTCTTTCGCCTCTGTGGCACGTGGATCCACAAGGGAGACAGCTTCCGCTCTTTTGCCATTTCTGTAGAGATATGCAGCAACGACGGTCACGAACTATCCTTTTACGCACCGGTTATCTCAGGGTTGCAGTCGGAACTTATTATCTTGTAGCAAAATCACATGGCCACAATGACTATTGATATTTCGGGGAGTGGCGACGAATGACAAGCCAATCCCAAGAACGCAAGCGCAGAGATCTAATTGCTTACCCGCAAGCGTCGGTGGGGCGGTCTCGGCATTCCTGAAGGCCTGATGTGCGCAACTTCCGGGCAGGCATTTGCTCCACAGTCTCGAGGGTTCCCTTCGGACCAACCTGCCCGAAGGCCTGCCACGGCATTCAAATTTAACAATTCGGCCCCATATCTGCGGTTCAAGCAACCGCGAGATATTCATGACCGCCACCGCGCATGCAGGCAATGACAATCAGAACTCGAAGCAGCTGGCGGTTCTTGTCCTCGGCGCGATCGGTGTCGTCTATGGCGACATCGGGACAAGTCCGCTCTACGCCTTTAGGGAAGCTCTCCGGCCATTTGCCCATGACGGCGTTGCGCCGCACGAGGTGATCGGGCTCATCTCGCTGATGATCTGGACTCTCACCATTATCGTCACCTTCAAGTACGTCCTCTTTCTCCTGAGAGCGGATAACGACGGGGAGGGCGGCACACTTTCCCTGCTGGCACTGCTCATGAAGAAGACCAGCCGGCACGCAACCATCTTTTTCTTCGCGGGCATTATCGGGGCGGCGCTCTTCATCGGCGACGCCATGATAACGCCGGCCCTGTCGGTGCTTTCGGCACTGGAGGGGCTTAAACTCGTAACGCCCATCTTTGCGCCGTATGTCCTGCCGATCGCAGTGGCGATCATGCTCCTGTTGTTCCTTATACAGTCAATCGGCACGGCAATCGTCGCCAAATTCTTTGGCCCGATCACGCTGCTGTGGTTCGTCGTCATGGGTATTGCTGGCCTTCTGCACATCGCCGACGATCCGACAATTCTCCTGGCCATCAACCCATACTATGCGTTGGATTTCCTCACCCATGCCGGCTTCGTTGGCCTCGTCATTTTGGGTGCGGTCTTCCTGACGGTCACGGGAGCGGAAGCCCTTTACGCCGACCTCGGGCACTTCGGTCGCAAGCCGATCCAGGTCGCATGGTTCGTCGTGATATTTCCATCGCTTGCGCTCAACTACCTCGGCCAAGGTGCTCTCGTTTTGAGCCACCCGGCTGCCGCCACCGACCCGTTTTTCCTGATGTTTCCGGAGTGGGCGTTGCTTCCCGCAGTTCTTCTCGCGACCGCTGCGACAATCATCGCGAGCCAGTCCGTGATCACCGGCGCCTTCTCGCTTGCCCGCCAGGCAATTCATCTGGGATTTTTGCCACGGCTGGAGATCTGTTTCACTTCCGCTTCCAACACGGGCCAGATCTACGTTCCCGCCGTCAACGTCGTCCTGCTGATCGGCGTGCTCGCACTGATTACTACCTTCGGATCTTCGGAAGCGCTTGCGACTGCCTACGGAATTTCCGTTACCGGCGCGATGGTCGTGACCACTGTCTTGTCGTTCCAGTTTCTTAGAGTCGTATGGGGCTGGAAGGTGCCGACGGCTCTCCTGGTCCTCTTGCCGCTTCTTCTGCTCGAGAGCGTGTTCCTAGGGGCCAATCTGCTGAAAATCCACGATGGCGGCTATGTTCCAGTCATGATTGCTGGCGTGTTGATGATCATGATGTGGACTTGGAGGAAGGGGACGAAATTCGTCCGGGCGAAGGCTGCGAACAACGACGTTCCCCTCGAGCGCTTCCTTGCGTCGCTCGAACGGAGGTCGGATCATGGGCCGGTCCAGGTTCCGGGAACCGCCGTCTTCCTCTCAAGCCTGCCCGACATGACGCCCAATGTCCTGCTCCACAATCTGAAGCACAACCGGGTCCTTCACCAGCATAACGTTATTCTCAACGTGAAGACGGCCCCGCGGCCGTATGTCTCAGAGGACGACAGAGTGACCCTCAGGAAACTTTCAGACCGGTTCACCTCGATCCAGCTGCTCTACGGCTTCATGGAGGACCAGAACATTTCCGCGGCCCTGCCGCTCTGCCGCAAGGCTGGCTTCGACTTCGAGATCATGTCGACATCCTTCTACGTCGGTAAGCGCAAGCTCGTCGGCGATCCGAACACCGGCATGCCGCACTGGCAAGACAAACTGTTTATCGCCATGGCGGGCTTTGCCATCGATCCCTCTGACTACTTCCAGCTTCCGAGCAACCGCGTCGTCGAGCTCGGGGAGCAAATGGTGATCTGAGGTCCTTCAATCCACCGATACGGTTGCGCAAGTTTGTTACGAAAATGTGGAAGGCGGTCTGGCGTTGTTATTGCGGTATGTGAGGGACCGGAGCCGCGATCGCGTTCCGATCAAAGTGCTCTTGTGGCGTGACATGTTCGTGTGTGGCACCGTGCTCAATCTGGGTTTCTTGGGCCTTGCGATCCTGATCGTCCAACTCGGTTATCCAGACTGGCTGGCCGTCCTGGTGTTCTTCCTGCCGATGCCATTCAACATTTTCATCTGGGCCGCTGTCTGGCGCGCGGCCGACCAGATCCCCGTTATCGCCGCTTGGATTGCCCGCGCGACTGGCACTGGCTGGCTGGCGATGATGGTCGTCGTCTGATTTCGCCTCTGCTTTTTTTTCGGGAAACTCCATTCGGTCGTATCAGGTAAAGATGCACTCGATCTGGCCAAGCGGGCCGAAGTCGGCAGCCAGATGTTGGCCCGGCCAGACCTGGAGAATTCTCGTACACGAGCCAGTTGCGACGATCTCGTTCGGCTCGAGCTGTCGGCCCTTTGCCGCAAGCTCGGCTGCGAGCCAAGTGACGGCATTCAGCGGGTCACCCATCACCGATGTCGCCTTCCCCGAAAAGACCGTGTGCTTGAAGAGAAACGTCGTAACGTCGATCCTGGCGACGTCGCCAAACGCGACCTCCGAAACCGGATCGCCGCAGATCGTTGCAACATGCAGGCCGAAGTCGGCGATCGCCGCATAGTCGCCAATGAATGTCCGGCGGGTCCGGCGGCCAATGATCCCAATGGCCGGTCGACAGGAAAGAATGGCGTCGCGGGCAGTTCTAATGTCTATCACCTCTCCTGGCTCCGGGTAGGATCGGCGCATGGTGAACACGAACTCACACTGGACCCCAATCGTTTCCGGTGGAAGTCGGAACTCCTTTATTCCTTCCAGAAACGTGAACGAGGGAATTTCAGCGTAGACCGGCGTTGTCAAACCTAACATCCGCCGCGACGCGTCGCTCGTACCGACGATCGCATAGCCCTTTCTCTCAAAGCCCAGCGCGTCCTGTGCGATTGCCTGGATGTCGTACGCTTCCTTTTCCGAGGTAATCAGGTTCAGCGGAAGATCGCAAAGATCCTCGCGGCGTCGGCTCTTGGCAAGGATATCGGCAGTGGCGTCCTTAAGTTCGAAATACATCTTCGAGACTCCAATTCCTAAGATGGCTACTGAAGATGGTCGTTCCGGCGTCAGGGATCCATGCGAACGCGAGCTCGCAGAAATTAAAATCTCATAGTGATGACGGCTTCGAGAACTGCACTTATGCGGCGCTTATAAATGTTCATTTTCTCCCACATGGAATTCAAAGTAAGCGGTGTCCCGCTGACACCTTGACCTAAATCCGACGAAGCAGATCGGCGCAGCACCATGTGGAGGACTTGCGACCGCACTGACGGTCGACGAGATCGCCGACCGCCATGGGCATTCGGTTGTTATGGCTTTATTTCTACCGTCACCTCATTGAGTTTTCCGCCAAAGCTGAAGGGCGTCTTGTAGTCATAGGTTACAGGTGTGCCCGTATCGGTACCGACATCCTGGTTTTCCGACAGCGAGTATTTGAAAGGGGTCGTCTTTTCGATCTTGCCTGTCCCGACCTGCTTGCCATCCAGCGACAACGTCACCGTGCCGCCTTTGCCGAATTCCTTGCCCCCCTCGTATGCGAAGTCCATCTTCAGGTCGTGGGTGCCCGAAGGGATCGGTGTATCGCTCGATACGGCGTAATGCTCTGCATCAATGTAGTTGTGGGCGGTGACTAGCTTGCCATCCTTGAGGTAGAACGCCCAGCCTCCGGTGTTTCCACCCTGCGTGAAGATCATGCCGTTTGCGTTGTCGCCAATCTCAACCTTGGCTCCAACGGAGAATGACTTGTTTTTTAAGTCTGGCGCGGATGCTTCCGGCAGTCCTGCCAGCGTGCCTTGATAGACAAACTTTGTCCGTCCCCCGGCGAGGTTGGGCTTACCGGTCAGTTCACCGCTGAAACGCTCAGCTCCACGCCAGTCAAGAGGCAAGGCCTTGTTTGCCGATGCCTCGGCCCACCACAGGGCGGAAAGCTCCTGTACCTTGTCCGGGTTCTGATCCGCGACATTCTTTGCCTGAGTGAAGTCCTCATTCAAATTGTAGAGTTCCCACTTGGCCTTGAGCGGGTCGAATTCACCGCGCTCTGCGACCCATGGCTCGGAGGCAAGCGATGCTGCCCACCAGCCGTCCTTGTACATCCCACGATTGGCAAAGATTTCAAAATACTGGCTGGTGCGGGTTTCCTTCGCGTTCGGGTCTGTCAGGGTGCTGAGGAAACTCTTGCCTTGGATCGGAACCTGTGCGGTGCCGTTCACGCTGCGCGGTTCGGGGATATGGGCCGCATCAAGGATCGTCGGCGCGATGTCGATCACGTGCTCGAACTGGGCGCGGATTTCGCCGCCCTTGTTATACTTGGCAGGCCACCGGACAATCATCGGATTGCGAACGCCGCCGAGATGGCTGGCAACCTGCTTGGTCCACTGGAACGGCGTGTCCATGGCCCAGGCCCATCCAGCCGGGAAATGGTTGAAGTGCTTCTCCGTACCGATCTCATCGATGTGGGAAAGCATGTCCTTGTATTGCATCATATAGGCGTTGAAGAACGCGTTTTCGTTCAGGGTTCCGTCAAAACCACCCTCCGCCGATGCTCCGTTGTCGCCGACGATATAGATGATCATCGTGTTGTCGGCATCAGGCAAGGACTCGACATAGTCGAGGACTCGGCCTACCTGCTGATCAACGTGATAGCCGTAGGCGGCGAAGACCTCCATCATCCGCGTGTATAGCTTCTTCTGGTCGCTGTTGAGGCTATCCCATGCCGGAAGGCTCGCGGGCCGTTCGGTCAGGACCGCGTTCTGCGGTACGATTCCCATCTTCTTCTGTCGTTCGAAGGTCTGCTTGCGGTATTCGTCCCAACCCATGTCGAACTTGCCCTTGAACATGTCGATCAGTTCTTTGGGTGCCTGATGCGGAGCGTGCGTAGCGGCGGGAGCAAAATAGCAGAACCAGCTTCTGTCGGGCTCGATGGCCTCAGCGTCCTTGAGCCACTTGATTGCGTGGTCGGCCAGATCGACGCTCAGGAAGTAGTTGTCCTCAGTTGGCGTGCCCTTCGGCGTCTGGTTCTCGAATATGTAGGGCCTGATCTGATTGGTATCTCCCGCCATGAAGCCGTAGAAGTAGTTGAAGCCGAGCCCATTCGGCCAATGATCGAACGGACCCTGCATGCTGGTCTCGTAGATAGGCGTATTGTGGTTCTTGCCGATCCACGCGGTGTTGTATCCGTTCTGGCGAAGGATTTCGGCGACGGTTGCCGTGTCCTTGGGAATAATGCCGGTATAGCCGTCATAGCCCGTTGCCAGTTCGGTGATGATGCCCGTGCCCGCGACTTGATGATTACGTCCTGTCAGCAGAGCGGCACGTGTTGGCGAGCAGAGTGCGGTCGTATGAAAGCGCGTGTAAAGGAGTCCTTCCTTGGCAAGCGCTTCCATGGCAGGTGATGGCACGCCTCCACCGGCAACCGAGAACTGTCCAAAGCCGACATCATCCAGGAGGACGAGCAATACGTTCGGTGCGCCCTTCGGAGCCTGAAGGCGTTTTGGAAACTGAGCGGGATCGGAATCCTTGTAGGTCGTGCCGATATTGCCGTCGAACTTATGCTCAGCGTACGGCAGGACGACCTGCCGCTGGTCTGCATCCTCGGCACTCTCGGCAAGTGCGCAGGTCGCCGGTATCAACGCGGTTAAAGCCGCCAGAATCGAATATACTGCGGAGCGTCGAATGCTCATGGCATGGTCCTCTACAACTACGGGATTTTCATGCTGCAACCTTGTCCCTATCGCAACTATTCGCGATAAGCCCAGGTTCCGCATGATTGCACTCGAATAAGACCGGCGGCGGAAGTACGTTACGGTAAATAGGTATGTAACTTGGCGTGAATTGCGCTCGCGCTGGTTGACGCTTTTGGGCTATCGTTGCGCCAACTGGCAACGCCACGGCAACAACTCATCAATTCGGCTTTGCTTGTGGCCCTTAACGATGGCCACGAGCGTACGGGTGAGATAGCGAAACGGATCGATGGAATTGAGCTTGCAAGTCTCAATCAGCGAGGCGATGGCCGCCCAGTTCTCAGCTCCAAGGTCGAAGCCGGGTTCATAATGCCGGGTTTCTGGCATTCGAATCCACGGTCACGTATCCCTTCCATCCACTGGTTGACCAAACTGTATTGGTAAACGGCAGCCATGAACACGAAGGTGTTCATTATCTGCTGATTCGACAAGGCCATGGTGGCTCATTTCAAATCCTCGCATGGATGTTTGATCCTGCTGCAAGTTCGATCGAGATTGTAGCGGAGCCGCGTCTATCGGCAACGAAGCTTATTGAACTGCGCGCTCTTATTGATTCTCTCTTACCCTGTCACTCGGTGCAAGAAGCCGAAGGGATAAGCCATGAGAAAGCAATTTCGCATGCAATTGGATCTGTTCGTGACAGCCCGGCCGGTAGACCTGAGCGACACCCAGCGCCGGGAAGCCTTAACACTCCTGCAACTGCTGACGGAAGCGGCGGCACCGGCAACCGGTGCCGGCCGCCGCTACACCATCGTCAGCCCGTGGGTGATCGTATCAACGATGGAACGAGTCGGAATCCTTGCGGCCTTCGAAGCCGTCGTCCAGCGGGGCGCCGAAGTCGACGTGTTTGCTGATCCGCTGCTCAACCAAGGCCAGGCTCCTGATGGACTGACTCAGATGGAAGCCGTAGAGAAGGCCCTTTCACGGATTGGCGTTCGGCTGCACAAGCTTCCGAAATTGCACAGCAAGATCGTGGCGATCGACACTGATACTCTTTGCATCGGCTCCTACAACTGGCTCAGCGCCGATCGAGATGGCCAGTATGCGCGCCACGAGACGTCGTTCGTTTATCGAGGACGGCATCTCGAAGAAGAGATCAGCACTATCGTTGGCAGCCTTCGGCGAAGGGAAGCGTAATCGCTATACGTGCGATTTGAGTGGCAGGCGATAGGGCTTGCCTCACCTTGCAGATTAAAGGTAACTGTTTGAAGGTCTTCCAATTGCTTCATTTTCACCCCCACTCCAGCAGACCTCGAGCGTAAGGTCCGCATCGGAAAAGGTTCGCCTATCTGAGCGCCAACGCTCCGGGATAATGCCGGACGCGAGGGAAAGTGTGAGCAAACGAAGAAGGGCCGAACGATTTCGAGCCCTTCTTATCATTGATCTCGATCAGGCCGGACGGACGTTCTCGGCCTTGGACTTTCCGGTCTTACGATCTTGACCCAGGTCGTAGCTGACATTCTGGCCGTCACGCAGCGATCCACCCGGTACTGCAGAGATATGCACGAAGACATCCGGACCGCCATTGTCCGGCGTGATGAAGCCGAAGCCCTTGTCCTGATTGAAAAACTTTACAGTGCCATTCGCCACAAACTTCTCCTAGTGCCAGCTTTTGGAGCTGAAGTCATAGACCGACGAGCAATCGCAAGCAAGCAACGCACACAGCTGGCTTCCACTTTCTCGTTAGGGGTTATCACGAAATGATCTCGAGTTCGGTCCAAAGTGTTCGCCTGCGGATCAACGGCGCTGACGCTCGAACCGGATGGTCCGTCCCAGAACCGCTCCAGCATTACCGACGCTGCCTTCGACGTTCCAACGATAAGGACGGACCAGACCCATCACCCTCGTTCCTGACCAAGCCCGTTAGTCCGAGCTGGACCGCTTGATCGCGCGTCCAGGCACGATAGCTCACGCCTTGAACCTTCCCGGTTATCCTGACGTGAAAAGCAAACAGATCGGGACTCATGGGGGCTCCTGATTGAACCTCGATCTCGCGTAAAATGTAGCTCGGCTTGAACATGGCAAGCGCGGGAGGAGGCTGTGGCGGCAGGTGGGCGCTCGCTGGCGGTCTGCGGAAGACTTTCGATTTATTAAGCAGTTTCAAATATAACTGCATGCACAAAAGAAGAGTGCGTTTACCGTCACCCCCTTTGCGACGGATCAAATTGCGGCCCTCGTTCTCCTGCGAGGGCTTTCTTTTGAGCGGCAGGGGTTTTGCGGTGGATAGGTCGGGCCACTTTTGCGGCCGAGGACTGGTCCAAGCCACCGGCGGAGATCACGATCGCCGCCGCTACTCGGCGGCTTGCCGCAACGAGTAGCCTTCCAGCGGCTCAACGAGCGCGATGATCTCGAAATCACTTATCATGTGATGCTGATCGGAGCCGACTAACGCCAAGGTCCAGAAGTCTGGATCCTCGCCAAAAATCGTAGACACTTGCACGATCGTCGTCCGGCCACCGGTGTGCCTGTCTGATCGCGCCCAGTAAAATGCGTCTGGAACCAAACTCTTCATAACGTCTACTCCCCACACAATGCGGGCAAGATATCAGGAAATTGAAATATGACCATTCCTCGGTTCATTATCCACAAAGAGGATAAGGATGCGCGGGCAACTCGTCTGCATGGGCTGTTCGTCAGCAACCGGACGCCGAAACATCGTTGATCGTCTTGTCGGCAGGTCAGAGCGTCAATAGCAACTGGTCTGTCGGGAGGTCATCTGCTCTCTCAAGCGAGGACAGGGTGACGCCCAGCAATCGAACGCCCTTTGGCGGCGGGAAGATGGGCTTGAGCAGCAAGGCGATAGTCTCTTCAATTTCTCCGGCCGATGGAAAGGCCTTTCGCATGTCCTGGCTCGTGTGATCTGCGCGAAGTCAGCGTATTTCACTTTCATCGTGACGGTCTTCGCCCTGATAGCGTTGGCTTCGCAATATCGCCAGACCTTGGCGATCAGCGCGTGGTCTGGGAGCGGCCGGGCCAGGTGCATCGCCTCGTCCCACGGCCCGCATCCAGATATCGGTCTCCTCTGGCGTGAGCAGCAGCACCGGCATCGCCTTCTCGTGGATCGGCTTCACCAACGCATTCGGATCCGTCGTCAAGAATGCTTTTCGGCTCGTGCGCGATTGTCGATCTTGCACCGGTGGAAGAGGTCCTTGGCGTGAAGCAGGTCTGCGGCGTCAACAGCATTATCCAGCGTCATACCGTCAATCGGGAGCCCTCTTCTTCGGCTACCCCACCAGTAAATACATCGGTCACAGATCACCGGCCCTGGAATGCGGAGCTAGCCTGGAATGATCGGGAAGGGCCGAGCGGAACGGTTTCGATGCGAATGCCGGACCTTGAGGATCCTTACGCCGCTCATCGGGGCATCACGCAGCGGCTTAATGCGTCGTAAACCATATATCGCTAATTTGAGGGAACGGCGCGGGCCAGGTGTGTGGCATTAACCGCGAGTGCGAAGCGAGCGCCGATGCGAACACATGACTACTTGAATGACGCATGCCGAAAAATCTTGCTGGCGACCGATCGCCCTCTACGCCCTTCTCTTTGCTGGCTTATTCCTCGGTGCACTTTCGCTGCCGCGCGGGCCATTCGTCCTGGTGGTGACGGATCCGCGTCTGCCTCCGTCCCATATGATGGATGTTGTCGGCCAGGCAGAAGGAGCTTTTGTCCTGGCTGGTACCCGCCCTTGGCTCGCTGTCGCCTATTCGGACACAGCCGGGTTTCCGGAACGCCTGCGTAGCGCCGGCGCCATTCTCGTTCTCAATCACATTCTGGCAGTCGGCTGCCGGGCAGGAGCCTAAGATGGATGCTTTGGAAAAACTGCGCACGCGCGCCTCGTTCGGAATTGTTGGTTTGCTCTGGATCAACCTTGCCGCGCTAACCGTCAGAAATTTGGTCAGACCGGAAAGTTTCGACCTGCCTTCGGTGATCGCTGCCGCAATCATAACGATCACGGCCAGCTTCACATGGTGGCGCGACCGCTCGGGCCCTGCAACCCGAATTGTCACCTCGATGGCCATGGCCACCAGCGTAGGCTTTCTCGTCTACGGCTTCGAAGGCTCGCCGCTGCAGATCGACTTGCATATGTATTTCTTCGCGGCGTTGGCGATTTGCGCAGCGTGGGTCGATTGGCGCGCGATCGTCGCCTTTGCCGGGCTCGTGGCGTTGCATCACCTCGTTCTCTATGTCGCCGTTCCTCTCGCCGTGTTTCCTGGGGAGTCGTACTTCAATCGGGTGGTTCTCCATGCCGCCGTTCTTGTGTTGCAGGCTGGCGCGCTGATCGCTCTCACGTCAGCCATGGTCTCCGCCTTCGCGATAGCGGAGCGGTCCGTTGCGCAGGCCCAGGCGGCGGGCCGCAAGGCGACAGAAATGGCGGAAATGGCTCGGCACGCTGACAATAAAGCAGCAGCGGCGCGCGAGGCCCAGGAAGAGTTGCGGGCCAAGGCACATGGTTCAGTCACCTTTGCTGTTACCTGCCTGCGCTCGGCGCTCTCCAAGCTTTCCAAGGGCGATGTGACCGTGCGTATCGCGGAAGAGCTCGAAGGCGATTTGAACGACTTGCGTCATGCCTTCAACGAATCTGTCGAACAGCTGGACGCTGTTTTGAGGCAGGTGGGCGACGTTGCAAATTCAGTGCGCAACGGATCTGCGCAGATCAACCACGCCAACTCCGATCTGTCCCAGCGGACTGAAAATCAGGCGGCCTCGCTATCCGAAACCGCCGCATCTCTTTCCCATGCGGTGGAAACGGTCCGCCAGACCTGCACACTTGCGGAAACTGTCGGTTCAATGGTGCGCAAGGCGAAAGACGGCGCCGAAGATTCGAGCGCTATCGTTGCCCACGCCGTCGACGCAATGCTCAAGATCGAAGGCTCTTCGCAGGAGATCGGCCAAATTATAGGCGTGATCGACAACATTGCATTCCAGACAAACCTTCTCGCGCTGAATGCCGGGGTAGAGGCCGCGCGCGCAGGAGAGGCTGGCAAGGGTTTTGCAGTAGTTGCCCAGGAAGTCCGCGAGTTGGCCCAGCGCTCTGCTTCCGCTGCCAGCGAAATCAAGACGCTGATCAGCGCATCTGCCGATCACGTCAAGCACGGCGTTGCATTGGTCGACAAGACAGGCCAGGCAGCTGACCGGTTTCGGTTCGCGCCGGCTCTTCACGGCCGCGACAACCGCGTCGCCATCAGCGCCCGCATCTGCCGACGTTCATCATCACGTTCCGCAACTATTGCTCTAGCGGTACAATTAGAGTCACGTTGACGTAAGTGCCTATGCGAGCAGCACAACAGGCAGGTGGAACAGACCATCGGTCAGCTCCATCAGTCCCATCATCTGGGTTCACTTTTCGCAGAGTCGCCGTTCGCCAGAGTATGGCTGATATGTACAGTCGGACGGGCGGAAAGAACGATAGCTACGGGAGCAGGCCCTGACGTTGCAGGACTGTGGCGTGGCCTGTGCACCGACAAGTGGGTTCGCCCCGGGCTCCGCCAGCGCTTCGCGCATGAAATCCCGCCATATATGCGCCGGAAGATTGCCGCCCGTGACGCCCTTCATCGGCGTATCATCATCATTGCCAACCCATACGCCAGCAACGAGTGGGCCTGTGAAACCCACGAACCAAGCATCGCGATTATTTTGACTCGTGCCGGTCTTGCCGGCTGCGAAAGAGCCAGGGTCGGCATCGTGCCCCGTGCCCCGCTCGACCACCAACTGGAGTAGGCGAAGCAGATCAGGCTGATATTGCGCTAGATCAGTGGCTGGTGTGGCCGGAGGACCAACCCGAAACGACTTTTCCTGTCCCGACGCCTGAAAATCAACGATGCCCCAAGGTTCAACGGGTGCTTTGCCGAGGTGGACGGATGCATAGGCACTCGTGAGGTCAAGAAGGCTGATTTCCGATGTGCCGAGAGCCAGTGATGGCGTGTTGGCGAGCGGCGCACTAATTCCGAGTTCTCGAGCTGCTGCAATCACCTTGTCGAGCCCAACCTCCTGCGCGAGCGCCACTGCGGGCGCGTTGAGCGACCGCGCGAATGCCTCGGCGAGTGTGACCCAGCCGCGGTAGCGGCCACTGGAATTCTCCGGCGACCATCCATTGACCTCGATCGGGGCATCCAGGATTTGGTCGGTTAGGCCCAAGCCGGCCTTGAGGGCTGCATAATAGACGAACAGTTTGAACGTCGAGCCCGGTTGCCGCATCGCCGTGACCGCCCGGTTGAACTGGCTTTGTTTGTAGTCGCGACCCCCGACCATCGCAACGACGGCTCCGTCTGGCATCATCACAACCAATGCCGCTTGCGACGCCCCCCTAGTTTTTCCTTCAGTGTCCAGAGCTCTTTTGACGACCCTTTCAGCGATCTGCTGCAAGTGTGGAACGAGCGTGGTGCGGACAGTGGTCGATCCCGGCGATGTTCCGGCGATTTCGCTCGCCTGGGGGGAGATCCAGTCGGCAAACCAGCTTCCGGCGCGCGGCGGCGGTGCCGTCGGATGCAATTGAGCAAAGCGCGCTCTAACGCTCTCTGCTGCCGACGCTGCAATCTTTTCGTTGGCAACCATCGTGTCGAGAACGACCGAGGTCCGTTGTCGGGCGCCTTCGAAATTGTCGATCGGATTCCACTGGCTCGGTGCTCGCAGCAATCCCGCAAGCATTGCCGATTCGGCCAAGTCGAGCGCACCAATGTCCTTGTTGAAATATATCCGAGCGGCTGCGGGCATCCCCGTTGCGCCGGCCCCAAGATATGCGGTGTTCAGATAACGCGTGAGGATCTCTTTCTTACCCAGTTTCCACTCCAGCCAAATGGCGATCACGAACTCCTGGATCTTTCGCTTTATCGTTCGGTCGCTGTCGAGGTATTGCAGCTTGATTAGTTGCTGCGTGATCGTGCTGCCACCTTCTACGACCGAACCAGCCGCGAAATTTCGTACCAGCGCCCTTCCGATACCTCGGACATCGATACCGAAATGATCCATGAACCGCCGATCCTCGATCGACAGGACGGCATCGACCAGATGAGGTGGAAACGCTTCGTATTGCGCGTAGGGGCCTTGGTAGGGCCCCTGTCTGACCAACGGCTCGCCATTTGAAGTTTCCAAAACCACGATGGGCTTCAGCGTTCCGGCGCGGATCTCGCTCCAGGGAACATCCTTCAGCGCCCACACCAACAGGCTGCTCCCAAACAGCACGAAGGCAACAAAAATGGATGCGACCGTGATCTTCAGTCCGCTGGTGTGAAGCCATGCCTTCCGGCTGCGTCTGATCAGCTCCATGAAAAGACTGCGAACACGCGTGAAGGTTTTCGGAAGTGCAATCGCCAACCAGCGACGAATAGCAACCGGTCTGACAGACGCTCGCTTCGAAGCCTTAAGTTTCGTCCACAGTTGGGAAGCTCCCGCCTTTGCCGTCACCTTGGCCGAGGTGAAGAATGCATGCAGATCGTGGCGGAGCGCACGGCAAAGATTGAAGACTGCCTGCCTGCTCTCGCTAAAAGTTCTGGGAGAGGGGGGCTGATCGGTTTGAGTGAACGACCCGGATGCTTCTTGCTCGTGAGAACTGGGATCGTGTGCGAGGCTTGCCTCCGCTTTCGGTTTCTTGTCGGCGCCACTGGCACGCGCAATAGAGGATTTTGAAGGGCGTGGCATAGGTTACCGCTCAACGATTGGTTCATAAGATAGCGCGCCTTGGTGGAGTTGCAACGAGCGGGGCGGCCACTCTTACCTTCCTCTACATGAACGTGATGTTATTGGTTGCGCTGACAATGTGGGGGGCTGTCCACATTTTTTTCGCCGAGTTTGGGCTTCGATCTTGTCGCTGCCAAGGTTTCATTGCGAAGCGCTGATCGACCTGCATAGGAGGGGGACCCGTAATCGATCGCAAATGGTGGGATTGCCGCTCTGGCGCCAGTTCGCAACAAGTGAGTTGGTGCGAGCAAATCTGTGTCTGCTAGAATCGAAAAAGACGTAGGGCTTCACGGAAGCAGAAGAAACGACAATCCGTCGTTGGCTGGTCAGTGTGGCGACTGGTGTGTGATGTATTTGTGATTGTGTTGGCAACCATGCGTTCATCGGGACGTAGGCAAACGAACCGTATCGGGATTGAATCTAGTGGCCGACACGAAGTTGATTCTCAATAGCGAATTGATGCGGTGACGTTCCTGTCATCCGGCGGAAAGAGGTTATAAACGAACTCGCGCTGTGGTAGCCGACCTTGGTAGCGATGGCGTCTATCCCGTGGCCCTCGCGCATCATCGCAATTGCCCGGATAATGCGGCACCGGCGGCGCCAGTCAACAAAGGTAAGCCCCGTTTCGTCTTTGAAACGGCGGATGAATGTTCGGCCTGGTATGTCCAGCTTCGTGCACCATTCCTCCATGCTGCGTCGGTCGTTTGGATGGTTGTAGATTGCGGACGCCAGGTTGCGGAGGGCCTGATTTCGAGGAAGTGGCAAATGCAGCCGATCGGGCTCGCCTTCTGCTATTTCATCGAGCAGAACTTCGAACAAGTTGCCTTCGCGTAGACTGGAACGGGTAACCGTCCTCAGCCTATCTACGACCGCCAAGATCAAGTTTGTCCCTTTCATCACGAACGAGGAACTAGGAAGCCTCCTGCACAGGTTTTCGTCGATCATAAAACTTGTGCCTTCTACATGTCCCAGCGTTTCGGTTTCATGTACTTCGTTTGGCGGTATCCAGCAGGGCTTGTAGGGCGTCATCAGCCAAGCGCTGCTTGCCGTCGTAAAATTGCACAGACCTTTCCGAAGGAGAAAAAGCTGCCCTTCGGCATGCCTGTGTTTCATTTTGTACGGACTCATTTCGCGGTGAAAATCCCGCATCGTTATCATATCGAAGTCCCTACTAGACTCGGCCGCTTGGCGATATCAATAAAAAAAGGAGTATTATTGACGTATATAGCCAACCCCTATATCGGTTGTCCACTGTCAGATTTCGGAAACTTGTCATGGAAGCGATTGAGTACGAGCGAGAAAAGCTCGAAATGTTTCTCGGTCGGTGGGAAGGGAGGGGGACAATCCATTCAAACCCCTGGGGAGGCGCTGGGCCGACTCAGACCGCGTGGTGGTTTCACTGGGACGAGCCCCGAGTATTCCTGTTGTGCGATTGCCGTGAGGAACGAAGCGATGGATCAGTCTTCTCCGCGCATGGCGTACTTGGAATTGATCCCGTAATGCGCGATCCATTATGGTGGATCTTCGACTCGTACGGCTACCCGCCTATGGATCCGGCTCGTGGTAGTTGGGACGAGCAAACCCTACATCTCGTCAAAACAACGGCGCGGGGTACCGGCCGGACCTCATTTTCCAGACGAAAGGACTGTCTCGAATGCGTGGTCGAAAGCCGTGGCATCGACGAAGCGAAATTTGTCCGTGTCATGTCCGGATCATTTTGCAGAACCGGCGACTAAGCTCTTCAACGACCGGTCGCAACTCCGAACGGCGGTCAGTCTCGTCCAGGCAGGAACAACGACTGAAGCCGCCTGACAGCTTAGGCTTTTGCGCTCCACCGCATCCGAGGATCTTCACATGCGTGCAGGCTTGATCGCTACGGCGTTGATAGGGTGAATGATGCAGTCGCACGATCAATATCGTCACGCTGCGGCAAAACGAAAGGAGCCGTCAAAGATCATATCGAAGGCGAGCAAGTAATTCGCCAAATCCCGGTTGGAAGTTGTAAGTCATCGCTCGCTTTAGCCTGTTTTCGGCTCATGCAATTACTCTGGACGAGGAAACCTCAGGCCGAAACACTTAAGGAGCTGTCGAAATATTGGCGGCCTGTAATCGGAAAGAAAGCGCAATGTCGTCACTTGATAAAATTATTGCAGAAAATATGGTGTGCGCCACTATCAATGCGGTGCACGATGCCGCCTCGCCCACAATCCGAGCCTTTCTAGCGGCGCATCAACCGGATCGTAGCTTGACTTTCCACATCTCGATACCCTCGACAGATGCCGAAGGCTGCTATGCGCGAATGCTGGACAGTGCGGGGGTTACGCTGAGTAGAACGAGTATTGGCCGTTTCATCGGAACTGCTACTTGCGGAAATTGGACTAAGTTGCTGATCGACCACGGCGAGCTTTTGGAGCGCCATTCAATCGCGCTTTGCCCGGTTCGCCCGGGATGCTCGTAAGACCGCGCCGTCAACGGCATCGATCAGGATATCAAGCTCAACAAGGCTCTGTGGCTCCTCGGCGAAAGGATGGCGGCGCTGAAGGCGTGAGCAGGCGAGCATATGCGCCGATGAGGCGGCGCATCCACCTGTCCTCGCCCGCATTCGTCTGCCCAAGTGAAGGAACTGTGACCTACAAGGGAGGCCGATCAGCCCGGCGCTGCGTGTGCCTGTCCCTTACCGCTACCCAAGCGGTGCGGGCCAGGACGAGGGATGCCCCTGAGGCCCCATCCCTCGCGCTCCCTTCCCACCCGTCAAATTCAGGATTGAGAGGAGAGATCGTCCTGATCGCCGGCCCTGTCGAGCTGTTTGCGGATATAGGCTTCGATGTAGTCGAACACTTCGACCGCACCAGCATCCGTCTCTATCAGATCGATCGGTCGACGGCCGCCGAGTTGCACGCTCTCTCTGCGCGCCCATTTCAAAATTTCGCCTTCGGTGCGCAGCACCGGGCGGGCCATCTCCAGCATTTTCGTGAGGTGATGCGGCTTCGGATACCATGAATGCGGTTTGATGCTGGCCCGCCGGCGGCCGGGGACGACATCCGGCAACGGCGACGCCCGCAACTCATCTTCCGAGATATGCCGCCTGACCCAGTGAGCCAGCTTCGCCAGCGACACGTTTGCCTCGCGTTCAAGATCGCCGCCCGCGCCGACTTTGCGCGTCGGGATCACCAGGCCGCGAACGATGTGGGGGCAACGCGCCTGCAACATCTCCAGAGCCGGTGCAAGGTCGGTGTCATTGGTGACCAGCACCACCTGGTCGACCTCGCCGCTCAGGGCGTCGTCGTAGAGATGAAGCGCCAGGTTCACATCCGACTGCTTCTCCTCGAGTTTCCAGACCTGGATCTTGTCGCAATCGCGTGGCCAGCGCTTTGGATCGTCTGCGGGAACGATATGCTGGTTGGCCTTGTAGAGAGAATAATGGCCCATCACGAAGGACAGCCTGCCACCACAATGCGTCGTCAGGGCATTGTGGTATTGGGCCTGCGAAGACACCGAATCTTCGCCCTTGGCAGCGCTTTCGATGATCTTGGCCGTGAAATACTTGATCGCGCTGTCCGGATGCAGCGTCATCGTCGCCGGCTCGGCGCCCGGCGCTGGCCTATAGAGGATCGACGGCAGGATTTGCGTTTCGAACAGGGCGAGAACGTCGAGCCATTTGAACGCTGTTTTGCGCAGGCAGCCGTAGTAAAGATTGTAGCCGTCGATATAGACGCGTGTTGTAACGCCGGCACTCCCTACCCCCAAGGCAAAAAAAACCGGCTTGCGCCGGCTTTTTACCCCAACCGCCCGGAGCCCATGTCTCTCAGGATGCTGGATTAGTTGTTAGCTCTCAACATAGTGTCGAGTGGCCCTCTCGTCAACCGACATTAGCGGCTCACCACGCGCTGAAGCCGGCAGCTTCGCCGTGAATCCACCTAAAATAGGCGTTCTTCCTGCAACGGAATGACACGGTCCTCCCCGGGCAGTGAGTCAGGAGAGGGGCCCGGCCCGTTCCGGGCCGCATGTTTGTATCCGCCCCATGACATCGCCGGCCAGGCCGGTCAAGCGGCCCGTGAAGCCGGTCCATCTTCGGCGCCAGTCCGTAGGCGGACCCGAGAAGACTTCCCACCTTCCGCGCCACGCCACTTGACAGTCCCACCCGCCGCCGCGGGACGGGCTTTCGACCCCGATATCTTCAACACTGACCAAGGATCGCAGTTCACCTCGGTGGACTTCACGGCCGTGCTGAAGAAGGCGGAAATCGCCATCTCGATGGATGGCAAGGGTACGTGGCGGGACGACGTGTTCGTTGAACGGCTCTGGCGTTCGATCAAATACGAGGAAGTCTACCTCCACGCCGACAAGACAGTATCCGAGGCCCGCGTCGGCATCGGCCGATATCTGACCTTTTACAATAGCCGATGCCCACATTCGTCCCTTGACCGGCAGACGCCGGATCAGGCCTGCTTCAACGCGCTGACACCCAATGAGGGTCGCGGCACAATCAAGGCGAAAATCCACTTAGCGAAATGCCCAAAACTGTTCAGACAAACCGAGGTACCTCTAAGTTGGAAGGCCGTGGTTTTTGTACAGACGCTTCACATCTTGGCCAATTCGTAAGCAGTCAGATCTTTTGAACGACCCGCCTATGATCGGCTCAGTTCGCCGGAAAGACGTTTCGCAATTCGGCCGATGACGATAAGCGCTGCTGTCGTCCCCGCGAGTGCGCAACCGGCGACCATGTTGCCTTGAATGCTGAATCTCTCGTTGAGAAACCCGCCAGCGAGCGCTCCCACCGCGATAGAAATCTGAAAGACACTGACGAACGCCGCTCCGCTGATTTCGCGGCGATCCTGAGCGGCCGTTAGCAACCAAACCTGCAAGCAGATGGGAATACCTCCGAACGCAATTCCCCACACGATTATACTGAATGCGGCCACTAGAGAGCTGTGAGTAAGGGTAAGCGCAAGCAGTGAAAGACCTAATAGAAGTGAGTACAACAGCGCCATTTGGCGGAAATACGTTTGTACGTATTCTCCAGATATGGTGTTCGATATAAGTCCTGCGCATCCAAAAGCAAAGAACGCCCATGGAGAAATTCCATTGGGTACTTGCAATTCCCCAATGAGAGAAGCGAGGAAAGTGTAGGCAATGAAATGGCCCGAAATTAAAAGAGAGGTTGCGGCCAGCCCCTCGGCGAAATTTGGTATGCGGAGAAGCTCCCAAAGAGAAGAATAATGGAATTTGTTCTGTGGTTGCAGTTTTGGAAGCAAAAACAATTGGGCTAGTGCGATGGAAATCGCGATAGTGCCGAAAACCAAGAGAGCTGCTCGCCAACTTTGTGCCTGTATAATGGCGGACGCAAGCGGCAACCCGATGACGCTGCCGGCGGAAGCTCCGCCGAACACGATCGCAATTGCTCGACCTTTTAGATGCTGTGGCACCAACCTCGCGGCGGAAGTCGCTCCGATCGACCAGAAGCCACCGATAGATACTCCAAGAACTAACCGCCCTAACAAAAGAAGCGTGAGACCACCACTAAATGCGCCGACCATATCGGCAACGAACGTAAGCAGCATCATTGCCAGCAGTAGCGTCTTTCGGTCTGCTTGTGACCAACAGAAAAGAGGTGCCGCGATGGCCGCCGCGAGGGCCGGAAGCGTTACTGCAAGGCCAACTGATCCCGCGTCTATCGCATAGTCCCGAGCTATGACAGGAAGAGCAGCGATCGGCGCGAGTTCACTCGATACCAAAGCAAAGGTTCCGAAGCATAGTGACCAAACTCCCCCCCATCCTCGTAACTCTTGTTGCTGCGTTACATTTTTAAATATCTCTTTGTTCATCATTTACTCCGAGCGTTCGTGTCGCAATGCGATTGAGCCAATCGGCGTGGCACTCACGCTTAACTCTCTATCGCCGCAGAGTGTTGGCGATAAAAGCACCAGGTAAACCACCCGAATCTTGCTGACCTTGACCTGATGAGGTGGACGACCCCCGCTCCAGCACCGCTGTGCCATACCGAGATTTTCCACCATCGCACGGTCGCTGGCCGGGCCCCGGAGAGAGGCTCTCAACCGGGCCGGTTGACCATGTAAACTCGCTCGCGAGCGAACGCTGGCGAGAAGCCGATTGAATGCTAGACCGAATGCCGAACAGTACGGCTGATATGCTATTGCAGTGGCTGCTTATGGTGACAGTCAGGATATGGCTGCATCCGGCTATCGGCCCAAAGCTCTCATCCGTGGGGACATTCGACCGAACGATTGTTCGATCTGCGTTCGCTGAAAAGCTGGCTGGAGATCCACACTGCGAGCGCAAACCCGCTGAAAGCTGCTCCCAAGATGGTAATCCCCGACCAGCCGTCCCGCGCGTAGGTTGCCGTTGCGGCGATCGCACCCAGAGCGCTGCCAATCGAGTAAAAGATCATGTAGCCTCCAATTAGGCGGCCACTCTTGTGCGGATGCACGCTCACCACGACGCTGAGGTTGGTCACGTGGACGGCTTGGACTGCCAAGTCGAGCGCGAACACGCCAACTAACAGCACTGAAATGGAGAGTGGAAGGAAAGCGATCAGACCCCAGGATGCGAGTATGAGCGCCAGAGAAATTCCGGTCGTCCATCGACCGTAGCCTTTATCTGCAAGTCTTCCAGCGGATGTTGCTCCAATCGCACCTGCCAGTCCAACCAATCCGAACAGCCCAATCAAGGTATGTGAATATGAAAATGGCGGAGCGCTGAGTGGAAGCACCAGCGAGGTCCAGAACGTGCTGAAGGATGCAAAGATCAGAAGCGCGAGAATGCCTCGAAAGAGCAGAATCGGCTCGCGCAGGAACGTGGATGGAACGGAGACGAGAGCGTTGAGATATGTTTCGGAATGCCGCTCTGCCGCTCGCCCTGGCAGCACCTGCACAAGGATACCGACGATCGCGACCGTGAGCAGCGCAGATGTCAGATAAACCGTCCGCCATCCGCCGAAATCGGCAATCGTGCCGGCAACGGATCGAGCTGCGAGGATGCCGGTTACGACGCCGCTGGTGACCGTGCCTACCACGCCGGCGCGTTGAACCGGCGTCGCCAGGGCCGCGGCCTGGGCAACGAGTATCTGAACGAGAACAGCCAGCAATCCGACCGCGCTCATGCCAGCGAACAGTATCGTCTTGGCCCCGGCCGTCGCCACGACGATAAGAGCGATCGCCGAAAGCAGCCCTTGGATGATGGTAAGCTTTCGGCGGTCGGTGAGATCGGCGATCGGCACGATGAAGATCAAGCCCAGC
Organism: Rhizobium sp. RHZ02; assembly: GCF_014851575.1. Classification (NCBI taxonomy): domain Bacteria; kingdom Pseudomonadati; phylum Pseudomonadota; class Alphaproteobacteria; order Hyphomicrobiales; family Rhizobiaceae; genus Rhizobium; species Rhizobium sp. RHZ02. Next base: position 22,169 of record NZ_JACUZX010000024.1, read on the forward strand.
CCGTATCCGACTTGCGTCAGCGTGACGACAAGACCGATGCTGGAGGACGAGATGCCGAGGTCATGCGCCATGAGATCGAGCAGGGGCTGAGCGTAATAGATATTGGCCACACTCACGCCTGCTGCCACCGCGATGATCAGCGTCTGTACTCTCGACAACCCATGTGCTGGAACCCTGTTCGCGGCATCTGCTGTGTTCTCACTCATCGTGGCTGCTCCTCGTGGTTTCAACTCATTTGACGTTGAAACCACTTGGCTCACCTCAAAGCTAGTTCTAAGATAGAACCAGTTTGGATTGGAGATCGATAGCGATGGTGAAACGGGTTAGTCTTTGGAATGCCGGGTGCCCGGTCGCGCGTTCTCTTGATGCAATCGGCGACTGGTGGTCGCTTTTGATCATCCGCGACGCTTTCGACGGCAAGCGTCGTTTTGGCGAGTTCCAGAACGGGCTGGGCATAAGCAAAGGGGTGTTGTCGACCCGATTGCGCGACCTTGCGAAGCGAGGGATTTTCGAAACCGTGCCAGCCTCGGATGGAACCGCATACCGCGAATACGTCCTCACGGCAAAGGGACGCGGTCTGTTCCCCGTTATCGTTGCACTCCGACAATGGGGTGAAGATTACCTGTTCACTGACGGGGAGGATCGTTCCTCGCTTGTGGACCGAGAAAAACGCGCGCCAGTCGCTCGGCTTGAGGTCCGATCCGCCGATGGTCGCTCTCTTGTCTGGAGCGACACTCAGGTAACAGGCTGATGTCGCTCGGGAACGAGCGTGTGTATGACCGCTGCTTGCGGGTGCAGAGCGGTCTACTGTCAATCTCGCCTTTCGGCCGCCAACAGCGGTCGTGGGGGTCCTGTCACGCAGGTGCAGCGCTGGACGCAGAAAAGGCGAACGGGCACTGTGCGAAAGAATTCTACTCGGGTGGGGCTACGTTGCTGATCAAGCAAAACCCCGCTGCTTTTGTTGCCTAAGTGTGTCGCTTATCCGACTGACCAAAGCATGCCAAAAGATTTTCGCAGCCCATGGCACCGAAGTTATGCTCCGTGGCTGCTTAGCGCGACTCGATATCCGCTTTCGGCCGCTCTCTCGATTGCGTCGATAACCCGGTGTATTCCGACCGCATCCTCGAAACTTGGTGCAGTACGAGTGCCGTTCCGCAGATCCTTGGCCATTCTGGCATAGAGACGTGCGACATTCCCAGCTTCCACGTCCTCAGGCCAACCGGTTCGGTATGAGGCCGGAATCTCAAGCGCACGAAATGCGTTCTCTGCGCCGCGTCCACCCGTCAGTGAAAGCTGCACCATTTGTATGTGGCCGGATGAACCTGACACCCGAATGTCGCCCTCCGTCCCGTGAATTTCCCAAAACAATCCATTGCCGTCCCGCGATGCGCCGCCGCGATAGTGAATCGAAATGGGGGCGCCGCTGGCCAAAATCCCACTCACTAAAACCTGGTCAGGTGCCGATGCTGGTAGCATTTCGCCGGTGTCGATTGCCATCGCCGTGGGTCTCCGTGTTGCCACTACAGCAGAAACTTCCGCGACTTCGCCAAGCACATCCCTTAGCGCCGCCAGTGTGTGCCCCAGGGGGATCGTGAGCAGAGTCGCACCGTTGGCGCGGTCCAGCAAATACCCGTAGGTTTTCGTGTCAGGGATGGTGCCGCCGCCCAGTGCAGTTCCGCCTCGCGCGACCAAGGTGGTCGACAGCACCTCACCGACAAAGCCGTCGAGGATCAAATGTCTCAGATAGTCGATCTCAGGCGCGATGCGCGCCTGAGTCCCGACCACTCCCAGCACTCCTTTTGCCTTGGCGAGAGACGCCATTTCGCGGGCTTCGGCCAGTCCATTGCCAAGCGGCCATTCGCAATAGACATGTTTGCCCGCTTCGATCGCAGCTTTCACAATTTCAAGGTGCGGGGGTACCTTCACCGCGACGGTGACAATGTCGACGTCTGGCGCGGCGATCATCTCGGCAACGCTGGCGAAGGCTTTCGGAATTCCCAGCTCGTCTGCGGCGGCTTGAGCACTGGCTTTGCTGGAATTGGCAATCCCAACGATTTCGAAGGTGTCCGAGAGCGTTCGCAATGCGGGAATGTGTGCCCGCGCAGCCCAGCTTCTTCCAGGCTGCACGCCAACGATGCCGATTTTGAAACGTTGTCCGGTCATGATGCTCGCTCTCTCGTGGTAAAAATCCTGATGCCCGAAAACTACCTGGATGCGTTCCCTGCGAAAATTCGGTATATGTGCAAAGGATCATGGAGATTTTGCACAGATGGTCGACTGGGAAGACATCCGTCATTTCCTTGCCGTTGCTCAAAGCGGTACGCTATCTGGCGCTGCCCGCGGCCTAAAGGTGGACCACGCGACTGTCAGCAGGCGGCTTGCCGCGCTGGAGGCTGAACTTGACGTGAAGCTGGTGGATCGACTGCCGCGATCCTGCGCCTTACTAGCTTGGGCAGGCAGGTGCTCGAGCGGGCCTTGGAGATGGAGACTTCGGCCCATAGCATCGCTCGTCTGGCGAAAGCCGCTCATGTCCCGCTTTTTGGCAGGATCACACTTAGCGCGCCGCCAGTGCTCGTCACGCATCTTCTGACAGAGCGTTTGACCCGCTTCCGGGCGGAGTATCCCGATATCCGGCTCTCGCTTTCCGCGCAAGCACAGCGTGTTTCGCTCAGCCGACGGGAGGCCGATGTCGCTGTGCGGTTCGTCAGGCCGAATGAAACCGGTAGCGTCACGCGGAAGATCGGCACAATGGCCTTCGGCCTCTATGCGCACCGATCCTATGCACATTTAGCCGCACCCGAACGCTGGGAGTTCATAGCCTGGGACCAAACTTTTGCCGATACGCCAGCACAATCGTGGTTGCTGGATATTGCCGGCGGGCGCCCGGTCGTTTGCGAACTGACTTACTCAAGCGAGCACCTGATCGCGGTGCGGGCCGGGGTGGGCGTAGCAGCCCTGCCTTGTTTTATCGGTGAACGCGACCGCGATCTCGTTCGGATCGAGGAGGGCGCTCCGTACTTCGCGCGCGACATATGGCTAGTGGTTCACGGTGACCTGCAAAAAACTCCAGCGGTGCGCGCAGTGATGGATTTCGTAGTAGCTGTCGTCTCCGATTATCCTGATCTGGCGGTCCGATAGGGATTTCCGGCGAGGGCGACCGAGGACCGCTCAACAAGTAGGAACGTCTTGGTCAAGTAGCTAATCAAAAGGTGACCGAAGCAATCGTCCCTCTTGAAACGCGGTCGCCTCCCGCCGGACCTTTACGATCGGTGCCGGCGGAAGGGTCGGCCTGCTCGAGGATCGTCCGGTATTCGTCGCCATTGCCATCCGGCGGCCGATTTTCCGGCGAGCAGGCGCGTCGGCCGGATTTCCTGACGCCCTATCTGACGACCATTCGGGCGACCGGTGGATTGAGCGACCTGTCGTTCTTTTCCGTTCAGGAATCGGGATCCGGGACGGCTGCCGTCCAGGGAGCAAGGGTGAAAACGGCCAATGCGATCAAGGCTCATTTTGCGTCGTTCCGCTCAGGCGCTTCGCCCGAGAGTTTCGGGCATCTTTCCTTCGCATGCGCTCAAGGCTAATTGGATCCACGACAAACTGTCTACGGGCCGATACAGAACCATCCGAAGCTCGATGGACAGCGGGTGTCGAACGCCATGGAGTATTGATGTGACCATTCAAATGACTGCGGATTCTATCGGATGCCTCCTGGGCAATCAGCGCCTTGCCGAGCAACTGGCCTTCATTCTGGAAGTCGAAAAGCTGAAGACAGTCTTGCGCAGAACCCCTCTGCTGGATCGCTCGCGCGTCGAGAACGACGCCGAGCACACATGGCAATTGGCGGTGATGGCGATGGTGCTGGCTGAGCATTCCGACGAACCTCTCGATATTCTGCGTGTACTCAGGATGCTGCTCATCCATGATGTCGTGGAGATCGATGCCGGGGACACCTTTGCCTACGATAGCGTCGGTGCCGCCAATCAGGCCGAAAGGGAGCTGAAGGCTGCGGAGCGGATATTCGTATTGCTGCCCCAGGACCAAGCGGAAGAGTTCCGGGCGCTGTGGGACGAATTCGAGGCGAAGGTTTCTGCGGAATCACGGTTCGCTAACGCCATCGATCGCTTGCAGCCCTTGTTGCACAACTTCTTCACGGACGGCGGCACCTGGCCTGCCGCGGGTGTCACGACGACCGACGTGCATCGACGCATGCGGCCGATCGGTGTGGCCTCCGAGACCTTGGGAAGCCTCAGCACCAGACTCATAGAACTTGCTGTCGAGCGAGGCATCCTTGCCCCAGCGCCTGGGTCGAAAGCGGACGCGTGATGCCGTGGCCATCTCGGCCACCGCACTTCCTGGGTCTGGGACGATTGTCGTCTAGGCACGACCGGTGGAGAAGACCAGGTCGGCGCTTACGTCGCGCTGTTCCAGCGCAACAGGCGAACGGTCCTCCTTCTCTGTGGGCATGGGTCCTGAACCCCTTTGAGCGATGTCTCCCACCTTACAGCTGAAATGATGGACGTGGGGGAAATGGCTCCGGTATTAGCAGCGCGATCGAGCGGCTTTGCGCCCTAACGTCGGCCGTAGAGACCAACCTGCCCGCTGCCCCAAGACAGACGTCACCAGCGATTGGGTGGGACGACCTGATTGCGCTATAAATAGCGACAAATGCTGCCCCAAACCGGGCGTTAAACCAATCTGCCCCAAAACGCTGCATACATTAAGGCACCAGGACATCGTAATGAGACACGAAATCACTAAATTTTCATTCCAGCAGGTTGATGTTTTTTCCTCCAAAGCTTTGCTGGGCAATCCGCTGGCGGTTGTCATTGGAGCAGATTCCTTGACCGCATCTGAGATGGCTGCTTTCGCGCGCTGGACGAACCTTAGCGAAACGACTTTCCTTCTACAGCCGAGGTCGGTAGATGCCGATTACCGCGTTCGCATCTTTACACCCGTTGCTGAGTTGCCCTTCGCAGGCCACCCCACTTTGGGGAGCTGCCACACATGGCTGTCGTCCGGTGGAAGGCCAAAGAGTGGTGAGATTGTCCAGGAGTGCGAGGCGGGACTAGTCCACATTCGGCGCAACAATGGACGACTTTCTTTCGAAGCCCCCGAACTGCGGCGATCAGGCCCGGTGGAACTCGACACACTGACGCTAGTCCTCAAAGGTCTGCGATTGACAACCGATGACATCGTCGATGCCAACTGGGTGGACAATGGCCCTGGCTGGCTCGCTGTCCAACTGCGATCCAGGGCTGACGTCCTCGCGCTTCGTCCGGATTTCGCCATCCTGTCTGGATTACGGGTCGGTGTCGTTGCCCCCTGGGATCTAACAAAGGATGGGCGGGAAGCGGATTTCGAGGTGCGTGCCTTTTCCGCGGCCGGTTTTGAAGACCCGGTAACCGGCAGCTTAAATGCAGGCATCGCTCAATGGTTGATTGGTAACGGCATCGCTTCTTCATCATACATTGCCAGCCAAGGTACCGTCCTTGGACGGGAAGGACGTGTTCATGTGGAGCTGGTCGAAGATCGGATCTGGGTCGGTGGCGACGTTACAACTTGCATAGAGGGCGTCGCATCCCTTTAAAGTGCTGGTTATAAGCTAGCTGGCCGCCATGATCGCATCGCTATCGATGATTTTCGCAAAGTCGGATTTGAGATGAGCTATCGTTACTTCGAAAATCACACGCGCGGATAGCTGCTCGTGCGGCATGTCAAAACCCATGACGGTGTCACGGACGACGATCATCGCGCACGCCGGGAAGCTGCCGTTCTCAGAGCGGTTGCCGAGACCGTCGCGCGGGTGAATAAACTATGGCGATCGCAGCCAGAGCGAGAGGCCGTTCCCGCGGAGGTTCTTTAGCGGATCGATGCACATGTGCAACTGATGACGCCAATTCTTGGCACGTGTGCGGACTGAACCCCCGGCCCAGCGGGATGACGCTCTGTCCTAGCCATCGCGCCAGTTTTCCTTACGCATCTTCACGCGTTGCCAGAGACCGTCGCCAATAACCCTGAGCGACGGCACGTCCTGGACGACATGGTAGCTCGGCAGCCCGTAAGGCGACCACATCGATGGCGGCGCGCTTTTGCCTGGCTGATGGCGGCGTCCAAACGCACTGCTACCGCGGTCCCGGCCGGATGAAGACCAGAGAAGCATGATCACATTCAGGCGATATGCGTACATCCACTTTCCTGAGCCTTGGTCAGGGTGTGGGCGCAACATTAGGTGGTGGCAGGAGACGGCCCTGCAACAGCCGGCAAATCGTCCCAGCTGTTAGAATGAGCATGAACAGGTTCGCGAAACCGAATAGGACCGGTGCTAGATAGAGGATGACGCCGTCGTCTCCGAGAGCGATAAGGCGGATCGGCGCGATTGCAAGCGCCGTTACGCCGAAGCTGAACGCCCAATAGGACGGCGCGAAGGGTTCTTTCAGGATCCAGGGCAGAAGCCGCAGCAAGATTAGGACCTGGAGAACGCCGTAGCCGATCATTGCGTGTACAAGGAGTATTGGTGCTTGTGGCGCTACCGCGATCAACGCCACCGCGCCGACTACCGGCGGCGCTAACTGGATGCCAAGGGTTGGCCGCAGGGCGCTTGTCAAAGTTGGTGCGGTGAGCAGCCGATGCAGCAGGGCGGATTCGATGGCCAGCCACGTGAAGAACCCCATGCCGAAGAAGAACGTGCCAAGATCCGCGAAGCCGAGCGCACCGCCAACTGTGCTGGCGACGAAGCTTCCGGCCACGCTCGGAAGATAGAGCACCGGTGTCGTCTGGATGATATCGCGCCCCCCCTTGCCATAGACCGCCTGTTCGCCAGATGGCAAAGCCGAACGTGAAGAGCGCGCCGCCGATATAAAGAGCAAGCGCCACTCCGTAGGAATAGGGCGCAAGTCCGCCGGCGACCAGCATCGTCGCCACGCCGACGAGCCCGACGAAGCAGCATTGGACTGGATGGGCGAGCTCGGCAAGCGCTACGTCGCGCGCAATAAGCCATTTGAGTGCGTAGAGTGACGTGAGGATCAGCCAGACAAATCCTGCCGTCAACATCACCAGTTCGCCGACGAAGACGGGAAGCGCCCAGACAACGTGTCCTGCACGCCAGGCGCCGCCGAGACCCGCTAATCCCAGCACCATGCCAAAGAGGCCGGCTGGCACCGTCGCGATGTTTGAACGTGTCATAATGCCCTCTCGATCGACAGCGGAAGCGGCCCTAGCGAGCGCCTGCCAAGAACTTATCGACCGTCTCGTCCGTGGTCCAGATGCGTTGGCCATGAAGCGATAGTTGATGAGCGCGGCGAGATAGCCGTCGCCGTCGGGAAGCTTCGGGGCCGCCACGGCGTCACGCACCACCGCGACCTCGAAGCCCGCTTCGAGCAAGTCGCGCATGTGCGAATCGACGCACACGTTGGCCAGCATCCCGGTGAGGATCACCCGGTTGATGCCCCGCTTGCCAAGCTAGAGCTTCAGATCGTTGGCCTGGGGACCATAAACCTTGTGGGGCGAGCAGATGATGGTCTTGCCGTCCTCAATGAAAGGCTTGAACTCCTCCATGAAGTCCGCACCCGAGCCGCGGAAGCTATCCACGGTATAGGGGCCATTGCGGTCGGAGGTGCCCGTCACGTGCTGGAATTTTTCGAGCGGTGCCTCACAACGCTAGCAATGATCCCAGCCGTAATAATAACGCGGCGAGAGGACGAGGTTGATCAACTCGTTGTTCCCCAGGTCCCTTCACGAAGAAATCCGGTGAGGATTTGGGATAGTCGACGGTACACCCTAGATCGGTAAAAGCCTTGTCGAGATAGATTTCCCACATGGACGAATTGAAGGTTGACGGAACTTCCTTGACGAATTTTTCCGCCTCACCTTTTCGGGTCGAGGATACCTGTTGCCCAGCTTTGAATTACCGGCACCACCTTGGCGTAGCGCGTATTGTTGCGGATTTCGTTGAAGCTACGATGGAGTTTGTCGTTCGGCAGTCTCGGCTCAAACAGGTCTATAATTCTTGAACGCAACTAACTCGAAGGGTTTTCAGGCCGAATGTTGAACGCTATGGCATGCGATATAGAAGGACACCTCATTAGTCCTTTGTCCTAGGACTGAGGACAGTAGGCGAGCTTTTCTTATTTTGTCAAATATAATCAATGTCATTTCTTAAGGGCCGGCATTGGAAGCCCACTCTGGCCGCGACGATATTGTCGACATCGCACGATCGCTGGCAAGGGCGGGGCGGTAGGGAGCGGAGTGGGTCGATCATACCGTCGTCGAGGTTATGAACGACGCTACTCATCCGAAATTGGGCAGGACCAACGGGGTTTCACTGGTCCTTGGAACGCACAAGCGCGCAGCGAAAAATCAGCCTATGCTCCTATCGCGGTTGATGCTTCAGTCGGTGGGCCGTGTATCCGCACGCGCCGAGCCGCACAGATGCGAAGATCATGTCGATTGGCATTTAGGCAAACCGAGCAATACTGAGGCCATGACCAGGTAATGAGGGGCGCACCGGGGCAGAAATCAAACTGCCCGCAAGCACGTCATTGGGCAACCTTGACAACGACGCGACGGCGAATGCAATCTGGTCGCACCCTGGTGGGTCGGGAGGCTGGAATGGCCGAACGAGACACGGCTACGGGTACGCTCGCTGCGACGGCCGCCTCCGACAAGCCGTTCGCGGTCGTTCCACTGTCCGTCGCTTTGCCCAAGGGCGGCGGCGCCATCCGGGGCATCGGTGAGAAGTTCGCGACTAACCCGGTGACGGGCACGGGTACCCTGAGCGTGCCGCTGGCCCTGAGCCCTGGCCGCTCGGGCTTCGGACCTTCGCTCGCCTTGGCGTACGACTCGGGCGCCGGCAATTCCCCGTGCGGTTTCGGCTGGGAGCTTGATCTTCCCGCCATCAGGCGCAAGACGGACAAGGGGCTGCCGCGCTACGAGGAAGCAACCGACAGCGACACCTTCACCCTGTCGGACGTCGAGGAACTGGTTCCCGAGTTTCGCAGAACACCCGGCGGCGAGCTGGCGCTCGAGGACGGCCGCCCCATCGTCCATGACGACGGCTGGGTAGTGCGGCGCTATCGCCCGCGGGTCGGCGCGCAGATCGCGCGGATCGAGCGGTGGACCAGGAGCGACAGTCCTCGCGATGTGCATTGGCGCTAGGAGGCAATGCTTTAAGAAAGGATGTAATACTTTGAATGCTGCCTGGCCATCGCATTTGTGCCCTTACGCAGATTACTCTAGATCAGCGCTCCAGAGTTCAATGTCTCCCACGTTAATTAAGCGCTCTTATCTAAATCCGCTGCTTAATTAAATTAAGTGCGCCTTGGTTAAATAACGGGCGCGGCTGATACTGGGTTATGTCAGATTCCCAATCCAAACATCGGTTGGGTCGTTTCGTCGAGACGATCGCTGCCAATGAAACAGTACGGGCGTTCGTAACACCACCGTTGCCGCCCGAGCCGGCGATTGATGTGCTTTCATTGCTGGAGCGTCTCAGCTTGGCCGAGCGCGCGCTCGGGCGCTTGGATGGTAGTCCTGAGCGGGCTGACAAACGAAATTGTCGTCAATCTCGTGAAGTTCAATGGGCTGATCGTTATCGCCGAGGACGGAAATGCCAATACCAATGAGGCCGACACGACATACACTCTGCAAGGTAGCGTACGCCTGGAACCTGATGATATGCGAGCAATCGCACGCCTGGTCCGGGGGGCAGACGGCGCAGTCGTGTGGTCGAGCGACTACGACGTCAATATAAAGGGTCGAAGCATTCTCGACGCCCAGATGGCCATCGCGCGATCAATCGCGGCGGCTGTGGCGGCCCCAGTCGGAGCGGGTGCGGAGGGCCCAGTAATGCCGAAAGTTGGAACCGGCAGCGTTCGGAGTTAGGCCCCTTTTTCGCCGCCGCATGAGCTTCAGTGAGGCGTGGGCAAGTTTTCGGGTTCCGACGACACGGGCGAACTTCAATCCACCATCGCTACTATTGGTGTGATGGCTGCGGCAGTAAGACCAGCGTGTGGTCGAGGATGTCTTGTGCGACAATACCCAAGGCGATGGGCTGCCATAAGGTGTACGATCACAGGTCAACGACAGCCGGGCGACTGCGCCTTGAACAGCTTCTGCTGCCGACCCTAAAAGCTGAAGGATTATAGCTGCGAAAGCGCCTTGTCGACGCGCTCGCGAGCCTTGTTCGGCAGCTTTCCGGACTTGATAGCCTCAAGGTTTGCGGGGGTATCACCCACCACCACAACCTCGACCATGCCCATAGAAAAATGCGGCGTGCACTTGATCACGTAAGCTCCCGGTACGGTGAAGGTCTGCTTCAGGTTCTCATTGACCTTGCTCTTGAAGGCTTCGGCGCCTTCAGGAATCATATCCTTTACGGTTTCGGCATTGTGCCCCTTGTCCATCGGCACAAAGGTCACAGTGTCGCCCGGCTTGATCTTAGTGAGTGCGGGCTCGAATACCATCACTCCGTCGGCCCCTTTGTTCATCATGTGAACCTCGAAATCGGCAGCTGCCGCCGGAACAGCGGTTGCCGCAAGCATAGATGCCGCGGTCAGATTTTTCAGAAGGCGCATGATCACGTACTCCTCTCGTGGTTGGTTGTTTGCGCTAGGGAAAAAGCGAGCGCGAGCCGTCGCGCCACCTCAGGCTCGCGTTTCGAAACGGTGATGGCCGCCGTCCGCCCGGACGAGGTCTGCCTGCACGTCTGGTCTGCGGTCAATCACCGATCGAATACTGGTCTCGTGCATCAAGCTGAATGCCGTCGACAAAGCATCTGCAGTGGTCGCATTGTCGGCGATGACCGTCACGCGCCTGTACAATGCAGCGGCTCCTCCGGTGTGAGGGTCGAGAATATGACCGAAGTGCTGTGCCTCATCGAAATGGAAGCCCGTCGCACTCGAGGTTGCGACTGCCTTGTTGGTGACTTCGAGAATCACGTCGGGAGACTCGTCCTGTCGCTCTGTGAGGCCGATCCGCCACGGCGTACCATTCTCCCTCGAACCTATCGCGCGGCTTTCTCCCATGTCGACAAGACTGCTAGTCACCCCGGCCCCTCTCAGCAATTCCACGATCCTGTCCGTGATGTAGCCTTGGGCAATGCCATTCAAAGTCACTGCCATCTTAGGTCGGGTCAGGATAATGCGATCCCTATTGAATTCGATGCCGTCGAAGCCCACGGCGTCGAGCGCATTTCTGATCTTTTCGGCCGGCGGGCCGGAGGGATCAGCTTCCGGCTGCATGAAGTGGTCGCGATATAAAGACCACAGTGGCTGCACAGTCGGATCGAATGCACCGCCGCTCATGGTCCAATATTCCTGGCAGGAGCCAAGCAAGGTCACCAGATCACGCGGAGGCGCGACTAGAGCACGGACCCTGTTCAATTCGGACAACGAGGATTCGTCGCGATAGAGACTGAACACGGCTTCCAGCCGGGCAACCTCGGCAACGACCGCATCGATCAACCGCGTGGCATGAACCTGGTTTTCGTGATTTAGAATAAGCGTTGCCGGTGCGCCGAGGGCTTGCCCGCTCCACCTGATGACTGTCGCCATAGGTTCCGCACGGGTCAGAAGGGGCAAGCCCGCCGTCGCGGCGATAATCGCAATAGCCCGGCGGCGAGTGTATCCTCTAGCCATGACCATGTCCCTCCAACTTCTTCTCGGGGTTTGTGGGGGTGGTGGTATCGGCATCGGCACCGCCTGAACCCAGCACGTAGGCCTGGGGGACATCACTGAATGCGACGACACGCCCGCCGTTCTTGACGGAAAATTGCCGTGCCGCTTCCTCCGTGGAGAAGGGGACCGCCTCTTCCGCCCCCATGCCGCCCCGCACGGAACTGCTGATGACGTAAAAGGCCTTTCGTGCGTCGATCCAGTTCGACTCACCTGGCTTTTCCCAACTCGGTGCCTTACTCATGTCGGATACATAGATTGCCGCGATGTCCTTCGGCTCTTCCGGTAGCATTGTGAAAGCCAGCGCGTCGCGGGCAGACGAGAACCAGATGGGTTCGGGAACTTGTGCATCGAGAATGATCTGGCCTTTCGGCCCGGGGTGTTCGAGCACGTTCATTCCGCAGTACCTGCCTACTGCTTCCGACGTCAGCGCGAACGGCGGCGGAGAGGCCCGTTGCTCCTCCCTGCACCCTCCAAGCAAAAAGGCCGACAATAGTATCCCGACCACCAAAGCGCGTGTCATAGCTCCCTCCTCGAAAATACGACCGCGGCAAGCGCGAGCGGCAATATGGTCCACGCGACAAGCGCTACAATCATCAATACGGCGTTAAGTCCGGAATGCTTTGCGACGCCGCCCAGGCCGGAAAGAGCGCTTGCGTCTCCAGACCCGAGGTTGAGCATCCGGTAGACGTCGGTTGGATTGAGCAGCAAGAACGTGTCCAGAAGACCGGAGGGAAGAGCGTGCCCCGCCGCCGCGACGAGTGCGCCGAGCAACGCCATGTCATAAATCAGGACGAACAGTAGCCAGATGCCGATGGCTATGCCGCCCGCCGTGCTCCGCTCGCTGACAATCGTGCTTGCCAGGTATCCGATAGCGACGAACACCGCACCCAAAAGCACGGACGACCCGATCATGGCGAGAAAGGCACGCCAACTGGCGGCGTCAATGTCAGGACTTGTGATCGCGAGGGCCAATGCGGCGGCACCGTAGCCGCAGAGTGTCGCGAAGGCGAGGATGGCGACATGCCCGAAGAACTTGCCGAGAATAACCTGATTGCGCCCGACCGGATAGCTTAAAAGCAGCTGCATGGTGCCGCGTTCCATCTCGCCCACGATCGCGTCGTGCGAGAGCAGGAGCGCGATCAACGGCACGAGAAAAATGGTGAGGCTGGATAGACTGACGATGACCACGTCGAGCTGGTTGACCCCGACGTTACCCGTCGGCGCGCTGCCCAGCGCAGTGAGGGTGAGCGCCAATGCTGCAAGGAGAAGTGTTGCCCCGAGCACCCACCGATTGCGCAACCCTTCCAGAATTTCCTTGCGGGCTACGATAAGGATGTTCTTCATTCGGCCGCCTTCCGCCCGCCAAGGAAATGGGCATAGAGATCGTCCAGTGTCGGCTCTACGAGGTGCACCCCGGCTACCTCCGCAGGATTGGCCGTGACCTCTCGAAGGAGTGCGACTTTGTCCTCCACCGTCACCTCGGTCTCGACCGTGTCGACACCTGTCTTCCTCCAGCCACTTCCAAATTTCCAATCGACCGGCGAACCACCGCCTGCAAGTTTCACGCTCACGCGGGTGGGCAAATGCGCAAGGGTTCGCAAAGTCTCCAGCGATCCATCGGCGACCTTCACGCCTTCGTTGACGATCACCACGCGATTGGCCCGTCCTTCAAGTTCGGTGAGTGCGTGCGACGAAAGAAGGATTGTGGTCCCAGCGGATCGCAGTTCGCCCAGGATATCGTAGAATCGTCGGCGAAGAGCCGGATCGAGGCCGCTCGTAGGCTCGTCCAGGAGCAGGACCCGCGGCTGGCCAAGCAGCGCCTGTGCCAGACCAAGTCTCTGCCGCATGCCCTTTGAATAGGTCCGGACCGGACGGTCGGCCGCAACCGCAGCCAGTCCAACCCGCTCAAGAAGCTCCGGCACCACGGAAACCTCAACCCGTTTCAGTCGCGCGTAGAAGGCCAAGGTTTCCCGCCCCGTCAAGGCCATGTGAAAGGACACGCTTTCCGGCAGGTAGCCGAGCCGCCTCCGAACCTCGAAATCGCCCTTGGCTGGGTCTTCGCCGAGAACAAGCACGTTGCCCGCGGAGGGGCGGATCAGGCCGAGCATAAGCTTGATCAATGTCGTCTTTCCGGCGCCGTTGTGGCCGACAAGCGCGACGGTTTCCCCTTCGTTGAGCTCGAAAGTAACGTCCCTGACCGCTTGGACGTTTCCATAGCGCTTGGCGACGCCTGAAATTGTTGCGGTCGGTGCTGTCATTGCACCGGCTCCTTTTGGGGGGGAGGTGCCATTAGGGGATGGCTGTCAACGACGCCCCCCGGCAGTAAGGCCGGGAACTGAGCCTGAGCCCAGCGGATGACCTGGACTGCGGGGCTGGTGGCCAGCACCTTCGCTTGGGGAGAGGTCCACATCACCTTGTCCATGACATCGTTCGGGCGGTAGGCGTTGTCGGCGATCCCGTCTCCATCGAGGTCGAACGCCGGATTGTCGCTCCAGTAGTTGCCACGGCCGTCCGCCGACCAATCGAGATACCGGGTTCCCACGTATTTGACCTGAGTGCGATTATTGATAAAGGCGTTTTCGCTCATAGAGTTGCCTTCTGATCCGGCCGTAAAGTGAATACCGATCGAACAACCTTCAAACCTGTTGCCCCTCAGTCGGTTGTTGTTGGCGTTGTAGATGAAAACGCACTTCTCCGGGCCCAGTCGCTCGCCCGAGAGGCTGACGTCGGGGCTCACTGGACTATCGTCTGAAGGCATTTTGTCAGCGGGGTCGCGGTTCCCGGCCGTTGTCCAGCGGCTCTGGGGCTGCATCCGCCCGATGACGGTGTTCTCCTCAATCTGCGATCCGTTGGCGAAGTTCAGCACGAGGCCATGATCGCGGTCTCCGTCAGACACATTGCCGATGATTTTCAGCTTGTTTGAGAACATGAGCGCGTAGCCGACTGCGTTCCCAGTAGACGTGTTGCCGCTGATCTCACTGTTGTTGGTGTACATGTAGTGAATCGCGAAACGAACGTCATGGAAGTTGTTGCCGCTGAACACATTGCGCTTGCTCGCGATGGTGAAGATGCCATCGCGGCCGAAGCTGACGTCGTTGCCGACGATCTTGGCACCCGGCGCATTCCAAACCGCGATGCCGGTGCCCAATTCGCTCAGGTGGCCCTTCTTCAGGCCGATGACCGTGTTGTTGCGGACCAAAGAATCGGTCGCCCCGTGGACGTAGATGCCGTAGAGGTTTCCAGTGACCTTGTTCCGTTCGATGAGCGCACCTTTCGCGTTCTCGGTCGCGAACACACCCGAGTCCGCGCCTTCGAGGTTCGTGCCCGATCCGCTGATCTCAAGGCCCCGGAGAACGACGCCCGCCGCGTCTATGGTAACGACGGTGCCTTTTCCGTCGCCTATGATCGCAGCCCCCGGCTCCCCTTCCACGGTCACAGGCTTGACGATCTTCACGGGACCCTTGTGCTTGCCTGGTTGCAGGGTAATGCGGTCCCTCGGCGATGCCGCCTCCAGGATCGCTGCCAGGTTATCGGCAGGTGTGACCATCCGCTCTGCGGCCTCGGCGGGGATGGCGATGGCGACCCAGAACGCCACCATCGCTATGATCGTCACGCGCACCATCATACCGACTTAGGTTCGACCATCATGCGACCTTTCATTTCCATGTGCATCGCATGGCAGAACCACGTGCAATAATACCAGTAGACACCGGGCTTGGCCGCCTTGAAGGTCACCGATGCCGTCGCCTGCGGCCCGATCTCCATGTTGATGCCGTAGTTGACGATGCAGAAGCCGTGCGTCAGGTCCTCGACCTCGTCGATATTGGTGACGTATACGGTCACCTCGTCGCCCTCCTTGACGGTGAAGGACGTCAGCCCGAACGCGGGAGCCGCGGACGTCATGTAAACCCGAACCTTGTCACCATCGCGAATGATTTCGGAGTCTACCATGAGGTCGATATTGTCCTTTTTGGCCTGAGCGACTGCGTCGGCGAAGAATGGGTCTTCGCGCTTCCACACATGGAGCGGATTGATCTTGGACGCATGCACGATCGTCGCGTCGTGCGGCTCGGCGAAGGAGGGGCCGTCGTGAACGAGCACCATTTCGTCGCCCGAGATGTCAATCAGCTGATCGCTCTCCGGCTTCAGTGGGCCGGCGTTGAGGTAGCGGTCCTTCGAGAACTTGTTGAGCGAGATGAGCCACTTGCCGTCAGCCTCCTTGGTCTGACCCATCGAGGAGTGGTTGTGTCCCGGCTGGTAGTGGACGTCCAGCTTCTGGCGGATAGGATTGACCTTCTCGCCTTTGAACGCCCGAATGGCGTCCTCGATGTTCCACTTGCACACTTGGCTGTCGAGGAACAGCGTGGTGTAGGCGTTTCCCCTCCCGTCGTAAGCCGTGTGCAGCGGCCCAAGCCCAAGTTCAGTTTCGGCGACGACTGTGTCGCGCGGCTCGATCTTGTCGTCGAAGAGGTCGTCGAACTTGCGCACGTCGAACACCGTGACGGTCGGTGAGAGCTTGCCGTTGGCCACGAAGTGGATCCCGTCCGGGGCCGTATTTATACCATGGGGACTGTTCGGGACCGGAATGTAGCGGGTGTACTTCGAACCGTGGGAGCCATCGATTACTGGAACGCCGCCGATTTCCTTGAAGTCACCGTTGGCGACCGCTTCTTCGATGCGTTTGAGGTTAAACACCACGACCCAGTCCAGGTCCTTGCTCATCATCTCTTCGAGGGTCACGCCGCCCTCTGAGTTGTAGCAGGTGGAATAGCAGTACTTGCCTTGATAGTCGGCATCGACGTTGTCGAGGTTGCCGTCCACGATGACCTGCCAGGCGACTTTCATCGTCTCGCCATCGACCGCGGTGAAGATGGAGCGGTACTGCTTCGGATCGTCCAGTACTTTGCCGTCGTTGGGGATCGGGACACCGTCTTCGCCATTGCAGAACACGTAGCCGGTCTTGGGGAACTTCTGGACGCGCAGGCCGTGCACGGTGTGCTGGTTTGGAAGCTCGATGATCTTGTCGCACTTCATGACGTCAAGGCGAATACGGCAGACCCGCGTGTTGGACTTGTCGTTGGCGAAGAGATAGCGGCCGTCGTAGGTGCCGTCCGTGAAGGATGGGTGCGGGTGGTGAAGGTCACCGTTCTGGTAGACGCCGCCGCGGTCTTTGAGAAACTCCACCGTCTCCGGCCGCATGTTCTCCGTAAGCACCTTCAGGCTCTCGTTCGTCTGACCCCATCCCGTGGCACTGCAACGGTTGAACACAGGAATGCGCATGATTTCGCGCATCGACGGAACACCGACGATGCGGACTTCGCCTGACTGGCCGCTCGAGAAGAAGGTGTAGTATTCGTCGAGCTCGCCAGGTTTGACCTCCCACTTTGCGCGTTCCTGGGCCATCGCTGGAGATGCCCCACCCGAAAGGCCCAACGCACCGCTGGCCGTCGCCGCTCCTGCGGCCGCAGCCACGGCAGTGGTCCCCAGTAGTTGACGTCTGTTGAAAAGGGGCAGTTTTTTGTCTTCATTCGACATGGTATTTGCCTCCTGGGGTGCGGCCCGCATACGTCGCGTGCCTATTTGACCGGTTCTCCATTATGAGTAACGAGCGTCTTTGGTGGTTTATTTTCTCCTCTCGATTCCGGAGTTGACAGCGCCATGAACTTTTCTCGCTTGAGCCGTACCTGGATCATGTGGGGACAGCGCTGGTCGTCATGGTAGAGTTCCTGGCAGTGCATGCAGTAGATGCACTCGTTGACGTTGATCGGGCCTTCAGGGTGTATCGCTTGCACCGGACATTCCTTCGCGCAACGCTGGCAGGGCGTTCCACATTCGGGCCAGCGCTTCAACCATTCGAACGTCCGGATACGACCTGGAATGGCAAGTGCCGCCCCAAGCGGGCAGAGGTAGCGGCAGTAGAACCGCTCGATAAAGAGGCTGGCCACGAGGAGTAGCAAAGCGAAGACAACGAATGGCCAGTCACGGATGAACTTCAGGATGATCGCGGTCTTGAACGGCTCGATCTCCGAGAGCATCTCCGCATAGGCCATCGAATAGAACGACATTCCGAAAAGCCCAAGGAAGGTCATGTATTTGATTGGCCAAAGACGCTCGTGAAGTCCCCACGGAACTTTCACCTGGGGTATTCTGAGGCGCTTCGCAGCCTGGCTCAGCAGCTCCTGCAGCGCACCGAACGGGCAGAGCCATCCGCAGTACGGACCGCGCCCCCAAAACAGCAGACCGGCCGCCACCGCGGCCCAAAGGATGAAAATCAACGGTGCCGCGAGGAAGAACTCCCAACTGAAATTGGTGACCAGCGCGTTCGTGAATGTTAGGACGTTGACAACCGACAGCTGGGCGTTCGCGTACCATCCGAGCCAGACGAGGGTGAAAACGAGATACCCGGTACGGATCCATCCGAACAGCTTCGGACGTTTGACCAGCCAGTCCTGGAAGAAGAAGATTGCCGTCAGGACGAGGAGCGCAGCGACGATGATCGCAATCGAGGCTCTGTTCATACCCCACATGCGCTTCCACAGCGGAGGCTCGCCGGGTTCCGGTTTCGCTTCCGCCGGATCGCTCTTCTCGGCGGCGGCGACCGGGACCTGCTCTTGCGAGGAGGTCTGCGTCACGGTGTAGTAGGTGGACGGAAGGGCGTATGGGATCGAATAGGGGATGACGGACTTGT
Source organism: Rhizobium sp. RHZ02 (assembly GCF_014851575.1). Lineage (NCBI taxonomy): Bacteria > Pseudomonadati > Pseudomonadota > Alphaproteobacteria > Hyphomicrobiales > Rhizobiaceae > Rhizobium > Rhizobium sp. RHZ02. The sequence continues at coordinate 40,529 of NZ_JACUZX010000024.1, forward strand.
CGCGCGCGCCCGTGCTGCTGCGTTGCACGAGCATTTCCAGCTCCCACGGCTCGGTCACCTCGAAGGAGAATTCCGGCGGCACAACGAACAGCGCTATCTCCCTCAGGCGTGGTGCGTCCGACGGCGCGAGAGCCGCGATCCTCGTATGGTCGCGATCGCGAAATCGCAAACCTTGCCCGCTCTGTAGCAATTCGACGCGATCGAAGATGCCGCCGCGGACGTAGGCGGAGCCTTTAAAGGAGTATGCCCCGTCTCCGGCCACGAGGATCGCGGACTGTCCCGGCTTGAGCTGGGTGGCGAGGCGCTGATACGCGACATCTCCAAGGAGCGTCTTGCCGATTGCGGGGACGCTCACAGGCGCAATGTATAGATCGATGAAACGGTCTTCCGGGTTCGCGGTTTCCGGGTGCGAAGCCGCTTCCGGATGTGAGGCCTCTTCAAAGGCCTTCGAAACCTCGCCAACCGTCAACCGCAGGCTCCGGACCGAGCCGTCACCGAGGAGGGTCTGCCAGTCGCTCGCCTGGTCTCTCGAAAGGTCGAGCGTTTTGACAACTGAAACAGGTCTAACACCTGCCGGACCGCTCGCGCCCAGGCGCTTGCTCCGGATGAGGTTGACGGCGGAGCGAACGACGCTGTCGCCCATGACGAGCACCGTGACGGTCGCTCCACTGACGATATCCACCTCCGGCGGGCGCTCAGCCCCGGAGGCTACCCTTCCAAGGTCTTTGCCGATAATCGAATTCAAGGCGGCGACGACTTTGGCCTGGGGAATTCCGACGAGGACGATCGGCTCGTGGTGTTCTATGAGCTTGAAGCCCCTGATAATTCCGGATGGATCGATGCCAACTGCGATGTGGATCGGCTTACCAGAATAGCCAACCGAACTGGTAAAATCGGAATTGAGGTAGACATACCCAAGCAGAACGTCACCTCGATAGACCGGCGCGATGGGGGGGTCTCCCACGGCGTCGCCGAAGCGGTCGGCACCCTCGAAAAGCTCGCTTGGCTGAACTCTTTCAAGAAAGGTGGGAAGCTGCCCGGCTGCGAATGCGGGGGTTGTGGACGAGAGGCCGACGAACGCGACCGCAAGCACGAGCATGCTTGCTAACCATGACGACCGAACTTTCTTTGAAAAGTTCATTGCGCTGGCCTTGGATTTCTTTGCAGTTCCGAGATGAGAATGTATCCTAACCTCGGCCGAAGACAACTCCTCGTTGGAAAAACGTACGCGTTTCAAATGGGCCCATATCCGGCAAGGGGAAGGCCTAACAGGAGTGGACTGCATGCCAGCAAAGACCTCCGATCCTTGGCATCTAGCGTCGTTGGACGAGCTTTTGGCGCTTGGTCGTGCCATGGAACAGGAAGCAATAGAAGGTTACCTCGCCCTCGGTCTTAGAATGACGGAGATGGGACACCCCGAGCTTGCGGCAGTGTTCGATGCGCTGGTCGCCGAGGAACAGGGGCACTTGAGCAAAGTGAATGAATGGGAGAAAGCACTCGGATGCAAAACACTTGCGGTTTCCGCCTATCCCCCGGAACACCTGTTCGATGACGAAGGAGCTGGGAAAGTGGCTCCCGAGATGTTGAGCGCCTACCGCGCTTTCTCGATAGCCGTTCGCAACGAGGAACGCGCGTTCGTGTTCTGGTCCTACGTCTCGGCCCATGCCGGGTCGGACGACGTTAGAGATGCAGCCGAACGAATGGCCCGGGAGGAACTCGGCCATGTTGCAACATTGAGACGCGAGCGACGACTGGCATTTCACCGGGAACGAGATCAAACTCTAACGGTCGACAAAGGCGATTTGCCGATGCTTGAGCAGATATTGTCTGGACAGCTCAGATCGTTGACGGAACTATCAAGGACAGACGGAGGCGACGACCTCCTGGCTCTTTCAAAAGAAGCCGAGCTGAGGTCGAGCTCGATGCGAGAATTCCCGCTACTTACCACTCCGCGCCCGGGGAAGGCGACACGAAAGGCGGTTGAAAGTGCTCTGCCGCTCTGCGAATTCCTAGCGGACTGCTACCTCGACATCGGAGATCGCGCGGCCGACGAGAAAGAGGCCGGTCGGGCCCGCGAGTTCGCCTCGCAGGTCATTCACTGCCTCCGGGCTCTTCGAGGGCGCCAACTCTAGTATGATACGAGGGACGTTCGATCCGAAACTAGAATTCTTTCCACAGAGGATGAACGGAAGATGGTGACGCCGTAGGCCATCGTCCATCGGAGCGATATTTTGCCCAAAGAGTAAGGGCGATACGCGGGGCGCTTTGGCGCTATCCATCACTAGCAAAACAAAAGCGCCCGCCTGGTAGGACGAGCGCTTCAAACTGCACATTGTCTTCGCGGACTTAGCGAGCGCCAGCTCTTGCGATCCGCTTGATTTCGCCGCGATCGATGCCAAGGTCATGGAGTGAGCGATTGCTCATGCGGCCCAGTTCGGAGACCGTTGGCAACAATGAACGGCTCATCGGCACCCCCGCCGAACTGAGCCTTAACCCCGGAAAATTCCAGCTCCCGCTGGCCCAAAATCGGGTAGCACTTCAAAAAAACCGCTGGAGCGAACTTAAAACTGGATAAAACCTGGGGGCAAGGTCAATTCCTGATGTCATTAGGACGAAAGCGAACAGCCCCCAGCCGGATCGAAAAGATGCATGCGGTTCATGTTGAAGGAAAGCGGCATACGCGAACCTGGACGCGGCTCACTTTCCGGATCGACATTGGCGCAAAGGCTCACCGGCCCGATATCGAAGTAGTTCATCGTCTCCGGTCCAAGCGGCTCAACGAGATCGATATTCGCCTCGACCGTTTCGAAGCCGGGTTTTGGTGTCAGACTCGATATCGATTCAGGCCGGATACCGAACACGACCGGGTTGCCTGCATGTGGCCGGTACTGCCGATAGATTGAGCTTCCATCCTGATGATGCCCAGGGTGCGCGCATTGCCGTGCAACATCTCCAGACCCTGGGCAGGTCACGCATCCTGCACATCACCGGCGTGCAGAACTACCTCGCCGCCCGGATCCGTGCGGATGCCTATAGGGAACTTGTGGGCTCATCCGGCCAAGTGATGTTCGGCGAGTGGTCCGAAGAATGGGGACACTCAGCAATTGATGCTGTCTATTCGCAATCAGGCCCAAAACCTGATGCAATCTTCTGTGGAAGCGACGAAATTGCGCGCGGCGTCATCGATGCGCTTCGCGACCGGGGTGTGTCGATCCCTGACGACGTCGCCGTCGTTGGGTTCGATAACTGGGAGGTCATCTCGAAGCAAACACGACCACCGCTCACGACGATCGACATGGAACTCAAGGAAATCGGGCATCGTGCGGGCCTCGCGATCCTCGGGCTTTCGCGCCGCGAAAAGCTGGAGCCGGGCATCGTTCGGCTTCTTTGCAGCATCGCGGCACGAGGCTCCGCGTGACACATGAAAACGCCCGGTTGCCAAGCTTGCGGGCTAAATTAGATCCTGCGCGCTAAAGACCACCCGCGAACGCGCTTCGAGCCCCGAGGCCTGTCACGGATTGTTCGCCATCGACCTTGGCTAATGCGGAAGCGGGCCTTTCGCCTAATTTTTCTTCGTGCCCAATTTTCACGCTTGACAGCGGGATTGCGGGTGTCATTGTAAAGCGGTTTAGTAAATCGCTTTACAAGCTTAGTTATCCTGTCAGGGAGACATGATGTCCAGCAAGCGTGCTACAAGCCTGAAGGATGTCGCCGATGCCGCTGGCGTATCGGTAGCGACGGTATCACGGCTTCTGAACGGTTCGCTTCAACTTCCCCCTGAAACCAAAGAGCGCATCGACAAGGCAATCCGGGAACTTCGCTACGAGCCGAACCCGCATGCGCGCCGTCTGAGCCGCGGCCGTTCGGAGACGATCGGTCTTGTGGTGCCGGATATTGCCAATCCGTTCTTCGCAACGCTTGTTGCTGCTGTAGAGCACGAGGCGGATAAGCGCGGCCTCGCCCTGTCGCTGCATGCGACGCTCAACCGCCCTGGCCGTGAGATCTCATATGTGACAGGGCTTGCGCGCAACCATGTTGATGGCCTCATCTTCGTTACCAACCATCCAGACGACGGCGAACTGGCGGCAGTGATCAACCAGGCCGGCAAGGTCGTCATCGTCGACGAAGACGTGCCGAATGCGATAGTGCCGAAACTCTTCGCCGATAACGAGGAGGGTGGCTATCTCGCGGGTCGGCATCTAGCAGACCATGGGCATAGGCACATCGTCTACATCGGCGGCCCACAGGAAATGATCAGCACGCGCCGCCGCTTCCTCGGCCTGGAACGCGCGCTTATGGAGCGTGGAGAGCCGTTCCAGGTGACACGCTACGAGGGCAGCTTCACGGTGGAATTCGGCCGGCAGGCGGCGCGCCGTTTTATCGATGAGGGCAAGCAGGCGACGGGCATCTTTGCCAGTTCGGACGAAATAGCGATCGGCTTGATCGAAGTGCTGCTTGCCGAGGGCGTCTCGGTTCCCGGCGAGGTTTCGGTGATCGGCTTCGACGACGTCGGACCGCTGCATCTTTTTGCGCCGCCGCTGACCGCCATACGCCAGCCCGTCCGGGCGCTTGGCGAACGCGCCTTGGCGCTCGTTCTGGAAACAAACTGGCAGGAGCCCGAGACCTTGCGCTCCGAGGAACTGCTGCCGGTCGAAATCGTCGTGCGGAACTCCGTTGCACCGCCGTCGAAACAATAAAAAAGCAACGAAGATGAACCTAACCAGAGGAACAAGACATGACTATTCTGACACGCAGGACGTTCACGACTGCACTCGCGACCACGGTCTTTGCCGGCATCTCGTTCGGGAGTGCCTTCGCCGCTGAAAAGACCTTCGCGCTTGTGCAGATCAACCAGCAGGCGCTGTTCTTCAACCAGATGAACGAAGGCGCGCAAAAGGCGGCCGACGCGGCCGGCGCCAAGCTGGTGATCTTCAACGCCAATAACGACCCGGCCGCGCAAAACAGCGCCATCGAAACCTATATCCAGCAGAAGGTAGACGGCCTCGCGGTCGTTGCAATCGACGTTAATGGCATCATGCCAGCCGTGCAGCAGGCCGCCGCCGCGGGCATTCCCGTTGTCGCCATCGATGCGATTCTCCCGGAAGGCCCGCAGAAGGCGCAGATCGGCGTCGACAATGCCAAGGCTGGTGCAGACATGGGCAAGTTCTTCCTCGATTATGTGAAAAGTAACATGGGCGGCAAGGTGAAGTATGGCGTTGTCGGCGCACTGAACTCCTTCATCCAGAATGTCCGCCAGGAAGGCTTCGAAAAGACCGTCAAAAGTGTCGAAGGCGTCACCACCGCTGGCGTCGTCGATGGCCAGAACATCCAGGACAACGCGCTGGCCGCCGCTGAAAACCTTATCACCGGCAACCCCGACATGAACGCAGTTTACGCCACCGGCGAGCCAGCGCTGATGGGCGCCATCGCCGCTGTCGAAAGCCAGGGCAAGCAGTCTGATGTCAAGATCTTCGGCTGGGATCTGACCGCCCAGGCAATCGCCGGCATCGACGCGGGCTACGTCACAGCCGTGATCCAGCAGGATCCGTCCGCCATGGGTGCGGCGGCCGTCGATGCCCTCAAGAAGATCTCGGACGGCGGCAGCGTCGAGAAGACGATCTCGGTGCCGATCACTATCGTCACCAAGGAGAATGTCGAACCCTACCGGGCCGTTTTCAAATGATCTCTGACAGACAGCACCCAACCGCTGTCGCAGGATCCGGGGGCGGAGAAATTCTCCCCCGGCAGTCCGGCGAAGGCGGCAATCGCCAGCCCCGCATTTCCTTGAAGGGCATCCGCAAGAACTTCGGCTCGCATCAGGCGCTGCGCGGCGTCGATCTCGACATTTATCCCGGCGAATGCCTGGGATTGGTCGGCGACAACGCAGCCGGCAAGTCGACGCTGACCAAGGTCATCTCCGGTACCTATATCCCCGATGACGGCACGATCGCCGTCGACGGACAGGAGGTTCGCTTCAGCGGACCGGCCGACGCCCGCGATAGGAATATCGAAATGGTGTTTCAGGACCTCAGCCTGTGCGACCATGTCGATGTGGTCGGCAATCTGTTTCTGGGCCGCGAACTGACCAAGGGACCGTTCCTCGACCGCGCGCGCATGCTGACCGAGGCCCGCGCCATGCTGGATGCGCTCGAGATCCGCATCCCACGACTTGGTGCTAAGGTGGAGAAACTGTCGGGCGGTCAGCGGCAGGCGATCGCTATCGCGCGCGCCGCGTCCTTCAATCCGAAGGTGCTGATCATGGACGAGCCGACATCGGCTCTTGCCGTGGCGGAGGTCGAGGCCGTGCTCAACCTGATCAACCGCGTCAAGGCCAAAGGGGTGTCGGTCATCCTTATCACCCACCGTCTGCAGGATCTCTTCCGCGTTTGCGACCGTATCGCCGTCATGTACGAAGGCACCAAGGTCGCCGAACGCGATATCGCCAAGACCGACTTGCAGGATCTTGTGCAGCTCATCGTCGGAGGGCAGAAGCATTGAGCGCCTATACCGAACGCGCGGCCGGATCGCCGGTCGCGGACTTCCTTTCCGAACACGCGCAGGTGCTGTCGATCACCGTGTTCTTCCTCGCTTGCCTCGTCTTCTTCTCCGCCACCACGGACACGTTCCTGACGCTGGGCAATATCCTCAACGTCGTGCGCCAGGCCGCTCCCATCCTGGTCGTCGCGGTCGCGATGACGCTTGTCATCATCACTGGCGGCATCGATCTTTCCGTCGGTTCGCAGGTGGCGCTGGTTAATGCGGTGGCGGCAATCATCATGGCCATGGGCTATCCATGGCCGACTGTAGTGATCGGCATGATTGCCTTTGGCGCGCTGATGGGCATCGCCCAGGGCTGGTTCATTGCCTATCAAGGCATCCCGGCCTTCATCGTCACGCTCGCGGGCCTCTCCATTCTGCGAGGTTTCGCGCTGTGGCTGACGCAGGGATATTCGATCCCGATCAAGGATGCGCCCGGCTTCTTCTGGCTCGGCCGGGGCGAGTTCCTCGGGCTTCCGGTTCCGGCGCTGATAGCCGTGCTTGTGGCCGTGATCGGCTACGTTGTGATCGCCTACACGAAATACGGCCGGCAAGTCGTCGCGGTCGGCTCCAATCTCGAGGCCGCACGCCGCGTCGGCATGCCGGCGAAATGGATCGTTGCCTCGGTCTACATGGTGTCAGGGATTGCCTGCGCATTGGCCGGACTTCTGATCGCCGCCCGTCTCGGCTCCGGCTCGTCCAACGCAGCCGTCGGTTTCGAACTGCAGGTCATCGCGGCCGTGGTGCTCGGCGGCACATCGCTGATGGGCGGACGCGGCAGCATTCTCGGCACGGTGCTCGGGACACTCACCATCGCCGTCATCGGCAACGGGCTGATCCTGATGCACATCTCGCCCTTCTTCACGCAGATCGTGACGGGCGCCATCATCCTCGTGGCAATCTGGCTCAACACCAAGATCTTTACCACTAACTTCCGCTTCGGCGGAAAGAAGAAGTGAGGTCGGCATGAGCGAACTTTCAGAAGCCCATGTGCGCTCGGGCAAGGTGATGACCGTAGCGGGGGCAATCCCTGCTTCTGCTCTCGGCATCACGCTGATGCACGAGCATATCCTCAACGACTGCCGCTGCTGGTGGCATGCACCGAAGACGCCGGAGCGCCAGTACCTCTCCGACAGCTTCGTCTGCATGGAGATCCTGAGCGAGCTGCGCCAGGATCCTTTCGTCAACAAGCACAACATCACGCTGGATGATGAGCCGCTGGCCATCACCGAGCTCAAGGATTTCGCCGCACATGGGGGACACACCGTTGTCGAGCCGACCTGCCAGGGCATCGGTCGAGATCCCCGGGCACTGAAGCGGATATCGCAGGCTTCCGGGCTCAATATTATCATGGGCGCCGGCTACTATCTTGGCTCGTCGCATCCGGCAAAGGTCGCCGGCATGACGATCGACCAGATCGCCGACGAGATCGTTCAGGAAGCAACCGCCGGCGTAGATGGCACCGACATCAAGGTCGGATTGATCGGCGAGATCGGGGTGTCCTCGGATTTCACTGATCAGGAAGAGAAGTCACTGAGGGCGGCGGCGCGGGCGCAGGCGCGCACCGGTCTTCCGCTGATGGTGCATCTGCCCGGCTGGTTCCGGCTCGGCCACAAGGTGCTTGATATCGCGGCGGTGGAGGGAGCGGAGCTTCGCCACACCGTGCTCTGCCACATGAACCCGTCGCATGACGATCTTGCCTATCAGGGCGAGCTCGCGTCGCGCGGCGCCTTCCTGGAATACGACATGATCGGCATGGATTTCTTCTACGCCGACCAGCAGGTGCAGTGCCCGAGCGACGAGGAGGCGGCGCGCGCCATCGTCAAGCTGGTGGAGCAGGGGCATATCGATCGCATCCTCCTTTCCCACGACGTCTTCCTGAAGATGATGCTGACGCGCTACGGAGGCAATGGCTATGCCTACATTCTCAAGCACTTCTTGCCGCGGCTGAAGCGCCACGGGCTGACCGATCAACAGCTCGATATTCTCATGTGCGACAATCCGAGATCGGTATTCGAGGCCAAGGCCTGACCGCAGAACGTTTATAGAAATGGAAAGACCATGACAAAAAAAGTCCTCCTCGTCGGCGAGAGCTGGGTCAGCTCCGCCACCCATTACAAAGGCTTCGACCAGTTCGGAAGCGTCACCTTCCATCTCGGCGCCGAGCCGCTGGTAAAGGCGCTCGAAGGCAGTGAGTACGAGCTGACCTACATGCCGGCCCATGAGGCAGTTGAAAAATTCCCCTTCGATATGGCGGGGCTCGACGTCTATGACGTGATCATCCTGTCGGATATCGGCGCGAACTCGCTGCTGCTGCCGCCCGCTGTCTGGCTGCATTCGAAGACGGTGCCGAACCGGCTGAAGCTCATCAAGGCCTGGGTGGAAAAGGGCGGCGGCCTGTTGATGGTCGGCGGCTATTTCTCCTTCCAAGGCATCGACGGCAAGGCGCGTTGGCGCCGCACGCCGGTCGAGGATGTGCTCCCCGTCACCTGCCTGCCATATGACGACCGCGTCGAGATTCCAGAAGGCACGGGAGCCGTCATCGCCAAGGCGGACCACCCCACGGTAGCAGGCATGAGCGGTGAATGGCCGCTGCTGCTCGGCATCAACGAGGTGGAAGTGCGCGACCGCGCCGACGTCGAAGTCGTCGCCCGCCTGCCGGATGATCAGGGCGGCCATCCGCTGCTCGTCACCGGAACGTTCAAAAAGGGGCGCAGCGCGGCGTGGACATCCGATATCGGCCCGCACTGGCTGTCGCCCGCCTTCTGCGAATGGGAAGGCTATGGCCGCCTGTGGAAGAATATCCTCGGCTGGCTGAGCGACAAGCGCTGAGGCGTCGATGGCCCTTGGCGCGCTTCAGCGCGCCAGGATCGCCTGCAGCTCGTCGGTGGTCGGGAAGGCCGAGCGGGTACCGCGGCGGCTGACTGTCAAGGCGGAGGCGGAGGCGGCGTGGCCGATGGCGCGGGGGTCGAGCTCGACGCCGCGCAACGCGGCGGAAGCCAGCGCCACCGCCATGAAGGTGTCACCGGCGCCTGTTGTGTCGATCGCCTTGGTGGACACGGCCGGAATGGTGGCGATAGCGGCCCCACGGCTTGCCAAAAGGGCGCCGTCGCCGCCGAGCGTCAGAACGACGTGGCGCACGCCCGATTGCAGCAGCTTTTCGGTCGCGGCCGTGTCGGATGAACCGGTGAGGCTCTCCGCCTCGCCTCGGTTCAGGAATGCGATGTCGACCAGCGGCCAGAAGTCGCCGAAATAGGGCCTGAGGGGCGAGGGGTTGAAGGCGGTAACGAGGTCGCGGCGGCGGGCTTCCTGGAGCAGGCCAAGCGTGGTTGCCTCGCTGAGATTGCCCTGCAGGACCATGAGGTCGCCTGATACGGCGGTGTCGAGCGCAGCGATGGCCTCTCCCGGCGTCAGCGATCCGGCTGAATCGGTGGTGGTGACGATGGCGTTTTCGCCATCAGGCGTGGTGAAGATGATGGAGAAGTCGCTGGAACGGCCGGCAAGCGCAATCAGCTTGGCCTCGACCGGTTCTGGCGCCAGTTGATCACGAATGGTCTGGGCGCGGAAATCCTCGCCCACGGCCGCAACGAGGGTGGTGGGGAGGCCTGTGCGGGCCATGACCACGGCCTGGTTCGCACCCTTGCCGCCAAGGTCGCGTGTTTCTTCGCGGCCAAGGATCGAAGCCCCGGCTTCCGGCATGGTCGAAACGGATATGGTTTCGTCGACGGCGACGTTACCGATGACATGAGCACGAACATTGGCAGGCATGGCTGGCCTTCGAAAGGAAATGAAAATGCAGACGATTTCGGATAACAATTCAAGCGCCATAAGGGAAATATTCGGCACTGACAAGGCGCTGATCGGGATGATCCATTGCTCGCCCTTTCCCGGCGCCCCGCGCTACCGCGGCGCGACTGTCGATGCGATCTACGATGTCGCGATGCGCGATGCCGAGGCACTGATCGAGGGCGGCCTGCATGGCCTGATCATCGAAAACCACGGCGATATTCCCTTCTCGAAGCCCGAGGATATCGGCCCCGAGACATCCGCCTTCATGTCCGTCGTCACCGACCGGATCAGACGGGCGACCGGCATCCCGATGGGCATCAACGTGCTTGCAAACGCCCCAATCCCGGCCTTCGCCATCGCCATGGCCGGCGGCGCCAGGTTTATCCGTGTAAACCAGTGGGCCAACGCCTATGTCGCCAACGAGGGCTTTATGGAAGGTCGCGCGGCCGAAGCGATGCGCTACCGCTCGGCTCTGCGCGCCGAGCACATCAAGGTCTTCGCCGACAGCCATGTGAAGCATGGCGCGCACGCGATCACCGCCGACCGGACGATCGAAGAACTGACCCGCGATCTCGCCTTCTTCGACGCCGATGTGGTGATTGCCACCGGCCAGCGCACCGGCAATTCGGCGACCGTGGAGGAGATCGAGACGATCGGCGCCGCGACCCATCTGCCGCTGCTCGTCGGCTCTGGCGTTACGAAGGAAAATATCGTCGAGATCCTGAAGCGGACGAACGGCGTCATCGTCGCGTCCTCGCTCAAGGAAGGCGGCGTCTGGTGGAATCCTGTGGAGCTCTCCCGCGTCAAGGCCTTCGTCGAAGCCGCGCGTCCGGGTCTGGAAGGCTGATATGAGCGAGACACTGTCCGAGCAGATCCTGCGTGAAAATGCCGCCGTCTTCGATGCGATGGTAACCCATCGTTTCGTCAAGGACATCAAGGCAGGCAGGCTCTCGAAGGAAGTCTTCGAACGCTACCTCGTTTTCGAGGGCGCCTTCGTCGATACCGCCATCTCGATCTTTGCCTTTGCAGCCGCCAAGGCCGAGACGATCGCCCAGAAGCGCTGGCTGATCGGCGTTCTCGATGCGCTGGCCAACCAGCAGATCGCCTATTTCGAAAAGACCTTCGCCGAGCGCGGTATTGATCCCGCGGCCTACAACACGGCGATCCCCGAAGTGGCGGCGTTCCGCGACGACATGCTGGCGATCTCTCGGGATGGTGGCTACCTCGACACGGTCGCCGCCATGTTTGCCGCCGAGTGGATGTACTGGACCTGGTCGAAGGAGGCCACCCGTTACGAGATGAGCGATCCGCTGCTCAAGGAGTGGGTGGACCTGCACGCGCATGAGGACTTCGCCGCCCAGGCGTTGTGGCTGAAGGCAGAGCTCGATGACGCCGGCGAGGGCATGAGCCTGGAGGAACGTTCCCGGCTCAGCGGCATCTTCGGCCGCGCGCAGGCGCTCGAGATCGCCTTCCACGACGCTCCTTATCTCTGAGGTGAAACCATGCTCGATATAGACGACGATCGTCTCAACGCCCGGCTCGAAACCTTCGCCGCCATCGGCGGCACGGCGAAGGGCGGCGTCAATCGCCAGGCGCTGACAGAAGGCGACCGCCGGGCGCGGCGGCTTCTGGCCGAGCTTGCCTGGGCGAGGGGGTTCCTCGTCTTTCAGGACTCGATGGCCAACCTCTTCATCCGACGCAAGGGCCGGGACGATACGCTCGCGCCGGTGATCATCGGCAGTCATCTCGACAGCCAGCCGGCCGGCGGCCGGTTCGACGGCGCGCTTGGCACCCTCTCTGCTTTCGAGGTGCTGGAGAGCCTGGAGGACGCGGGGATCGAGACGGCGCGTCCCGTCGTTGTGGTCTCCTGGACCAACGAGGAGGGGTGCCGCTTTGCGCCGGGATGCATGGGATCCATGGCCTTTTCGGCGGGTGAGATTCCGGCCGTCTGGCAGGGCAAGGTCGCCACCGATGGCACCGGCTTTGCCGAGGAACTGGCACTGACGATCGCGAGCCTGCCCGAGGCCGAGATGCTGCCGCTCGGCTTTCCGATTCACGCCTATATCGAAGTCCATATCGAGCAGGGGCCCTCTCTCGAGGCGAACGACATTCCGATCGGCGTGGTAAAGGGTATCCAGGGCACGCGTTGGCTGGATGTGTCGGTTACGGGGCAGACGGCCCATGCCGGCACGACGGGACTGTCGTATCGCCGCGATCCATTGCGGGCGCTGACCGCGGCGCTGTCTGGCCTCTACGAGGCGGTGATGCCAGCCGATCCGGACGCGCGGTTTACGGTTGGGCGGATTTCAGCCGAGCCTGGCTCGGTCAATGCGATCCCGGACAAGGTCCACTGCACGGTCGATATGCGTCATCCAGAGCCATCGCGGCTGGATGATATCGAACGGCTCGTGACATCGCGCATAGCGGAGGAAGCGAAGCGGCAGGGATGCACGACCGAGATCGCCCGATCGTTCGATATGGCGCCCTGCGTCTTTTCCGACGCATTGCAGCGGGCAATCGAGCAGGCAGCAGCTGCGCGCGGGGTCAAAAGCGCGGTAATGCTATCAGGGGCCTTTCACGATGCGCTGTTCGTTAATCGCGTTGCGCCGGCAGCGATGATCTTCGTTCCGTGCCGCGATGGGCTCAGTCACAACGAGGCCGAGTATGTCGAGCCTGCGCATGCCGTCATCGGCTGTGATGTGCTGGCACAGGCGACGCTTGCAATTGCCTGCGAGGGCGAAAATCGGCGCTCATGAGTCTGGATTGAAATATTCTCAATTCGGCCAATTTGAAGGGATTACTTCCAAGGATTGATCGACAATCCGAGTTTGCCGAATAAAGTTAGACAAACTTTGGAATGCCGTTTCTTTGTAGCTCGCGAAACGAGCCCAGACGCTTGAAGCGCTTCAATGGCAGGCGCGCGATGGGCGACGCCCGGAGCGAGGTGAAGCAACGTCATATGAAAATTGCACGAGACCGATCCTGCATATGACAAGGGTGTCTCCGACGCTCTCGCAAAACTTGGATCGCTCTAGCGAACGAAATTCGGGGCAGCCTCGGCTGTCTCGTCCTGCCTGTCGTAATGCAGTGAGCCGTCACGGCGGAGCTGTGATGCGTAACGAAATCCAAACTGACATGATCGGCTGCCGCGTGGCCTGATCTTCGCTCCTCTTGGCCAGATCTGGGCGCTGGTAGGAGGCAAGGCCGAGGGGATGTCACCAGCGGCGTAATCCTGTCGCATATATCTGTCGCGAAACCGTGACTCTTGCAAGCGAGCTTTGCGAGAGAATTTCCCTGATTTTCCAGGGCCGACAATCTTGTCGAGAAACTCAGGATTTCTGCGACATGTCAGAAAATTGCCCGATTACTTTGCCGTCCACAAATGCCTGGTATTCCCCGCTCTCCCTTTGGAGATCCGCATGAGTTCCCGTCCAATAGAGGTGATTTGGTCCGAGGAACAAAACTTCGCTTTCAGCGTCCACTATGGAGAGATCATGAGTGACAAAAACCGTGGTGCATGTCTGCTGCAATTCCGCGATTGCATCTAAAACACCCTTCCGATTTATTTCATCCAGTGCTGCCGTAGGCTCATCAAGAATAAGTAGCAGGGGTTTGGCAAGAAGTGCACGCGCGAGCGATACCCGCTGCTTTTCTCCGCCCGACAAACGGCTGCCGCGCTCGCCGACGGTTGGCTCTCCCAATTCTTGGTGACGTTGCACCACGTCATGCAGGCCAAGCCTTAGAATGACCTTTTCTATTTCCTCCTGAGGCGCCTCTACGCCAAATGCAATATTTTCAGATATCGACCAATCGAATAGAAGGCAGTCCTGCTGCACGACGCTGATACTCGACCTAAAACCACCCGCATTTCCTTCAGTGACCAACGCGCCATCGATGAGGTATTTGCCACGATCAGCCATGGACAGGCACGAGATCACCTTCAACAAAGATGATTTTCCAACGCCCGATGGGCCGACTATGAACAGCTTCCCCCTAGCCGGCACCATAAGGGAAAGGTCGGCCAATAAGTCCCGTTCATTCATCGAGATCGCTATATCAGACAGTTCCAGGGTCATCGGCAATCGATCACAGCCAACAGGCTGCGTCAGCATTTCAGGTACAGGCGTCGAGAGAAGCTCCATAAGCAATCTGGCTTCTCCCAAGGAGGAGTTCACCTCCCGATAAACCCTTGCAAAGGTTTCGACTGGCTGCAGCAGCCGGATAATGTAAGTGTTCAGCAGTACTAAATTGCCGATGGTCATCGTCCCATCGGCAACATCCGAGGCCCCACGCCAGAGTACACCCGTCACGACAGCGCCGAACACAAGCGCCTGGAGAACGCCAAAAAAAGCTCTCTGTTGGAATGTCAAAGCCCACGCTTGATCGTTGACTTTGAGCTTGCGGTTTAAACGCTCAGCGAATTCATTGACCCTGTTGGCCTGCTGAACAAGTTCTGCATTAGCGACGCCATCAAGACCGAAATTCCAAGCGTCGATCCCGGTCTCCATCGCACTTTCAGTGGATCTTCTGATTTTGGCTGCCGATACGTTGGCGATGATCGCGTACAGGAGCAGCGCGGAAAATAGTAGCAACGCGATCCATACGTCGATCATGAAGGCTATAACCGACGCCGCAATGATCAGCTCAATAAATGTAGGTATCAGGAAGAAGGTCAGATTTGACGTGATTTCGCGGACCGCATCGAGGCCACGCTCTACGGTTCTGCCAATCTCGTAAGTCGTATATTCCTTCAGCTTACGATACGGCAGGGAAAGAGCATGTTCGAATACATGCCTCGTTAGGTGTCTTTGAAGACGCAGGTTCATTGGTCCGAATGTAAGCCATTGGGCCTGCTCTAGAGCCCCGACAACTGTCAGGCCAATTCCGAAAGCGATTATATAGCGAGTACCTACATTGACACTCGCACCTCCCTCGGCCAGCGCATCAATACCTAGGGAGAAGAATACTGGAAACAACGCTGAACCAATTGCGGTGAGCGTTATAGTGCATAATACCAACAGAAACAGAGCGCGCTGTTTGCTGTTATTCAGAAGCATATTGCTTATTACCAAAAATGCGTTTTGCGAGTTACCCATGAATATCACTCCGTTGCAAAGTATTACTAGGCAATAACTAAGAATATTATTCTTGGAAATTGCCAATAAATACATACTAGCACTGTTTTTATGCTTGACTAAGACGAATTTAGGAATAATTTTTCTTTTGCGGCATTTTTCGCTGCAACCTCAACCCGCAAATAGGAGGTATGTGATGACTACACAGATTCTCAATCCGCCGCAGTTTGGAACCGAAATCGAGTTCGTCGATGGGGGCGATGCTACGGTTCAAACCGCTGCAACGTGCGCCCGGTGCGACAGCAGCAGCCGCTGCGGCGCTTCCGGCAAGTCTTCCGGCTCGGCAAGCTCGGTTTCGGTCTAGAGAACGACGGCGGCCCCACATCGGGGCCGCCACTTTCACAAGGAGGGTTGCAAGATGCTTTCGGTTTCCCCGTTCGTAATCAGTTCAGCGCCGACAGATGGCGCATGGCAGCTTTTCACGCCGGTAGGCGCAGCGCGCGTTACCGACGCAAATCTTGTGGCTGCTCTTGGCGAAATTAAAGGACTTCAATCTCGCGTTCACGAACGGGAAATTGAGAAGATTTTAGAGAGTCAGACGCTCCCAGTCACGGCCGCTCAGCAGTTCCTAGAGCGCCTGAGAGTGCTCCGAAAAGTCGAAGATATGAAAAAAGTAGTGGTTTTTTCTCCGTCCCAAAAACTCGCCGATGACGTTGCGCAGTTGATACTCGATCGTGACGCTGTGTCATGCCGCTCTTCTGCAAACATTGCAGATATCGCGGGCGCCGATCTTATCCTGGCTATTCAAGATCGTTACGAGCCTGAGCTCGCCAGGAAAATATACGCCGCGTGCAAATCGAGAAGAGAATCGATCTTGCTTCATTCATATTTCGTTTTCCGACATTTCATCGTCGATGGATTCTATTCGCCGGCGATCGACCTACCCGATCATTTCAGCGGCGTCCATAATCTCGCTGGTCTTGATCGATCTTCAAAATTCAAGCCTTCTAGTTGGGCAGACTATTTCTTTTCTGATCCCTATGCGATCGAAACGCTAGCGGTACCAACATTTCCCGCCTCGCAAATCGAGTCCGCAACCGCACTCCACCTTGCTTATATGCGGCTTCGCCCACTCATCGCAGATGGTGTTTCTCCGCTCTTCCCCGACGACCTCAGCACCGTGATCGAATTGAATCTCGACACTGGCCGCATTGAACGACACAGGGGAGTCCATTCAAATTTCAGCTCATCACCACGTGATATTTAGGGAGAGACCGTCGATGCGACACGCAATAATATCGTCGGTCAACCAAATCGCACACGCAAGCCAGTTTGTTGACCCAGAAGTTGAAAGCGAAATCCGCACTTTTCACCAGCATTGTATCTCCGTTGCCGGCTCCCCACTAGAAAGCGCTCTGAGCCAGCCATATCTAACGGTCGAAGACTTAAAGCGGGCGGAAGCCTTCGAAACAAGGTTTTCCCATATCACTGGAACGATCTCACTCGGGAAAAATATCCCTGAATCGATCTGGCGACTACCGTCTCTTGAAAAGGGTGGAACAAGGTCTGTCGACTTCCAGACTATTTGCCAAATCTTCTCACAAGCTCTTGGCGCTGACCAGGCCCGACGGCGCCCTTATCCCTCGGGCGGCGCCCTCTACAGTGTTGAAACAGTCGTTATCCTGGGGAACATCTCAGGACGAGACGCAGACTTTGATGTTTTGCATTACCTGCCGGTAAGCAACGCTTTCGAGGTGCTTCAAGGGGAATATGATAGCGCCTCATATAACGATATCTATAAGATCGATCGCGCTGCGTTCTACGTAGTGTATCTGATCAGCCTCAAAAAGGCGATATTCAAGTATCGATCGCGCGGTTATCGGCTCGCACTGATGGAAGTCGGATCGATGTACCAACAGATGCTTCAAATTGCCCAACAGCAAGGAATTCGGTCCCGCGTTCTATCTGGCTTTTCTGAGTACGCTCTGGCGAAGAGATGCGGGCTGGATAGCCGCATTCTGTTGCCGGGAATCATTCAGGCTTTTGCCTATCCGGAGGACGACTAGTGCAACATTCATATCGCAATTTCGCCTCCAGCACACCGAGATATCGGCTAACACCAGCCTATCCGGCTTGCATCTATGAACCTACCGTCTTCTCAGCAGATGACACCAACGATCTCAACGGTCACGGGTTTGGTTTTGGCCCAGGCGCGGCGGTCAAAGCCATGGGAGAATATTTTGAACGCTATACGGCGTTCCGAGCTGTAACCTCTACACAATCAGGTGCCATTGCAGACATGCGACTTAACGTCGATGAACAGGCCGCATTGGCGTTTGCGCTCCAGCAAACCTGCCACGATGATGTTCGCGACGACGTGCACGGCACGAACTTCCGTCTTGTGGACGTTAGCCGCTTGGGCTCCGATAGCAAAGCTCTCTACCCGGCAATTCTTCTGTCATTGCACAGTTTTGACGCACAGCGCGACGCTCTATTCGCACCGATACGTGATACGTCCGGTTCGGCAATACATCGCAATGAACTCGACGCGTTTCGGGGCGCGCTGTTGGAGTTCGTTGAAAGGCAGTGCACAACGGCTATGTGGGTTTCCCGACGCTGCAACGCTATCGAGGGGAACAGTCTGCGGGGCAGCCTCACAGATTGGAAGGCCCAGAAAATTCACGATCAAATGTCTTCCAATGGCAACCTGAGATTAATCGACATTTCCTTCCTGGCGGGGGTCAGCGTCAAGTGTTGCGAGTACCGCTCGAACGATGCAGATGCATTAGTCAATTTCTCCTGCGGCTGCTCTGCTGATCTCAATCCCGAAATGGCAACAACGAAGGCCTTTACAGAAGCTTGGCAAACATCTCTACTGCTTCCCCAAATGGAATTCTTCAACAGTCGAGACTACGGCAGCACGTTTCTCAAAGAAAATTTCCAAGCCGCGAACAAAGCAGGATTTGAGCTTGGCGTCGAAGTCGCTCCACTGGAGATAGGAACGAGCATACCAGACAGGAACATCGAGAGGCTCGCAGAAAATATTCTATCTGTCTCCAGCAACATCTATGTATACTCTCGCGCTATCAACCTGCCTGGAACCCAGCTGCACTTTTGCCGAATCGTATCTCCGGATTTCTTTATCCATATGAACCCGGGCGATCATAATAATAATGATAACAAGTGGATAAGCCTATTTTGTACAGATGAAATGAAGCGTTTGGAGCCAATGCCCTTTTCATGAGGTTAAAGCGAGATTTCCCGCTTTAACCTCTTTGGAGCCTACTCTTCCTGCTTGTTTGACCGTCTTGATACGTTGACGCCCAAACCGATGCCCTTGGCAATTGATGAGCGCCGAGCGGCATAAGAGGGGGCAACCATCGGGTATTCGGGCGGAAGACCCCACTTAATTCGATATTCGTCAGGGTTTAGATTGTACTGAGTTTTCAAATGCCGTTTCAGCGAGCGGAACTTCCGGCCGTCTTCCAAGCAAATTAAGTGATCCTTTTCTATCGATTGTTCGATAGGCACAGCTGGGCGCTGATGCGAGGCGAACGAAGGCCTTGTTTCCGGTACAGCTTCAGGAACCTTATGCCCCTGTCCTAACGCGGCTTGAACGCTTGCGATAAGTGAAGGCAAGTCCTGCACGGGAACATCGTGTCTGCTTACGTAGGCGGTAACGATGTTTGCCGTTAGTTCCGTTATGTTATCAGATGAAGAATCTTTAGATTTAGAATACATGGAACAACCTACCTCTTTTCGAGGATAGATCACATGCGTGGTGCTCAGATGGCCGAGGTATACCTCGCCTCATCTGAGCCAGCAGTTATCTACGCCAGCGAAATTTACCTGCTGACTCCAAAGCAAATGTCCCACTAGAGAGATATTTGCGTAGAGAACAAAACGACAGTCAGAAAGTCGCTTTTGCAGATTTAGATAAGGTTGGATCTCAAGATGGTATCCTCGCTCATTTTGCCTGTTTCCTCACAGGTATCAAAAAATTATAATCGGTCAAGTTAGATAAAGTTATCGGACGCAACAAATACGTGTGGGTTTGATAGGTTCCAGCTGTGCAATCCCGTCCGAGATGGAGCTCGAGTCGGGTTTCGAGGCGGTGAAGGCGACATTCGATGCGTCGCTGCTCGACACCTTTGCCGCGGTGCTCGGCATCATTCCGAATTTCGAGGCGGCGGCTGAGCGTTGTCTAGGCCCGTAGCAGCCAAGTACCCCGGAAGTTCATGATCAGCCCAGACCGCGGCTCAGTTTTATGTCGCCAGCCGCCGGGCTGGGAAGTCAGACATTCCACCCCTCCGTGCTTCACCGCATTTGAGCTTGAAACAGCGTCAGTGTCTTATCCGGGTCAGGATCCGGAGTTAGATGCCCGTATCGTGCACAAAAATGTCATTGCGACCCCACCGGCAATCGAGGAACCACTCCGTGCAGCGAACGTTTATGATTGCCAACAATGGAGGCTTTCATGGACACGGAGCACGTGAGACGCCGGGCGTTCGAGAAGCGGGAGCCGGAGGGTCGTCCGGAAGGCCAGGATCGACGTTGGTATGAGGCTGAGCGCGAACTGGCCGAAGACGACGACTTGCCCCAGACGTCTTCGCCTTCGCATCACAGCGCGACAACGATACCTGGAGACGAAAAGGCGAGTTCAGATGCCATTTCGTCAGAAGGCGGGCCTGGTTCGTTCAAGCCGGGTGAACTGGCCTCCGAGAATAAGTAACTAAGGAACAGCCTGTGCTGCAGAAGCCGGAACCTGATTTTCGAACGATGTCCGAAGCTGTACAGGCCTGGCATCGCCATTATGGCATTATCCCCAATGAGCAGTCGACAAGCGTACTCTGCCTGGCCGCGATAGAACTATACAACGAGGGTTACCGGTCCTTGGACGAGATTGCCGCAATGCTGATATCCACTTATGTTGGCCAAGAGGCCACCAGGGTAAACGCGCCGACGTCGGCCGCCGTTCATTGAGGCTGGTCGGTTCCATTCAGCGACGCCCGCCGGGATCCCGTCGTAGTCGATGATATAACAACCAAAAACCGCGCCGCCCTAACATCAGCGCAGCAGCCTTCGCTCCAGAAACGCCTGCATGTCACGGCGTCCGTCCACGACGCAGTAGACAACGACATCAGTGGCCTGCGATAGATCATGCGTCACGGCTTATGGTGCAGTTCCCGATATTCGGAGATTCCGATACCCGCCAACTCCTTCGGTACATTTCCGCCGGCGGGGAGTGCTTCAAGCTCGGCGCAGGTGCTTTCAATTTCCGTCAGGATGCGCTCTGCCGCCTCGGTCCCATAGCGGCTAGCGATGATGTGATAGAGCTCCTCGATGTCGCGTTCCGCTTCCTCAGCAAAACGACACGATATGGCATCAGGATTGGCTGTCGGCTAGACGCTTGCGGATGCGCGAAAAGGCGTCCGCAACGGGGCGCACTTTGCCTTCCTCCACTTGCCGGTTGGTGAGCGCCAGTACCTTCAGGAGCGCCACCGTCTCTTGTGTTTCTTCGTATTGGCCGACGTCCTGAAGAATGGCTTTCGCCTCTCCATGAAGCGTAATGACGACCGGCTGCGGATTGTCCTTTAGCGTCCGGATAATCTCGGGCGCATGCGCCTTGAGATAACTGATTGGCTTGACCCGCTCTGAAAGCTTCATGCACTTACTCCCTATTGACCAGAATATAGATCATTAAGTGGTCAATGGAAAAGCAGCCTTTCAAATGCCAGCTGACACATCCGCAGGGCGACGCCTGGAACTATTTCACCCACGACCCGGCGCGCTCGCGGGCCTATCGCTGGGGCGAAGATGGCCTTGGCGGCATCTCGGACGACGGCCAGCGGCTCTGCTTTGCGCTCGCGCTCTGGAACGAGCGCGATCCTGAAAGAGCGTTTGTTCGGGCCCACGAAGAGCGAGTCAAATCACGGCGAGGACGTCAAGGAATACTACTTCTACCTCAACTCGACTCCTACACATTCCTACACGAAGTACCTCTACAAGTACCCCCAGTAGATCGGCCGCTTGAAGGGGTCTGAGGAGACGACGTCGATGATCTCAGAAACCTGGGCGACGTCGAGCAGGGCTGCCACGCGCGGCATGACGTTCTTGTCGGTCGAGGTGGCGGCGGCGATGATCGTGTCGTAGGCACCGGAAAGCTGGACGATCAGGGCGGCAAGGCTCGGCCAGATTGTTGGCAAGGCTTGCGTATCGTTCCTCCGCCTTCCGGCTGAGTTCGTATCATGCTGCCTGGGAAGAATGCATCGGTCGCCGTTTGGGGAAAAGGTACGCGCTACCTCCCCTTTTTATCCTTTGGACCAAGTGGCGAAACGAGAAAGCGCAGAATGCCCCTGCGGTTCGATTCCCTCAATAGTAAAAAATGCTGAGGGAGTGCATCGCTTCAATACTAGTTGGGCATTTGCGCGGATAGAAAAACCGGCGCACCAACCTTCTGTGCTGCGGCCGCTAGGCGCTTGTCTCGCGTCCACAAGCTGGTTCTTCGGTCAAGGAGTGTTGAAGTCAGCAGGTGCGCATCAGTGTAGCCAATCCCCATACAGAATATTGAGTGGCGCTCAATGACAGTCATTACCTCTGCATGAGTTGCGATCACGGCTTCCCGTTGAGCCGAGAGAAACGCGATAACGGCATCTCGTTCTCGCAGACTGCCTAGAGCCAATTCGCCAACGACAAAAGGGTGGCAGAGCAGACGGTCATCCTCGATGATTTTTTTCAGGTCGGCGTCTCCATACCGAAAATGGTCGATCCAGATTGAGGTATCTACAAGGATCACTTGGCCACTTCGCTCCGGCGGCGAGGGGCAGCCTCGGCGTTCGGCATAGAGCCGCCAAGAGCGATCAACCGCTTGCCAGATTCAACGCGCACAAGCGTCTCCAGCGCCAAACGGACAAGAGCCGCCGTTTCCTTCGTGCCTGTCAGGGATTTGGCTCGTTCCAGGAGGTTGTCGTCAAGATTTATGGTGGATCGCATTTCAATCTCCCGCGCCTTATTGCACGCATAGCACCATTTGGTGCTAAAATCGATGCCTAATAGCGACGTGGTGTTCTGATCCATGGGGGCGCGAGTTCGATTCCGCTCAAGGCCGGTCCTCTGGGGCTTTGAAATTCTCCGCTTTGCGTTGCCGGCGAAAGCTCTCCGCTAAATTTGAACATGACCCCCAGCATTTCCGCTACAATCAACACATGCCGCGAGCCAGAACTCCGCGCATGCGTATCCACGGAAAATGAGGGGGCCGAACTATGTCGAATGGTCCATCGGGCGCAAGGGCGCAAGCCGAGCCGGCGCAGCCGTCGCGGTCCGTCCTTGTCACGGAACAACGTCGCCTCGAGGAGGACAGAGAGGCGGGGGGGGCCTGGAAGAAATGGGGCCCCTACCTGAGCGAGAGGCAGTGGGGCACGGTACGCGAGGACTACAGCGAGTCGGGCGACGCCTGGAACTATTTCACCCACGACCAGGCGCGCTCGCGGGCCTATCGCTGGGGCGAAGATGGCCTTGGCGGCATCTCGGACGAC
Source organism: Rhizobium sp. RHZ02 (assembly GCF_014851575.1). Lineage (NCBI taxonomy): Bacteria > Pseudomonadati > Pseudomonadota > Alphaproteobacteria > Hyphomicrobiales > Rhizobiaceae > Rhizobium > Rhizobium sp. RHZ02. The sequence goes on from NZ_JACUZX010000024.1 coordinate 63,465, forward strand.
GGCCAGCGGCTCTGCTTTGCGCTCGCGCTCTGGAACGAGCACGATCCGATCCTGAAAGAGCGTTTGTTCGGGCTCACGAACAGCGAGTCAAATCACGGCGAGGACGTCAAGGAATACTACTTCTACCTCGACTCGACGCCTACACATTCCTACATGAAGTATCTCTACAAGTACCCCCAGCGGGAGTTCCCCTATCGGGACCTCGTCGAGACCAGCCGGCACCGGTCGAGGGAGGAGTTCGAGTACGAACTGCTCGATACCTCTGTCTTTGACGACGACCGCTACTTCGACGTGTTCCTCGAGTATGCCAAGGAAGACCCTGAGGACATGCTGATCCAGGTGACGGTGCATAACCGGGGGCCCGAGGCCGCGCGGCTCCACGTGCTGCCGACGCTCTGGTTCCGCAACACGTGGTCGTGGGGGAAAAATGGGGCCAAGCCGCTCCTGCGGGAAGCCTGTGGGACCATCCACGCCTCGCACCCCGAGGTCGGCGACTACACGCTCGCGTGCGACGGACGTCCGGAATTTCTCTTCACCGAGAACGAGAGCAATGTTTCCCTCCTCTGGGGGCAGCCGAACCCGACGCCGTTCGTCAAGGACGCGTTCCACCGATACGTCGTTACTGGTGACACCGGGGCCATCAACCCGGAAAAGACCGGCACGAAGGCCGCGGCGCGTTACATTCTCGACGTGCCGGCGGGCGGTGCCTCGATCGTCCGGTTGCGATTGTCAGCAAGGCTGCCGGCGAGGCCGTTCGCGAAGAGCTTCGATGCGACGGTGGCCGCCCGCAAAAAGGATGCCGACGAGTTCTACCAGCGGATTACCCCCGGGTCGCTGAACGAGGACGAGCGGCGGGTCCACCGCCAGGCGCTTGCGGGGATGCTCTGGTCGAAGCAGTACTACTTCTACGACGTGGACACCTGGCTCAAGGAGCACGAGGCGCATCCTCTCGTCGGAACCTCCAGGCGGCGGATGCGCAACGCCGAATGGTTCCACATGTTCAATGGCGATATCATCTCCATGCCCGACAAGTGGGAATACCCGTGGTATGCCGCATGGGACCTCGCGTTCCACACGCTCGCGCTCGCGGTCGTCGATTTGGACTTCGCAAAAGCGCAACTCCTCCTCATGCTGCGAAGCCTGTATGTGCATCCGAATGGGCAGATCCCGGCCTACGAGTGGAACTTCAGCGACGTCAATCCGCCCGTGCATGCGTGGGCGACGCTTTTTCTCTACAGGACGGAGCAAGCCCTCGGGCGGGAGGATATCGACTTCCTGGAACGCTCGTTCCAGGGTCTCATGCTCAACTTCAACTGGTGGGTAAACCGCAAGGACCCCGACGGCCGGAACGTTTTCGCCGGCGGGTTCCTCGGCCTCGACAACATCGGTGTCTTCGACCGCAGCGCGCCGCTCCCGACCGGCGGGTCGCTCGAACAGGCCGACGGCACCGCTTGGATGGCGTTCTACTGCCAGAGCATGATCGAGATCGCTCTCATACTCGCCGACCACGATCCCGTCTACGAGGAGGCAGCGTTCAAGTTCATTGAGCACTTCATGTGGATCGCCTACGCAATGGACCGCATCGGTGAGCACAATGACGAGATGTGGGATGAGACGGATGGATTTTTCTACGACGTGCTGCGGCTGCCGGACGGATCCGCGACCCGCCTCAAGGTCCGGTCGATGGTAGGGCTGATCCCGCTTTGCGCCTCCACAATCTTCGGCCCAGACGACTTCGAACGATTTCCAAAGCTTCGCGAACTCGTCAACCTTTTCAGGGAGCGCCATCCCGACGTCGTGGCGCAGGTTGCTCCAACCGAGCACGGCTTCGTCGGCTACGCCGGGCGCCGCCTGCTCTCGCCGCTGTCCAGGAAACGCCTCGAGAGGGTGCTCGGCTATATGCTCGACGAGAGGGAGTTCCTGAGCCCGTACGGTGTCCGCTCTCTCTCCCGCTACCACCAGGACCACCCGTTCGTTCTTCATGTCGGGGGTGACGCCCACCGCGTCTCCTACCTGCCGGCCGAGTCGGACACGGGGATGTTCGGCGGGAACTCGAACTGGCGGGGCCCCGTCTGGATGCCGGTCAACGCGCTAATCGTGCGTGGGCTCCTCAATCTCTACGGTTTCTATGGCGACGACTTCACGGTCGAGTGTCCGACCGGCTCCGGTCGCCGCATGACGCTCTTCGAGGTGGCTCAGGAGATAAAGCAGCGGCTCACGAGCATTTTCCTGAGAGACGCGAACGGCCGTCGCCCGGTCTATGGAGGGACCGCGAAGTTTCAGGAGGACCCGCACTGGCGCGACCTCATCCTCTTCTACGAATATTTCAACGGGGACAACGGGGCGGGCCTCGGGGCGAGTCACCAGACCGGTTGGACGGGCGTGATCGCGCGCCTGCTCGACCTCTTCGGCCGTACCAGCGCCGCCGACATTCTGGAGGAGAAGGAGAAACGGCGGTTCGTGGACCGCCTCGTCCGGGAACGGGCGTATGGAGCTGCCTCGCGAGGCAGCGGATAGAGGAGCAGCCATTGCGGAGAGGGAACTGAGATGAACACGGGATTCCATCCCTCGCTCTTTCAGATCAACACGCGCGTCTGGCTTACCGAGCTGTCCCAAGGGCTCGGCCGGCCGGCCGCGCTTGATGACATTCCCGACACTGAGCTGGAGCGCCTTGCCGAGATGGGGTTCGACTGGATCTGGCTGCTAAGCGTCTGGCAGACCGGTCCAGCGGCACAAAGTGTATCTCGCACCAACCTAGACTGGCGCCACCAGTTTGAGGAGACATTGCCCGACCTGCGCGAGACAGACATCGCAGGATCGGGCTTCGCCATAGCCGATTACACCGTGCACTCCAGTCTGGGTGGCGATGCTGCGCTGGCGCGCCTGCGCGAACGGCTCAAGCAGCGTGGCCTGCGGCTGCTGCTAGACTTCGTGCCAAATCACATGGCGCCGGATCACCCGTGGCTCGAACAACATCCCGACTATTTCGTCCACGGCAGCGACGCCGATTTCGCAAAGGCACCGCAGAACTATTGCCGCGTGCGAACGTCGAAAGGGCCGCTGGTGCTAGCCTACGGCCGCGACCCGTATTTCGACGGCTGGCCCGACACGCTGCAGCTCAACTACGGCAATCCGAACTTGCAGCACGCGATGATCGGCGAGCTGTTGCGCATCGCCAAGCAGTGCGACGGGGTCCGCTGCGACATGGCGATGCTGGTGTTGCCGGAGGTATTCGAACGGACGTGGCACATCCACGCCGAGCCGTTCTGGCCGCAAGCGACGCAACGCGTCCGCAAACAATTCCCGGGGTTTACCTTCATGGCCGAGGTGTACTGGGACATGGAATGGACGCTGCAGCAGCAGGGCTTCGACTACGCCTACGACAAGCGGCTTTACGATCGCCTGCGGGAGCGCCACGCGCGGCCGGTGCGCGAGCATCTGTACGCGGGGCTCGACTACCAGCAGAAGCTTGCTCGGTTTTTGGAGAACCACGACGAGCCCCGGGTCGCTGCGACCTTCACGCCCGAGATGCACCAAGCCGCGGCGATTGTGACCTTCCTTTCGCCTGGACTGCGGTTCTTTCATCAGGGCCAGTTCGAGGGGCGGAAGAAGCGCATCTCGCCGCATTTGATCCGTGCGCCATTGGAGCCGGTGAGTGAGGCCTGCCAGCAGTTCTACGAAGACCTTCTGGCAGTGCTCCGGGAGCCGATCGTCCGCGACGGCCAGTGGCGTCTGCTCGACTGCGTGCCGGCCTGGGAGGGCAACTGGACGTCGGATTGCTTCATCTCCTGGGCCTGGGAGAAGAATGACGGCCAGCGGCAGATGATCGTCGTCAACTATGCTCCAAACCAGAGCCAGTGTTTTGTCCAGCTCCCGTTCCCCGACCTGGCCGGTCGAGCGGTGCGGCTCAAGGATCTGATGGGTCTCGCCAGCTATGACCGCGACGGGAGCGCCCTCGTCTCAAGGGGGCTCTATCTCGATCTGCCGCCGTGGGGCTACCACGTGTTTCAAATCACCGCGCTGCCCTGAAGCGACAGGCACGGGGTGGCGACGGACAACATGCCAGCGACAGAGCCGCGCCATCAGTCCTCTTCGTCGAGAAGCTGGCTTCGTATCTGCCCCAGTTCTTTCTTTCGCGCTTCACTGACCACAGGCATCTGCAGATCGATCCTCTCGAAGGCCCCGGAGATCACCTCCGAAACCGCCAGCCGGGCAAACCATTTGTTGTCGGCCGGAATGACGAACCAGGGAGCCCACTCCGTGCTGGTGTTTTCCAGCATATCCTCGAACGCCTTTTGGTAGTCGTCCCAGTGTTTTCGCTCTGCATAATCCGCCGGTGAAAACTTCCAGTTCTTTTCTGGCTCGTCTATCCGCGCCAGGAAGCGATTCTTCTGCTCCTTCTTGGAGACATTGAGAAAAAACTTCAAAACGATTGTGCCGTTTTGCCGAAGATATTTTTCAAAATTGTTTATTTCCTTGAACCGGCGTTGCCAGATATCTCCTTTGCGAGCGCGCGCCGGAAGCTTTTGCTTTTCAAGCAGTTCCGGGTGAACCCTGACAACCAGAACATCCTCGTAGTAGGATCGGTTGAAAATGCCGATCATGCCGCGCCCTGGCAGCGCCTTTGATGCGCGCCAAAGATAGCCATAATCTAGATCCTCCGCCGACGGCGCCTTAAAGCTTGTGACCTGGCAGCCCTGCGGATTGATCCCGGACATGACATGGCGGATCGCGCCATCCTTGCCCGCCGCGTCCATGGCCTGAAAAATGATCAATAGGGCGTAGTTATCCTGGGCATAGAGAACTTCCTGCATCGCAGACAGGCGGTCGACGTTTGCCGCCACTTTTTCGAGCGCCCCGGCCTTGTCGTCATAGCCGCCGGTAAAATCCGGGTCGAAATCCTTAAGCGAAACCGACTTTCCGGGCTCCACGGCAATGTCGCGGAAACGAAAGCGTACGCGGCCGCTGTCCCCCACAGGGATCTCACGCTTCTGGTCAAAATCCACATCCAGTTTCATCTTGTCCTCTGCCATGACATGCTCCCATTTTGGTAACCGAAGTCGACATCCTTGTTGTGTCAGCATTCACGCATTCGTGCAGCGGCGTGGACATTCCGCAATTTCCTGTTGCAAGTGCCAGCCGGCGTTGCTCCGAGGAATCACCGGCCCTCGCTGTCGGCCCGAACTGCGCCTGATGGAGCCGGCTCGGTCGACGGCGATACGCCAAACACCGCATAGGCTAACAAGGGACAAGTGTCGCCTAGAGCCCGTAAATTCCAGGTGTCCCCGACGCTGCGGCATGGGCGATGCCGACCGGCACCAGCATGGTGGTCAGCACGATCCCTGCAACAAAATCATGGAAAAGCCAGGCAGCCTTGTATTGACGAAGAAATTGAAACCCCGGCAGCCAGCGCGCCAATTGGTTTTGGGTTGCGTCAGCCACTTACCTTTTTCACCCCCCATCATTGTTGTCGACCTCGCCTTTTCGGCTACATCTGGCAGGTTCACCTCCTCGTAATATGCAAGAATATATCATATTTCGCCGGCCAACGCATTTGACCCACCGCTGTCCCAGATGCGGGCAAGCCGCCGCGCTTCTTGCGCGTTTCTGCGTCCATGTTGATGTCTAGAGCACTTGCATCGACACCTCCGATTCCGCTTGGCTCCAAGGAGACGAAGTCCGTCGACATCTTCTGGAAGTTTAAGCGGCAATCCTCGGTAACTCGCCTTTGCCGCGATCCAATTGGAAGCCAGTTGTTAGCCGGGCGGGCTCGTCCGCCATGCTTGCAGCAGGACGAAAGCGACAGCAAGCAGCGTCGGTCCAATAAACAGACCAAGGAAGCCAAAGGCGATAAAGCCACCAAAGACGCCCAGGATCGTCAGAGGCATAGGCATTCGAATGCCGCGACCGATCAGCCATGGTTTGAGAACGTTGTCGACCATACTGACCAAAACTCCCCATGCGACCATGAAGCTCCCCCATCCGACCTGGCCCTGTCCGAACAGCCACCACGCCGCACCACCCCAGATCAGCACCAGGAGGGGGGCTCCGATCTGGCTGATGGAGAGCAGTAGGCCGACGAAGCCGAGCGTGGTCGCACCAGGCACACCTGCGAGTGCCAGGCCGAGCACCAGTAGCGCTGCCTGCGCGAGAGCTGTGCCGATCACGCCATAGGAGACGCTGCGAACCGCGCCGGCCGCTGCAAGAAGGCTGGCATGCGCCGTTGCCCCGCCCAGCCGGACGACGATGCTATCCAGTTCTTCAACCAGCTTGCTCCCGTTGATACAAAACATGGTTGCCACGATCAGCGCCAGGATCATCTGGACGACGCTGTCGCCAAGCGCACGCGCCGCCGTGATTAGCCACCGCTGCAAAATCTCGGATTGGGGTGCAAGTGCAGTGGCGACGTCACCCTTCGCTTCTAGTAGACCATCCCATGCAGAAGCAAGTTTGCCACCGATCAGGGGGACGTTCTCGATCCAGCCGGGACGTTGTGGTGTTGCCGCGAAGTAGTTCTCGACGCTCTCCGTGAACGCCTTCAGTTCGTCGGTGAGGACCGGAGCCATGATCAGTGCCGGCAACACGATCACCAGAAGCGAAAGCAGGAGAAGCAGCGCTGCAGTCAGGCGAGGCCCGACACCTCGGCCGATCATCCATTGGCGCAAGGGCCAGGCGGCAATCGCCAACGTCGCCCCGAAAAGGATGGCGGCGGCAAAGGGCTTCAATATCGCGAGCACGCCGACAAGCAGGACCACGACCATCAGCAAAGTGATGCTGCGCTCAATCAGGCCGGCTGTGCCAAGCCCGAGTTGACGGTGGGTGCCGCCGGCAGGAGTCGTATCATCGGGCATCTTGGTCTCCCGTCAGAGAAACCGTCGAAGGCATGGGATCACCCATCGTCGCGGCTCCCGCGCGGATCCTGCCAATGCACTTGACCAGATCGCGACGGTCCAGGGACGATTCCGCCAGCGACAGCGCTGCGTGTGCCGGCATCAGGGTTCGCAAAAGCGCGCTACGGGATGAGATCGCAGTAACGGGATTTTCCACAGAAGAGCGACCCTACCGTTGGCTCAGGAGGTACACACTATACCAAGGTTGCCCCGAAGCATCCAGATATGATCGCTGGTGCCGGCGAGCGGCCGACCCTACGCTAGGATCGGCAAACTATAACGCGCCAGCAATAGCAGCCGCCCCTCCGATGCGCCCCGCTTCGACGTCATTGCTGGCCTGACGGCTGCAACCGTGGTGCTGCCCAAGGCGATGGCCTACGCGACGGTCGCGGGGTTGCCTGTGGCGGTTGGGCTCTACACTGCGTTAGTCCCCGCTATCGTATATGGCCTGCTCGGATCTTCGCGGGTACTGAGCGTTACCTCGACAACAACGCTCGCCGCGGCAGAAGGCTGGGCCGGCGTAGTGGTTCCCGGACGAGCGTGCGGCCACTCAGGTAAAGATCCAGCGGGCGGTGGAGGGCTTCTCCGTCATCGCGATTGGCTACTACCTCCTCGGAATTTTGAAGGTCGTGCTCGTGTCGATTCCGATTGTAGTTGGGGCCGTCGCGCTACTGATCGTGCGTGTCAAGCATGCTCTGCGAAGTGAACGTTGATTGATTAGAAACCGAAGCCCGGGCCGCTGGAGCCCGCAATGAAATCATGGGTCGAAGGTTCTGGTCCCTTCAAGACCGGCCAACGCGCTTGCGGCCCAAAATCATAACGCCGTACTCTAAATTTAGTCGTCCAACTCCTGGCAACGAGATTGGCGTTAGCGCCGGATGCTGCCCAGATTCTTTCGGTCATCAAAACTTCGTCTGACCCCATCGTCATACTCATCATGCTACGAATTCAAACACCGATTTCGGCACGGGCCGTCATCGCTAGCTGCATTCCAATGTGTCGAGATGTTGATGGATCTGGAGAAGATAAAAACCTTGATCGATTTCGTGGGGCGGTCGAATGTCACCGAACTGTCCGTCACGGAAAAAGACACGACTGTTCGCATCTTCCGCGTACGTGATCAACTGAGTGCGGAGGAAGGCACTGCTTCCCCGGCGTCAACACTGACGTCGCTCGCATCTGCAACCGCTGGCGTGGCTTTCGAGACCGTGACTGCTCCTGTTTTCGGCATCCTGCATCGCACTCCCGCTCCCGGTGAGCCGCCATTCGTTCAAATCGGCGACGTGGTCGAGGAGGGGCAGACCCTTTTCATCATCGAAGCCATGAAGGTCTTCAATCGCGTTGCAGCGCCGCGCGCGGGGCGTATCGCCGCGCTTACGGATGTCGACGGCGCCGAGGTCGAAGTAGGTGACATGCTTGCGGAGATTGCCGAATGAGCGTTTGCCTCGTCGTCGAGAAAGCCAATGCGAGCTTTGATACCGTGCTCATCGCCAACCGCGGCGAGATTGCGGTCAGAATCCAGAAAGCTTGTCATTCGCTCGGACTCAAGACCGTGATGATTTGCTCCGAGGCGGACAGGTCTGCGAAGTATGGCGAAGCGGCGGAACACTTCCTGTGTGTCGGGCCTTCTGCAGCGGCCAAGAGCTACCTGAACCAGGACGCGATCCTTCTTGCCGCGCGATTGACCGGTGCTGGTGCCATTCATCCCGGATATGGCTTTCTGTCGGAAAAGTCCTCGTTCGCGGAAGCGATCGATGGCGCAGGCCTTGTCTTCGTCGGACCACCCGCCTCCGCGATCGCCACCATGGGCGACAAGATCGCTGCAAAGCGCGCGATGATATCGGCTGGGGTCCCGTGCGTTCCCGGTCCGGACACTGCACTTCCCGATGACCGTGAACTGGTCGAGCGCACCGCGCGTGAGATCGGATACCCTGTAATAATCAAGGCCTCAGGCGGTGGCGGCGGACGTGGAATGCGCGTCGTATCCGGGCCGGAACAGCTTCATGAAGCGATCGCGCTGACGCGCGAGGAAGCCCGCCAGGCGTTCGGTTCAGCCGAACTCTACATGGAAAAGTTCCTGCAGCATCCACGCCATATCGAGATACAGGTCGTCTGCGACAACCACGGCAACGCGGTGTGGCTCGGCCATCGCGACTGCTCAATGCAGCGCCGGCATCAGAAAGTGGTTGAAGAAGCGCCCGCTCCGGGGATTGCGGCCGATACGATCGGCCCAGTAGGTCAAGCCTGTGTCGAAGCCTGTCGGCAGATCGGTTATCGCGGCGTCGGAACCTTCGAGTTTCTTTACGAAGACGGGCGGTTCTATTTCATCGAGATGAACACCCGACTTCAGGTAGAACACCCGGTCACCGAAATGACGAGCGGAGTCGATATCGTCAAGGAGCAGATCGGTGTCGCCCAGGGCCGTCCCTTAGCCTTTCGCCAGGCCGAGATCGTATGCAACGGTCATTCGATCGAGTGCCGTATCAACGCTGAAGATCCCGACAGCTTCCTGCCATCGGCCGGCACCATCAACGATCTGAGCTTCCTAGAAGGTCCAGGCGTTCGCGTAGACACGCATATCCATGCAGGATACCGGGTATCGCCCTACTACGATTCGCTCATTGCCAAGCTTATAGTCCACGCGGAGAGCCGGCCTGCTGCAATCGCCCGGATGCGCGATGCCCTGGCAGCGACGCGCATCGGCGGAATTTCTACGAACCTACCGTTCCTGCGCGCGCTTCTTGATGACGAGGAGTTTGGCCGGGGCGAGACCGACATCCATTACCTCGAGCACTGGCTCAAGCAGAGGAGGCCGGCATGAGTGCCATCGGTCTTTCGGATCCGGTGACGATCGCTGCTCTATCCGACGCGCTCACGAGGGCCGGCGTCGAAGGTCTCGAGATCACCACGCGGGACGGCCATGTCAGGATCGTCGTTTCGACGAACAAGGATATCGAAGTTTCCCACTTGAAGGTTGCGCCGGGCAACTCCGCCGACAACGCGGTCATCAAGGCGCCGATCGCTGGTCATTTTCGACCGGTTGCGGTCGAAAATGACGAGGACGCGCGCGAGATATCGCAGGGTGAAATCCTCGGTTTCATGGCAATCGGCCCGATCCTGGTTCCCTTGGTGGCAACACACTCCGGCCTGCTTCGGCGGCAGCTTATCGCGCCTGAGACCTTGACAGGTTTCGGAACCCCCCTGTTCGAGATCCAGAAAACGCCATGACGATCCAGCCAGCCAACAACCCGCCCCGTTGCGATACTCCATCCAACCTTCGCGAGGGCGCTCGCATTTCGTTTATTGGTGCCCGATCCTTCTTGCTTGAGGCTCCCGGTGATTTCGACTTGCCGGCACAACGACTTATTTGGGCGGTGGCGCGCTTGGTCGGGGAATGGGATGACGTTGGAGAGGTCATTCCGGGCATGACCAATCTGCTCGCAATCCTCAAGGAAACGCCGGAGGACCCCGGATTCTTTGTCGAGCGCTTCCAGGCTGCCTGGTGGGAGGCCCGTAGTGTCGATCTCAACGGCAAAACCATCGAGATCCCCGTGGTCTACGGTGGCGAATATGCCACGGACCTTGCGGCCATCTGTGATCATTCGGGCCTGAGCGACCGCGAAGTCGTCAAACTCCATCATGAAGCAACATACCGGGTCTTCGCGCTCGGAAGCGCACCCGGCTTTGGCTACCTGCATGGCCTCAATCCAGGCATCTATATGCCGCGCAAGAAGGTGCCGTCGCTGCGCATGGAAAAAGGATCCGTCACAATCGGGGGAATGCAGACCGGCGTTGCTATGCTGACCGGCCCCAACGGCTGGAACTCGATCGGCCACGCCGACCAGAAGATGTTCGATCCGACATCAGCCACCCCCGCGCTCATGGCACCCGGCGATGTCGTACGCTTTCTCCCGGAAAGGATCGAGTTGTGATCGAGATTGTCCAAACCGGCCCGCTCAACACTGTCCAGGACTTGGGCCGTCCCGGCTATCGTGCGATCGGCGTCTCGGCCAGCGGTGCGATGGATCCGCTCGCGGTCCGGGTCGGAAATGTCCTTCTTGGCAACGCGCAGGACGCGGCCGCGATCGAACTTCAAACCTTTCCATTCAAGGTGCGTTTCGCCGCGATCGCCGAGTTTGCGGTCACAGGCGCTGATGGCGCCAATTTGTTGAATGATCGCGACGTGATGTCTTGGTGTGTCCACCGAGCGGTACCGGGCGATGTCCTGGAAATTCGCCAGCCGCGTCGCATGGCCCGTGTCTATATCACCGTTGCCGGCGGCGTGGACGTACCGGTCGTCATGGGATCACGAAGCACGACGTTGCGTGGTGGTTTTGGTGGCAGCCATGGACGCCCGTTTGCTGCGGGCGACGCACTTGCGATCGCGCCGGTTGAAAGCCAGGTGCAGTACCGCCCGGTCGCCGTAGTTGAGCCTGCTGCCGCTCTACAGGGCATCTTCCCCTCCTCGATCGATGATGTTCTGCACGTCCGTGCAATTCCAGCAGGCGAGCACGACCTCTTTGCGTCCGATGCGGACCGGTTCTGGAGCCAGCTCTGGCGGATCTCACCGCAGAGCGACCGGACCGGCTATCGACTGTCGGGTGAGCCGATCAAACCGGAGGCACCGGTGGAAATGCGCTCTCATGGCGTCGTGCCTGGCGTTGTTCAGGTGCCTCCAGGTGGCGAGCCGATCATTCAGATGAGCGATGCGAATACCGCAGGCGGATATCCGAAAATCGCCGGCGTGATCGAAAGCGATCTTTGGCGTCTCGGCCAAGCGCGTATCGGGACAAAGATCCGATTCGTGCGGTCCACTCACGCTGAAGCTAGGGCCGCGGAACAAGCTGTCGACCGCTATGTCGAGGACGTGTGCCGAACGGCAACAATGGTCAAGCGCGCGCTCGGCGTGATCGCCTGAGGGCGTCTCGGACCTGAATGGAGGACACGGTGAAGATCGATCTGAATTCGGACATGGGTGAGGGATTTGGCCCCTATCGTCTTTGCGACGACGAGGCCATGATGCGTGTCGTGTCTTCCGCGAATATCGCCTGCGGCTTCCATGGGGGAGACCCGGAGACGATGGCGCGTATGGTTCGTCTGGCCAAGGAAAACGGCGTTGGGATCGGTGCCCATCCCGGTTTGCCGGACAGGGTAGGCTTCGGCCGCCGTGAGATCGCCTTTCAACCTGATGAACTGCGCCAGCAGATGATCTATCAGTTGGGCGCTCTTCAAGCGATCGCCAAGGCCGAGGGCATGACCGTCGGCCACTTTTCCTTCCATGCGGCGATGGGAAACATGGTCAATCGCGACTCCAGGCTTGCGGATATGATGGTGGACGCGATCGCCAAAGTGGATGAGCGGTTGGTGATCTTCGTCACTCCGGACAGCGAGATAGAAAGAGCCGCCAAACGTGCGCGCCTGAGGACGTTGTCCCTTTTCCTTGCCGATCGTGCCTATGATGCCAGTGGCAAGCTTGTTGCTCGCGGGCTCCCCGGAGCCCTCGTCAAGGACGAAGCTTCGGTACGCACTCGCGTGCGCCGTTTCTTGCTCGACGGTACTGTCGAGGCGATCGACGGGACCGTAATCAACATGCCGGCACGGTCCATCCTCGTCCACAGCGACACGCCTGGCTCGCTCGAGCTCGCAAAACTCATCCGAAATGAAATCAAGCAAGCCGGAGCCGAGCTCGCATCGGTTTTTGAGCTCGCGTCCTGACTATCCACCAGCCCCGTCACACATTTTCCCGAAAGTGAAAGATCGGACCATGCCCTCCGTAGCCGACCGCCTGAAGAACGTTTCCATCTCCGCATCCGCCGCCATGACCCAGCGCGCCCGTGAACTCGCTGCCAAGGGAATAAAGGTGGTAAGCCTGTCCTCCGGCGAGCCGGATTTTCCGACGCCAGTTCATGCGATCGAGGCCGCTCATGCAGCAGCCCTCGGCGGAGACACAAAATACCCTCCGATGGATGGGACGTTGGCGCTGAAAACGGCGATATCGCGGAAATTCAAGCGCGATAACAATCTTGATTATGACGCCAGCCAGATCATCGTTTCCGGTGGCGGCAAGCAGGTCATCTTCAATGCGATGCTCGCCACCTGCAACCCGGGCGATGAGGTCGTCATCCCGACCCCGTCCTGGGTAAGCTACGCCGATATCGTCAAGTTTGCGGGCGGCACGCCGGTGCCGGTGCCCTGCTTCGAGCAATCCGGTTTCAAGCTTCGCGCCGAAGATCTTGAGGCCGCGATCACGCCGCGCACCAAGTGGCTGCTCCTCAACTTCCCCAACAATCCGACGGGCGCAGCGTGCTCGCGCGCGGAGATGGCCGCGATCGCAGACGTCATGCTGCGCCATCCGGACATCTGGATTCTCACAGACGATATCTACGAACACCTCGTCTATGACGATTTCGAATTCTGCACCATCGCCGAGGTGGAGCCGCGGCTTCACGACAGGGTGCTGACGATGAACGGCGTATCAAAGGCCTACGCGATGACCGGATGGCGGCTTGGCTTCTGCGCCAGCGGCTCCAAGGAATTGATTGGCGCCATCAGCAACGTCAACGGCCAAAATAGCGGCGGCATTTCCACGGTCACACAGGCCGCGGCCATTGCTGCCTTGAACGGCTCCCAGGATCTGCTCAAGGAGCGTGCCTCGATTTACCGGGAACGTCGCGACTTCGTCGTCGATACGCTCTCAAAGATCGACGGTCTTCGCTGCCATAAGCCGGAAGGCGCCTTCTACGTTTATCCCAACATGGCATCGCTGATCGGAAAGAGAACCAAAGGGGGACGCAAGATCGAGAGTGATGTCGATTTCGTCATGGCTCTGGTCGATGAGCACCATGTCGCCACTGTCCAGGGTGCGGCCTATGGGATGAGCCCCTATTTCCGTATCTCCTACGCGACGAGCATTGAGATGCTTCGAGAGGGCTGCGCCAGGATTGCGCAATTCTGCGACGACATGCGCTGATCCGACAAGCAGCGGAGTCCGCCTTCGCGGGCTCCTAATCCTTGAGGCGCTCCGTCAGTTCGACAAGGATATCGCGAACCGCAAGGGCGGGCTCCGACAGTGCATTCTGGTCGGAGGTACATAGGGACAATGTTTCCTCGATCCTTGGGGAAACAATCCGGCAAACCAGTGGCTCGCTCGATTCGGTGACGATACGGTCGGCAATCGCTTTCGGCATGATCGTCGCCCCCAGGCCGCTTGAAACCGCGCGTGCCAACGTCCTTACGACTTCAACCTCGGCGACCACCTTGAGATTGATCTTACTGCGCGTAAATGCGGTCTCGATGGCGCGCCGCACGAAGTTGTAGGACGGCGGCAGCAGGAGCGGGATTCCGTCCAGGGCGCTGACCGGAACCGGCTTCGTATCCGCATCGATCGAAAAGTCGTGCGGGGCGACGAGATAAAACTCCTCACTGAGGATTGGCTCGAAGCGAACACCCTTGATTGGGCCGATGCCGTGAATGAGCGCCATCTCAAGTCGGCCGTTCATGATCATCTGGCTGTAGGTTTGCCCGACACTTTCGGTCAGATGCAACAGGATGCCGGGATGGCGTCTGCGGGTCTCTGCAAGAAGTTCGACCGAAAGCATAGCCGCGCTGCTGAACGGAACCAGCCCGACCGAGACCCGACCCGCTAGCGAATTTCCGGCCGCGGAAGCGTCCGCCTGGGCCTGCTCCATCTGGCGCAGAATAATCTGCGCGTGCCGGTAAACGGCGTGGCCGGCGTCGGTCATGCTGACGCCCTGCTGGCTGCGAATGAGCAGCTTCTGGCCAAAATGGTCTTCGAGCGCGGCCAATTGTTGGCTGAGCGCCGGTTGAGCAAGATGCAGTATGTCGGCGGCGCGCGTAATGCTGCCACTGTCGACGATGACGATAAAGGATTTGAGGCGCTTGATATCCATCTGGGGCAGGGCGTTCCGATGCTTTTTGGCGTTTATTCTTACTGCTGCGGGCGGGTTTTGCAACGCATGCAGCCTGCCGTACCTCCCGAGTTCGGGCCCGCAGTAGGCCGAATCCGAGGCGCTGGATAGCGGCGTCCGGTCCATAAGACTTGCTTATTAGGTCAGAAATAATCGGTCTTAGGCAAGGGTTAAAAGCTCCGCTAAGGTCCGAGCCAACAAAAAGGGAACCAAGATGCCTTTCTCAGATTACAAGACAGCATTGGTAACAGGGGCCTCATCCGGCATCGGTGCAGCCGTGGTGGAACGGCTCCGCCGCGAGGACATCGAGGTCCATGCCGTCGCTCGCAGTGAGAAGGCTTTGAACGAACTTGCTGCCCGAACCGGATGCATCGCGCATGCCATCGATGTTACCGACCGCCAGGCTATGGCCAGCCTTTCAGCGCGCATCGACTTCGACATCCTCGTCAACAATGCCGGCGTCGATCGGCCGAAGAAGTTCCTCGAGGCGGATGAAGCCGATATCGACCTGCTTGTCGACGTCAATCTTCGCGCCGTCCTGCATATCTGCCGTCTGGTCGTTCCGGGCATGGTTGCCCGCGATCGTGGCCATGTCATCAACATCTCCTCGATTGCCGGAAACTATAATTTCGGGGGCAATTCGACCTATCATGCTGTCAAGGCTGGGGTTGCCATGCTGTCGAACCAGCTCCGCATTGATGCCTTCGGCAAGCGCGTCCGCGTGACAGAAGTCTGCCCCGGTCGCGTCGCCACAGATATTTTCAACCACGTGCACGGCGACGATCCGAGCGTTCGCCAACGCTTCATCGACGGCTTCGAATTGCCGCAAGCGAGCGATATCGCCGACGCGATCGCTTTTGCAATCGCTGCTCCAGTTGCCGTCAACATCGGCCATATGGAGATCACGCCGACCCTTCAAGTCATGGGTGGCTTGCAGACAGCAAAGCCCCAATCGCCCGCTAGTGAGAAGGCCGGCGAGAGGACAAAGCCGTGAACGGGTTCGATCTCTCGGCGATACTTTCCAACCCGGAATATCGTTCCCTGCTTCTGCATGGCGTCGAGATGACCTTCATCATCTATATCGGCTCGTGGACGTTGGCGATGACGCTGGCGATCCTGCTTCTGGGACTTAGGATTTCACCACTTCGTTTCGCGGATCCAATCGTCAAGGCCTATGTATCCTACCATCGGAATGTCCCAACGCTTGTACAGTTGATGCTCTGGTATTTCGGCATCTACACTCTCATGCCGGATGGCGTTACGGGCTGGCTCGCAGATCACAACGCTGAAGCTATTTTCGCAATAATCGGACTCGGGCTCTGTCAGGCAGCCTACTTCAGCGAAGACCTTCGCTCCGGGCTTCGTGCCGTGAGCCCAGGCCAGATGGAAGCCGCGAAGGCGCTAGGTCATGGCTACGTTTCCGCGATGCGTTTCGTCATCATGCCGCAGGGTATTCGCAACGCGCTTCCGCCGCTCATCAATCATTCCGTCTCCCTCTTCAAGAACAGCAGTCTGGCGATCGTCGTCGGCGCTTCGGAGCTGACCCACGCGATCAAGGAGATCGACAACGTTAGTTTCCGGACGTTCGAGATCTATCTCGTCGGCACGCTGATCTACCTGTTTTTCTCACTCATCATCATGGGTGCCGGTGCCGTCATCTCGATGCGCGCGGATCCCGCTCTGAGGGCCGGCCGATGATCCAGGATATCGTCAACATCCTCAAGGACTACTGGCTGCTCCTGTTGATCGGTCAATATCCGAACGGCCCGCTTGGTGGCCTGGCGAATACGCTCGTTCTGTCCGTTCTTGCGATCGCTCTTGCATTTCCGCTGAGCATTCTGTTGGCGCTTGCTCGCCTCTCGAAGTTCCGAATCCTGCGGTGGCCGGTTACAGGCCTCGTTTATGTGACGCGCGGCGTGCCGTTGCTGATGCTTATCCTGTGGTGCTACTTCGTCGTGCCGCTATGGACAGGCGCTGACGTGCCGAGCTTCTGGATCATGCTCGTGACGCTCGTGATCTACGAAGGCGCCTTTCTGAGCGAGGTTGTGCGGGCAGGGATCGTTTCGCTCGGACAAGGACAAATGGATGCCGCTCGCGCTCTTGGCCACAGCTACCTGGGGGCAATGCGCTACGTCATTCTTCCGCAGGCTCTCTACAACATGATCCCCAGCATGATCTCGACCTTCGTCTCCACGATCAAGGACACGACGCTCGGCTATGTCATCAACGTTCCAGATCTGACCTTCGCCGCAAGCCAGGTCAATAACCAGCTCCTGACGCAGCCATTCCAGGTCTTCCTGGTGCTTGCACTGGTTTACTACGTGCTGTGCTGGACGCTCACTTTCGTTGCCAACACCGTCGAAAAGCGCATTACGCGCCGCCGCGCCGGGCCCGTCAACGTCCGCCTCCCGGCCGAAAGCCTGCCCCTCAAGACACTCACGGAGCAACTATGACCGCGCCACAGTCAAAGCCGCAGGATGGGCAGGCCATTCGCCTCGCAGCCGTAAGCAAAAGCTACGGAGACTACCAGGTGCTCAAGAACATCGATGCCGAGGTCAAGCGCGGCGAGGTGGTCGTGATTTGCGGGCCATCGGGCTCGGGGAAGTCGACCCTGATCCGCACCGTCAATCGCCTTGAGGAGATCAACAGCGGCGCGATTGAGTTCGAAGGCCAGAACATTCACGCGAAGATGCGTGCCTCCGAGCTGAACAAATTGCGCAGCCGGATCGGCTTCGTCTTTCAGAGCTTCAATCTTTTCCCGCATCTCTCGGTCCTCGAGAATGTGTCGATGTCTCCAATCAAGATAAAGGGCGTACCTGCGAATGTTGCGCGGGAAAAGGCAATCAAGCTTCTCGACCGAGTTGGTCTTGCTGATAAGGCAAATTCCTTTCCTGCACAGCTTTCCGGCGGACAGCAGCAACGTGTGGCAATCGCGCGAGCGCTTGCCATGGAGCCGCCGGTCATGCTTTTCGATGAGCCGACAAGCGCGCTCGACCCCGAAATGGTTGGCGAAGTTCTGGCGGTCATGAAGAGCCTTGCGGCCGAGGGCATGACGATGCTCTGCGTCACGCACGAGATGAATTTCGCGCGCGATGTCGCGGACCGCATCTGGTTTATCGACGCTGGTGAAATCCTCGAGACCGCGACGCCGGATGAATTCTTCAAGAATCCCCGTCACCCACGCGCGCAGCGCTTTCTCTCGGATCTGCGGCACTGACGGGCAAAGCTTCATAACAACGGAGAACAGCAATGAACTGGAAATGCATTACTGCCGGACTGATGTTTGCCGGCGCCGCGGCGCTCCCTGCCAAGGCCGATCAGCTTGATACGATCCTTGCCAACAAGACGCTGCGTTGCGCAACCTACGCTGACGTTCCTCCCTTTTCGTCCCCCGATGTGAAGACCCGCGAAATGGTCGGCTTCGACGTCGATCTTTGCAAAGCAGTTGCTCGCGAACTCGGTGTTGCCGCCGAGATCAAGCCGATCTCGGTCGAAGCTCGCGTATCAGAGGTGAAGCTCGGCCGCGTCGATATCACGGTCGCAAACTTAGCCTATACGCAGAGCCGCGCCGAGCAGATTCAGTATAGCGATCCATACTACATGGCCAAGGAAATGCTGATGGTCCCTGCCGACGACAAGGGCAAGACCAAGGCGGACTATCAGGGCCAGCGTCTGGCCTCCAGCAAGGGATCAACCTCCGAACTGTCGATCAAGCTCAACAAGTCCGAACCGTTGACATTCCAGGATACGGGCTCGGCGTACCTCGCCCTGCAGCAAGGCAAGGCGCGCGGCATGGTCGCAAACACCATGACCATCACCAAGCTTGTCAACGAATCCCAGGTGCGCGGCAAGAAGATGCGCATGATCGAAGGCCCTATGCTCTATCAGCCGATCGGCATCGGCATGCAAAAGGACCAACCGGCACTGACCGCAAAGGTAAACGAGATCCTGCACAAGCTCGACAACTCGGGTGAGATCAACAAGATCTGGGATACCTGGCTCGGGCCGAACACCGAATACAAAATGACCCGCACCGACAAGGTCGTGCCGCTGTCTGAACTGAAGTTCGACCCGATCCCCTGAACGGCGTGCGCGCAACGTCGTAGATATCAATTGGTTCGAGATCGCGAGGCGGCGGGGATCCCTGCCGCTTCAACTTTCTACGCGGGTTGCCGACCCTCAAATGGCGCTATGCCGGCTCACGAGGCGACGCACGACCAGTTTCCCTGTTCACCGAGATCGCGCACGACTTCGACCAGGATATTCCTGACCTCTATCACGGCCTTGGTCTGGGGATGATCGACAGGGCTATCCAGAACCAGCCGTCGCGTAAATCCCTTGCCTGCCAGTGGAAGTACAGACAAGGCGCCCTTCTGAAAATCTTCGAAGATTGCTCCGCGGCCAAGAACGGTGAAGCCGAAGCCTGCGCCGATGGCAGCCTTGGTGCTCGCAAGGCCCTCGATTTCGCGCACGATGTTGATCGCCTTTCCGAGAATGAGCGCCTCACGCTCGAGGAGGATCCGGATACCGTGGCGGCGCGTCGGCAAAATCAGAGGAAGCTCCAGCGCCTGGCTGATTGAGATTGACGATCCGTCTTGGGTGAAATGCCCGGCCGGGCCGACGGCGTAGAGCATCTCGTCGAATAGCGGCGATGCCGTGGGGCGAGCGACTTCGCCAAGATTGACCGCGAGATCATGCGCCTTCGTCTCGATCGCAGCTCGCAGGGTCTGGCTGTCTCCCTCGCTGATCATCAGCCGGATCTTGGGAAAGCGTTCCTCGCAAATCTTGAGGATGGGGACGGCGACAAGAGGGGCTATGGATGCGAGCACGCCGAGCGAAACGTCTCCCGTGGGGTTTTTCGCTTGCTCCTTCGTCGCCGCCTCGGCCTGCTCGAGCGCCTTGAGAATAGCCTGAGTGTGCGTCAGGAGCGTGGTACCGGCTTCCGTTACGACGACGCCTCGGGGCGTACGGGTCAATAGCTGTACGGAAAGCTGTTCTTCAAGCGAGCGCATGTGGAGGCTGAGCGCTGGCTGAGCAACGCCAAGCTCGTGCGCGGCTCGCGTGAACGAACCAAACTCCGCGATCTTGGCGAAGTAGCGCAGTTTCAGGAGATCGAGTGCCACGCCTGCTTGATGCCCCCATAACGGATTTTTATAACCGTCATCTTCAATATATATTTGTGAGAATAGCGCAACCCACTTAAACGGATAGTCAGCGAGAGGACGCTCAGTAGGAGGACATCATGAGCTTCAAGACACTGCTTGCCGCATCCGTTATCGGACTCGCGGCCTTGACCCATTCCGTTTCCGCAAGCCAGCTGGACGACGTCAAAAAAGCCGGAAAGATCACTTGCGGTGTTCTGACGAACTCCCCACCGCTCGGCTTCCAGGATCCTAAGAGCCGCGAGCCGGCGGGTTACGAGATCGATATCTGCCGGCAGTTTGCCCAGTCGCTCGGCGTGACGGCCGAGCTGGTGCCGGTCTCGCCGCAAACCCGCATGGCAGAGCTGGTCCAGGGCCGTGTCGACGTGCTCGCCTCCTTGCTGAGCTACAGCAAGGAACGTGCCGAGCAGGTCGATTTCAGCGGCGCCTACATCGCCGAAGATTTCAACTTCGTTGTACTTGACCAGTCCGACATCAAGAAGGTCGACGACCTCTCCGGCCAGCGCATCGGCCTCGTGAAGGGATCGGTTCTCATTCCGCTCACCGAAAAGCGGCTGCCGGACGCTCGAATCCTGTCTTTCGAGACGAGTGCCGCCTCGTTCCTGGCTCTCCAGCAGGGCAAGGTGAAGGCGACGGTCTACCGCTACTCCGAGGGCAAGGCTGTCGAGCGTAATGCCGGCGATGGAATCAAGGCGCTCCGTTTCCTGGATGAACCGCTTCTGTCGATGCCCTCGGGCTTTGCCTTCCGCAAGGGTTCCCCGGAGCTTGTAAAGGCGGCCAACGATTTTCTTGCGCAGCTCGAAACGTCCGGCGAGGGCCAGAAGCTTTACGACAAGTGGCTCGGCAAGGACTCGGACCTGAAGTCTACGCGCAAATTCGAATTCGGTAAGCCGCAGGAAACCTGGTTTACCAACTGATCTGACTAGGGCCTAATTGCATGGGTTACCAACTCGACTTCGGCAAGGTCCTGCAGGGCCAGTATCTCGACATGATCTTGCAGGGCCTGGAGACAACGATGATCCTATTCGTTGTCTCCTGGGTCTTCGGACTGCTCCTGGCGATCATCCTGACCGTTATTCGGGCGACCGAGTTCAAGCCAACCAACTTTCTGGTTGCCGCCTTTGTCGAGTACCACCGCAATGTGCCGATCCTGATCCAGCTTTTCGTGTGGTATTTCGGTTTTGCCGTTATCCTTCCCGACTCGGTCAATGATTTCCTAAACGATATCGGTGCCGAGATGGGCTATGCGATCGTGGCCCTTGCTCTCAACAAGGCTGCCTATATGTCGGAAGACTTTCGTAGCGGGCTGCGCTCGATACACCCGGCGCAGATGGAGGCGGCGAGGTCAATCGGACTCCCCTATCTCGGCGCCATGAGATGGGTGATTCTGCCGCAGGCGTGGAGGCTCGCCCTGCCGGCACTTCTCGGCCAGACGCTGATCCTGTTCAAGGCGACCAGCCTCGGCGCTGCCATTGGCGTCGCGGAACTCTCCTATCAGGCGCGATATGTGGAGGAGCAGTCGTTCCGGATATTCGAAGCCTACGGGATCACCACTGCGATCTACATGGCTATTTCATTTGCGATCATGTGGGCCTCGTCCCGGCTCGAAAAGCGCTTCCAGTTGCGGGTCAAGTAATGGTGGAAATTCTCCGGGAATATGGGTTGATGCTGCTTATTGGCGAGTATCCGCACGGCAAACTTGGTGGCCT
Organism: Rhizobium sp. RHZ02; assembly: GCF_014851575.1. Lineage (NCBI taxonomy): Bacteria > Pseudomonadati > Pseudomonadota > Alphaproteobacteria > Hyphomicrobiales > Rhizobiaceae > Rhizobium > Rhizobium sp. RHZ02. The sequence goes on from NZ_JACUZX010000024.1 coordinate 85,154, forward strand.
TGCGCTCACCCTTATCATCTCTTTCGTCAGCCTCTTTGCCACATTCCCGTGCAGCGTCCTCGTTGCGTTGGCGCGCACGGGAAACGTGGTCTGGCTTCAGAAGCTCGCCGCGGGCTTCGTGCATTCAGTGCGGGCGATCCCACTGCTGATGTTGATCTTCTGGGCTTATTTCGCGCTGCCGATGCTGATCGGCTTCCCAATCGACGCGACGGTAACACTCGTTGTGGCGATCGTGATCTATCAGACCGCCTATCTCGGCGAGATCGTGGCCGCAGGAATCAAGGGCCTGCCGAAAGGGCAGGCTGAAGCAGCCAAGGCATTGGGCCTTGGATACATCCCGACGACGTTCAGGGTCGTGTTGCCCCAGGCGCTCTTCAACGTGATCCCGGGCATCATCAATCAGCTGACGACGATCATCAAGGAAAGCTCGCTCGGGTCAATCATCGCCGTTTCGGAACTCTCCTACGTGATGCTGCAAGTCAATTCGAACGAAGTAACCAAACCGCTGCAGATCTTTGGCATCCTGGCCGCGACCTACTTCATCTTGTGCTTCTGCCTTTCGCAGGCGACTAACTGGCTCGAACGCCGGATCGCCAAGAGGCGGACGGGGCGCTTCTTCGTGGAGGCGCTGGCATGATTGAGTTCAGCAACGTCTCGAAGTGGTTCGGCGCACTCCGGGTGCTGACGTCGGTATCGGCGACCGTGCCGAAAGGTAGTACCATCGTGCTGTGCGGACCATCCGGTTCTGGCAAGTCCACGCTCGCGCGGACCGTCAATCGGCTGGAGCCGATCCAGGAAGGCACAATCACCGTAGATGGCGCTGACATTCATGCCGCCGGCGTCGATGTCAACAAGCTGCGAACCGGTATCGGCTTCGTCTTCCAGCAGTTCAATCTTTTCCCGCATCTGAGCGTGCTCGAAAACGTCATGCTCCCGCTGCAGCGCATACGCGGTCAGTCGCGAAAGCAAGCGGAGCCGACTGCCATGGACATGCTCAAGCGGGTAGGCCTCGCAGAACGGGCAAAATCACTTCCGGCAGACATCTCCGGCGGTCAGTCGCAGCGGGTCGCGATCGCGCGATCGCTTGTGCTTACTCCCGGCGTTCTCGTTCTTGATGAACCGACCAGCGCGCTTGACCCGGAGATGGTCGGCGAAGTTCTCAAGCTACTCCGGAAGCTGTCGGAGGAAGGGATGACGATGATGTGCGTCACCCATGAAATGGGTTTTGCCCGCGAAGTGTCGGATCGGATCTGGTTCCTGAAGAAGGGCGAACTCAAGTTCAACGGCGAACCAGACGCCTTTTTTTCCGAAGACGCACCGAGCGAGGTTCGCTCGTTCCTCTCTGCCGTCAACCGTACCCGCTAGAACGCCTTCTCGGATAACGCCAATGTCAGACACCACACCTGCAGTCGATATCGTCAATCTTCAGAAGTGGTACGGCGATTTCCGCGTGCTGCGCGACATCAATCTGAAAGTGATGCGTGGCGAGCGCATCGTCATCGCCGGCCCGTCGGGTTCCGGCAAGTCGACGATGATCCGCTGCATCAACCGTCTGGAAGAACACCAGAAGGGCCAGATCATCGTCGATGGCGTCGAACTCATCAACGACCTCAAGAAGATCGACGAAGTGCGCCGCGAAGTCGGCATGGTCTTCCAGCACTTCAACCTCTTCCCGCACCTGACGATCCTGGAAAACTGCACGCTGGCGCCGATCTGGGTGCGCACGATGCCGAAGAAGCAGGCGGAAGAAGTCGCCATGCACTTCCTGAAGCGCGTCAAGATCCCGGAACAGGCCAACAAGTATCCGGGCCAGCTCTCGGGCGGTCAGCAGCAGCGCGTGGCGATCGCCCGCTCGCTCTGCATGAACCCGAAGATCATGCTCTTCGATGAACCGACCTCGGCGCTCGACCCAGAAATGATCAAGGAAGTTCTGGAGACCATGGTCGGGCTTGCGGAAGAAGGCATGACGATGCTCTGCGTGACGCACGAAATGGGCTTTGCGCGCCAGGTCGCCAACCGCGTCATCTTCATGGACCAGGGGCAGATCGTCGAGCAGAATTCGCCGGCCGAGTTCTTCGACAATCCGCAGCACGAGCGCACACAGCTGTTCCTCAGCCAGATCATTCACTAGGCTCTGCCCTCTCTGTTGGATTTCGCCGGATGTCAGACCCGCGCCAACGAGATATCGAGCATGCGTTCGTATATCGAGAAATTATAGCTGGCATCGAGAACATATATTTGTGCGATGGATCTGCGCCTTGATAAAACGCTGGCAGCATCGGGTAGGCGAGGATCGCGTGCCCGCCAAGGAGGAAAAGATGATCAAGCTGAACCAGAAGATCGAGCGCCCATCCAAGGACGAGATCGCCGCCATTGCCAAATTCTCGCCGGCTACAATCCACGAAGCACAGGGTCGCAAGGGTGCGCTTTCATCGCGCATAAAGCCGGTTGATCACGGCATGAAGCTTTGCGGCCCCGCATTTACCGTCAAGTGCGCGCCGCGTGACAACATCATGCTTCAGGTCGCAATCAACTACGCCCAGCCCGGCGATATCATCGTGGTTTCCGCCGGTGAATATGAGGAAGCCGGATCCTTCGGCGATGTGCTGGCAAACGCCTGCCTCGCTAAGGGAATTGGCGGTCTCGTCACTGACACCGGCGTACGCGACACGGTTCAGCTCCGCGAGCTTGGCTTCCCGGTCTTCTCCTTGAGCGTTTGCATCAAGGGGACAGTGAAAGAAACGCTTGGAGCAACCAACGAACCGATCACCATTGGGGATGAAATCATCAATCCAGGTGACATCATCGTCGGTGATGCTGACGGCCTCGTTGTCGTCAGGAAGAATGAGGCACTGGATGTCGCCAAGCTGTCGCAGGCACGCGAGGACGCCGAAGCCGGCTACATTGCCGCCTACAAGGCTGGAAAGTCAGTCGTGGAGGTGTCCAATCTCGAGGCCGTGCTGAAGGCCAAGGGCCTGGTCGTGGATGCCTGAGCCCTCGTGGTGGTGTGGAGCAAGAAATGACCTATCCGCTCTTCGATCTTTCCGGGAAGAGGGTCCTTGTAACAGGCTCTTCACAGGGCATAGGGCTGGCATTGGCGAGGGGACTCGCCGAGCACGGCGCGACCCTTGTCCTGAACGGGAGAGATAAGGAAAAGCTGGCTGCGGCCGCGAGCGATCTCGGCAATTCGGGACATCAAGTCGTAACCGCTGACTTCGATGTCACCGACCCCACAGCTGTTGAACAAGGCGTTGAGAAAATCGAGCGTGATATCGGGGCGATCGACGTCCTCGTGAACAATGCCGGCATGCAGTTTCGCACGCCACTCGAGGACTTTCCGGCTGACCGCTGGGAGCAGTTGCTGCGGACGAATATCTCCAGCGTGTTCTATGTCGGCCAAGCTGTTGCACGCTACATGATCAAGCGCGGCGGCGGAAAGATCATCAATATTGCCTCCGTCCAGAGCGAACTCGCTCGTCCCGGAATTGCGCCCTACACGGCGACGAAAGGTGCAGTGAAGAACCTGACGCGTGGGATGTGTGCCGACTGGGCCAAATATGGTCTTCAGGTCAACGCAATCGCACCGGGGTACTTCAAGACACCGCTCAATCAGGCGCTCGTCGACAATGCCGAGTTTTCTGCCTGGCTTGAAAAGCGCACGCCGGCCGCCCGTTGGGGCAATGTCGATGAGCTCGTCGGCGCCGCTGTTTTCCTTTCAAGCAAGGCTTCCTCCTTTGTGAACGGACACACGCTTTATGTCGACGGCGGCATCACAACTTGTCTCTAGTGCAAAGCTCGGCCCCCTCGTCGTGATGGGGGTGTCGGGATGCGGCAAGACCTCGGTCGGCAAATTGCTTGCCTCCCAGCTCGGCTATCACTTCATCGAAGGCGATAGCCGGCACCCTCTAGCAAACGTCGAAAAGATGAGGGCCGGCATCGCCCTTGACGATGGCGACCGCTGGCCGTGGCTCGAGAACCTCGGGGACGAACTGAAAGCCAGCACGGAAACGGTCATCTCATGTTCGGCGCTCAAGCGCTCTTATCGCGATCTCTTGAGGCTGCGGGCTGCCGGACCTGTGACCTTTGTCTTCCTTCAGGGATCGCGCGCAACGCTGGCGGAACGACTGGCTGCCCGCAAGGGACACTACATGCCGCTTTCGCTTCTCGACAGCCAGTTGCAGACACTGGAACTGCCGGGCGCCGAACGCGACGTCATCACCATTGAAATTGATCAGCCGGTCGAGCGGATCGCCTCGACCGCTATCGCACACGCTGCAACGATGACCTATCGGCGTGGCGATATAACAATCTGACGGAGGAAGCCATGTCCAAGCCCGAAATCCTACTCGCTGGCCCTTATCCGCAATGGGATATGGTCGATCTTGAGGACCGCTATGTGGTTCACAAGCTCTACGAGGCTACCGATCGCGAGGCATTCGTCAAAGAGGTGGGTGGGAATATCCGCGCCATCGCCACGCGCGGTGAACTCGGCGCCTCCGCGGAGCTGATGCGGAGCCTTCCGAAGCTCGAAGTTGTTTCGGTGTATGGCGTCGGCACGGACGCGGTCAATCTTGCTCATGCGCGTGACCATGGCATTCGTGTCACCAACACGCCCGATGTGTTGACGGATGACGTTGCGGACATCGCGCTCGGACTGCTGCTGGCTACCGCGCGCCATATGCCGCAAGCGGATGTCTTCGTACGATCCGGGCAGTGGGGAAAGACGGTGATGCCGCTCGTCACCCGTGTCACCGGCAAGCGTCTGGGAGTTATTGGTATGGGGCGCATCGGCCAGGCGATCGCCAGCCGGGCTGCCGCGTTCAACTGCGACATTCGCTACTTCTCGCGCAACCCGCAGCCGCAGGTATCTTACCAGCACGAACCCGACCTTATTGCATTGGCCAGTTGGGCGGAGTTCCTCGTCGTCATTGTTCCGGGCGGGGATGCCACGAAGAACATCATCAACGGGACAGTGCTCGAAGCGCTGGGACCAGAGGGTATTCTCATCAACGTGTCGCGCGGATCGACTGTCGATGAAGACGCGCTCATAACGGCCCTCCAAAATCGGACGATCAAGGCCGCCGGCCTGGATGTCTTTTATAACGAGCCTAAGATCGATCCACGCTTCGTGGAACTCGACAATGTCGTGCTGCAGCCGCATCACGGGTCGGGTACCGTTGAAACCCGCAAGGCCATGGGCCAGCTCGTGCGTGACAATCTTGCCGCGCATTTCGCCGGCCAATCTCTGCCGACGCCCGTTTTGTGAGGACAAGGTGATGAAAGCAGTCGTCATTCACGCAGCAAAGGATCTCCGGGTCGAGGAGTTCGAGGTCGAGGCGCTTGGGCCTGGACAGGTAGAGGTCGCCATCGAGGCCGGCGGCATTTGCGGTTCCGACCTCCACTATTACAATCACGGCGGCTTCGGGACGGTCCGTGTCCGGGAGCCAATGATCCTCGGGCACGAGGTGGCAGGAACGATCAAGGCTTTGGGCGCGGGGGTCTCGACATTTGCCGTCGGCGATCGGGTCGCCGTATCACCCAGTCGCCCGTGCAACACCTGTGAATATTGCCTGCGTGGCGAGCAGAACCACTGCCTGAACATGCGGTTCTACGGCTCCGCCATGCCGATGCCGCACATCCAGGGTGCATTCCGCCAGCGGCTGGTTGCCGAAGCCTGGCAGTGTCACAAGGTTGCCGATGGCGTCTCGATCAACGAAGCCGCCATGGCCGAGCCCTTCGCTGTGACACTCCACGCCGTCAACCGCGCCGGCCCACTCATCGGCAAGCGCGTTCTCGTCTCGGGCTGCGGCCCGATCGGGGCGCTGGCGATCATCGCGGCACGTGCTCACGGTGCCCGTGAAGTCGTCGCTACCGACGTTATGGACGCAGTCCTGCACAAGGCTTCGGAAATTGGTGCAGATCGCGTCATCAACGTTGCCAATCATCCGGAAGAACTCTCGGCTTACTCAGCGAACAAGGGATACTTCGACGTCCAGTTCGAGGCGTCGGGCAATGAGCGGGCAGTCCGTTCCGGCCTTGAGGTCCTTCGTCCGCGTTCCACGCTTGTCCAGCTTGGCCTGGGCGGGGATGTTTCAATCCCGCAGAACATGGTGGTCGCCAAGGAAATCGAGATGAAGGGGACATTCCGGTTCCATGAGGAGTTTGGTCTGGCCGTCGTTCTGATCAACCAGCGTCGAGTCGATCTGAAGCCGCTTCTAACAGGCACATATCCGATAGAGGACGCCGTCAGTGCATTCGAAGCTGCCGGTGACCGCACGAAATCGATGAAGGTTCAACTCGCGTTCTGACGCTGCACAGCATCAAGGTAGAGACGTTATGGAAAAGGCAGAAATCGGGCTTATCGGCCTTGCGGTCATGGGTTCCAACCTGGCGCTCAACATTGCGGAAAAAGGCAACAAGATTGCTGTCTTTAACCGTACACCTGAGAAAACGGATGAATTCTACGAAAGCGCCGGCGATCTGAAGAAGCAGATCATTC
>NZ_JACUZX010000025.1:0-89595 GCF_014851575.1 Rhizobium sp. RHZ02
GCCAAGCTCAAACAATGGCGGCGTATCGCAACGCGCTACGACAAGATCGCCGACAACTTCCTCGGCTTCATAAAGCTCGCGAGCATCATGCTATGGATCAAATAGTTAAATTGTCACCACAGCCTAGAGCATTATTGCCGAAAGCCCGGTCTCTGCGGCTCCAAACTCATATTGTGCGCTTCCGTGATGCAGGAGCGCCAGCCAGTCTCCCTCGTTCAATGCGGCCACGGTGCAGGCAATATCGCGTGCTGCGCTGGTCGACGCGGAACCGACGAGAGAGGCGAGTTCCGTCGTACCATTTACCTCGATCGCAGTTTCGTGCCCGGAGGAGGAGAGGGTGCTTGCCGTCAATTGCAGGAGATAAAAGCCGGTCTCCGGGATAAGCAAGCGATTGCCAGCGCCTGTGGGCAGAGCCGAGCCAAGAGAAAAGCCGCCCTATGAGACGTGGACAGCGAAAGCCGCATCCCGCTGATTTTGCGTGTTTTTCCGACGAGGTTATGCCCGCTCCAAAGCGGATCTGGCGCCGCCCCAGGAAATGAAGTTCGGGTTGGCGAAGTCGCTGTCATGCATTTGAGCCGTCTTGCCGTAGGTCAGCGGCAACCCGTCCAGCGTTACGGTGGAGCCGCCCGCAGCGCGCAGCACGGCATCCCCCGCGGCTGTATCCCACTCCATTGTCCGCGTGAAGCGCGGATAAACGTCGGCCAGGCCTTCAGCCAGCATGCAGAATTTCAGCGAGGAGCCGATGTTGGTGCAGTGGGAGATCGCGTTTGCGGCGAGAAAAACATCTGTCTGGGGGCTGTTGTGGGATCGGCTTGCCAAAGCCGTCCGGTCGGCCGGTTGCGGACGCACCTGGATGGGCGTCCGCCGTGTCACCTGAAAACGGTCGTCGACAAGGAGTTTCTCGGCCTTGCTGTCCTCGCCAGCGAAGGCGACGCCGAGGGCGGGGGCATAAACGATCCCTGCGAGAGGGCGTCCCCCGCTGATATAGGCAATGTTCACGGTGAACTCGCGTCGTCGCTCGACGAATTCCCGTGTGCCGTCGAGCGGATCCACAAGGAAGAAGGATCTGCCGATGGCAGGCACGTTTCCTGCTGCCACTGATTCTTCCGCGATAATCGGCGTATCGGGGAACGCGGCTTTAAGCTGTGCAATGATAATGCGCTCGGCGCGCTCGTCGGCGATGGTGACCGGGCTGTTGTCTGCTTTCCTGGCGGTCGGGCATCCCTCCCGATAGACCTTCATAATCGCTTTGCCCGCTTCGAGAGCGGCGCGCTCAAATGTTTCGAGCATTGCTCGCCTTCCGGATCTTTTTGTTGCGCTCACCTGAAGCGTTTCACCTTTATATAAGCAATTCCCTCGGCCAAGTGAAACTTGCCAAATTCAAGCGACAGTTTCTGGGACAGAATCCAGCCTGCCCCGTGCCGCGGCATTGTCCGAAAGCGGGATGGTGTTGCAGTTTGCACCATTCTAAAGTCAAAAAGCGCTTTCTGGGGCTTCACATGTTAAAAAAAGCGAATTGTTAGTCGCAAAAAAGTCATTTTCACCAAAACGGCAAAGAACTTTGGAGCTTTGCGATTTTGCGCTTCCCTTTTGGTTTGAAAGCGGTATGAAATCCTTAATCAAGGGCGCATCAAAAGCTCTAATAACAAGAGATGTTGGCTAAACCGGCTTGCATCCAGGGGAAATGGTATATGGAATATTTTGTCCAGCAGCTCGTTAATGGGCTGACTCTTGGATCCATCTATGGCCTTGTGGCTATTGGCTATACGATGGTTTACGGCATTATCGGCATGATCAACTTCGCCCATGGCGATATTTTCATGCTTGGCGGTTTCGCCGGCCTCATCGTTTTTCTCGTCCTCACCTCCATGTTTGCGGGTCTTCCGGTTGCAGTTTTGCTGCTGGTTATGCTCCTTATCGCAATGTTGATGACGAGCTTGTGGAACTGGACGATCGAGCGTGTTGCTTATCGTCCGCTACGCGGATCGTTCCGCCTGGCGCCGCTGATCACTGCGATCGGCATGTCGATCACGCTGTCGAACTTCATCCAGGTGACCCAGGGGCCGCGCAACAAGCCGATCCCGCCGCTGGTCAGCACTGTATACAACGTCGCCGGCATCTCCATCTCGCTGAAGCAGATCGTCATCATCCTTATCACGGTGGTGCTGCTGACGGTGTTCTGGTACCTCGTCAATCATACGTCGCTTGGGCGCGCTCAGCGTGCAACTGAGCAGGACCGCAAGATGGCGGCGCTGCTGGGCGTCAATGTCGATCAGACGATTTCCATCACCTTCATCATGGGCGCGGCGCTGGCTGCTGTCGCAGGTACCATGTATCTGATGTATTATGGTGTCGTGAACTTCAACGACGGCTTCGTACCGGGTGTGAAGGCGTTCACCGCGGCCGTTCTCGGCGGCATCGGTTCGCTTCCAGGCGCTGTCCTGGGTGGGCTGATGATCGGTTTGATCGAGTCGTTGTGGTCGGCATACTTCACCATTGCGTACAAGGATGTGGCGACATTCGCCATCCTCGCTTTCGTGCTGATCTTCAAGCCGACGGGTATCCTGGGCCGGCCGGAAGTCGAGAAGGTTTAACGTCATGGAAAATGTTGTACGTTCCGCTGACAAGCCCGCCAAAGCCGGACTTGTTCAGACGGGTATTAAAGAAGCTCTGTTTGCTGCCCTGATCGCGTTCGGCATGTTCGTGCTGTACGTTGGCCTGAAGACCGATCAGAATATCAGCAACGAACTCATCATTGTTCAGCGCTGGGGCCTCCTGGCTATATTCGTAGCGATTGCAGCCGTCGGTCGCTTCCTGACCGTCGTCTTCCTGCGGCCGCACCTTGATGCACGCAAGTTGGCGAAGGCGCGTAGTGGCGAGCTGGATATCTCGGCCGAAAAGGGCTTTTTCCACACACATTTCTTGAAGATCGCGCTCGTCGCACTGCTGCTCTATCCGGTGTTCATCTACGCCGTCGCGGGTCCGCAGGGTTCGCTGAAGTGGGTGGATAACTTCGGTATCCAGATTCTGATCTACGTGATGCTGGCCTGGGGGCTGAACATCGTCGTTGGCCTCGCTGGCTTGCTCGATCTTGGCTACGTGGCGTTCTACGCGATCGGCGCCTACTCTTACGCGCTCCTGTCCAGCTATTTCGGCCTGTCGTTCTGGGTGCTCCTGCCTCTGTCCGGTATTCTGGCAGCGCTGTGGGGTGTGATTCTGGGCTTCCCGGTCCTGCGACTGCGCGGCGACTACCTCGCGATTGTCACGCTGGCCTTCGGTGAAATCATTCGCCTGGTCATCATCAACTGGACGGATCTCACCAAAGGCACGTTCGGTATCTCGGGCATTCCGAAGGCGACGCTTTTCGGCATCCCGTTCGATGCGAGCGCCGGTGGCTTTGCGAAGCTGTTCCACCTGCCGATGTCGTCGGCGTACTACAAGATCTTCCTTTTCTACCTGATCCTTGCCCTCTGCATGTTGACCGCCTATGTGACGATCCGCCTGCGCCGGATGCCGATCGGCCGTGCATGGGAGGCCATGCGCGAAGACGAAATTGCCTGCCGCTCGCTCGGGATCAATACGGTGACGACGAAACTCACGGCCTTTGCGACGGGCGCTATGTTCGGTGGTTTCGCAGGCTCCTTCTTTGCCGCTCGTCAGGGCTTCGTTTCCCCGGAATCGTTCGTCTTCCTGGAATCGGCTGTTATCCTCGCCATCGTCGTTCTCGGCGGCATGGGCTCGCTGACCGGTATCGCGATCGCTGCGATCGTCATGGTTGGCGGCACGGAAATGCTGCGTGAGATGGCCTTCCTGAAGATGATTTTCGGACCGGACTTCACGCCTGAGCTTTACCGCATGCTGCTGTTCGGCCTGGCGATGGTCGTCGTGATGCTGATCAAGCCGCGCGGCTTCGTGGGGTCGCGTGAACCGACAGCCTTCCTCAAGGAGCGCAAGGCAGTTTCCGGCAGCTTTACCAAGGAGGGCCACGGTTGATGAGCCCTCAGGAAACAAACATGACCAGCGATACTTTGCTGAAGGTCGAGCATCTGTCGATGAAGTTCGGTGGCCTGATGGCGATCAACGACTTCTCATTTGAAGCCAAGCGTGGCGACATTACCGCACTCATCGGCCCGAACGGCGCCGGCAAGACGACGGTCTTCAACTGCATCACCGGCTTCTATAAGCCGACGATGGGCATGATCACGCTGAAGCAGAAGGACGGCAAGGAGTTCTTGCTGGAGCGCCTTCCGGACTTCCGGATCACCAAGGAAGCCAAGGTTGCCCGCACGTTCCAGAACATCCGGCTGTTTTCCGGACTGACGGTTCTCGAAAACCTGCTCGTCGCCCAGCACAACAAGCTGATGAAGGCGTCCGGGTTCACCGTGATGGGTCTCGTGGGCATCGGGCCGTATCGGGCAGAGGCGAAGAATGCCGTTGAACTGGCACGCCACTGGCTAGAGAAGGCTGATCTGATTGATCGCGCCGATGACCCGGCTGGTGATCTGCCTTATGGCGCACAGCGCCGGCTTGAGATCGCGCGCGCCATGTGTACGGAGCCGGAACTTCTGTGCCTGGACGAGCCTGCTGCTGGCCTCAATCCCCGCGAGTCGGCCGCGCTGAACGCGCTGCTGCGCAGCATTCGCAGCGAAAGCGGCACGTCGATCCTGCTGATTGAGCACGATATGTCGGTGGTCATGGAAATTTCCGACCATGTCGTCGTGCTGGAATATGGTCAGAAGATTTCCGATGGCACGCCTGATGAAGTGAAGCAGGACCCGCGGGTTATCGCGGCCTATCTCGGTGTCGAGGACGAGGAAGTGGAAGAAGTGATTGCAGCCGTAGAGAACCTCGAAGGAGGCTCGCACTAATGACTGGCCAGCCACTTCTGAACGTTCAGGGCGTTGAAACCTACTATGGCAACATCCGGGCCCTGGCCGGAATCGATATCGAGGTCCATCGCGGCGAGATCGTCAGCCTGATCGGTGCCAACGGCGCCGGCAAGTCGACGCTGATGATGACGATTTGCGGAAGTCCGCAGGCGCGCAAGGGCTCGGTGGTTTTCGATGGCCAAGATATCACGCGTCTGCCGACGCATGAGATCGCCCGCCTTCGCATCGCGCAGTCGCCTGAAGGACGCCGTATCTTCCCGCGCATGACCGTCATGGAAAATCTCCAGATGGGCGCGGGCCTCGACAACCTGAAATATTTCAACGAGGACGTCGAGAAGGTCTTTGCGATGTTCCCGCGCCTCAAGGAGCGCCAGGGTCAACGCGGCGGTACGCTCTCGGGCGGCGAACAGCAGATGCTGTCGATCGGTCGCGCGCTTATGGCGCGTCCGAAGCTGCTGCTACTCGACGAGCCCTCGCTTGGCCTGGCACCGCTGATCGTTAAGGGCATTTTCGAGGCGATCAAGAAACTCAACAAGGAAGAAGGGCTGACCGTCTTCCTCGTAGAGCAGAACGCCTTCGCAGCTCTGCGCTTGTCGGACCGTGCCTATGTCATGGTCAACGGCAAGGTCACCATGAGCGGTTCCGGTATGGAACTTCTCGCGAATCCGGAAGTGCGTGCCGCTTATCTTGAAGGCGGACGTCATTGAGCATGACGAAGGGGAGACTTTGATATGCAGGGACTTTTCTTTGAGAGCGATACGGGCGTGCGCAGCGCCATTCGCTTGGTTGTCGTGCTGATTGGATTCTGGACGGCATGGAGGGCCGGCAGAGCCGCGGCCGAGAGCTGGAGCAACTATCCTCTGGTAATCGCCTATACGGTTCTGCTTGCTGGTGCGATGCAATTCCTGCATCACGCACTGTTCGATGGACCGGTTCTCAGCCTCTTTTACTATGTAATCGACCTGGTCTTGCTTCTGATCTTCTCGACGGCCGGCTATCGCTATCGCCGGACCAATCAGATGGTCAACAACTACTACTGGCTATACGAAAAGACGTCCCCCTTCTCTTGGAAGGCAAAACATTGACAGCCGGTTGAATCTAGGGACAGATGCCCCTCGGAGTGGAACAAGTTTCCTGGCGCAGTAAAGTGGGTAATGCGCTGGGTAGTGGAACGGAACCCGCTAAAAAATTGGGAGTAACAGAATGAAAAAGTCTCTCCTGTCGGCTGTGGCACTGACGGCGATGGTCGCCTTCAGCGGCAACGCATGGGCCGACATCATCGTTGGCGTTGCTGGTCCGCTGACTGGCCCGAACGCTGCGTTCGGCGCTCAGCTCCAGAAGGGCGCAGAGCAGGCGGCCGCTGACATCAACGCCGCTGGTGGCATCAACGGCGAGCAGGTCAAGATCGTGCTCGGCGACGACGTTTCCGACCCGAAGCAGGGCATCTCGGTTGCGAATAAGTTCGCTGCTGACGGCGTCAAGTTCGTAATCGGCCACTTCAACTCGGGCGTTTCGATCCCGGCTTCCGAAGTCTACGCTGAAAACGGCATGCTCGAAATCACCCCGGCCGCTACGAACCCGAAGTTCACCGAGCGCGGCCTCTGGAACACATTCCGTACTTGCGGCCGTGACGACCAGCAGGGTGCAATCGCCGGCAAGTATCTTGCTGACCACTTCAAGGACGCCAAGATCGCTGTCGTTCACGACAAGACGCCTTACGGCCAGGGTCTCGCTGACGAAACCAAGAAGGCTCTGAACGCTGCTGGCACGACGGAAGCCCTCTACGAAGGCATCAACGTTGGCGACAAGGACTTCTCGGCTCTCATCGCCAAGATGAAGGAAGCCGGCGTCACGATCATCTACTGGGGTGGCCTCCACACCGAAGCTGGTCTGATCATCCGTCAGGCTGCCGACCAGGGCCTCAAAGCTACGCTGGTTTCCGGTGACGGTATCGTTTCGAACGAACTGGCATCGATCGCTGGCGACGCAGTTGCCGGTACGCTGAACACCTTCGGCCCCGATCCGACGCTGAACCCGGCCAACAAGGACCTCGTTGCGAAGTTCAAGGCTGCCGGCTTCAACCCGGAAGCTTACACGCTCTACTCCTACGCTGCGCTGCAGTCGATCGCTGGCGGTGCAAAGGCTGCCGGTTCGAACGACGCTGAAGCCGTTGCTGCTGCAATGAAGGCAAAGGGCCCGTTCCCGACCGTTCTCGGCGACATGTCATTCGACGAAAAGGGCGACCCGAAGCTTCCCGGCTACATCATGTACGAGTGGAAGAAGGGTCCAGACGGCAAGTACAGCTACTTCCCGCAGGAAGCCAAGTAAGGGTTCATCCCCCGCTTGTGCGAAATTTGGAAGCCCGGTCGCAAGACCGGGCTTCTTCTGTTTGGCCCATCGGGCTTTTTGGGCTACTGGCTAGAAAGCCAACCAGCATTCGGAACAGGTCACCATGTCCAAACCACGCATTCTCGTTACGCGCCGCTGGCCGTCAGCCGTCGAACGCATCCTTTCGGAACGGTTCGATGTAACATTGAACCTGCGCGATGAAGCGATGAGCGTGGAGGCATTGCGCCAAGCGATGGATGAGTACGATGCCATCTTGCCGACGGTCTCCGACAAGTTGCCCGCAGCCGTTTTCGATGTCGTGACGCCGCGCACGCGCATACTCGGCAATTTCGGGGTCGGCTACAATCATATCGACACCAATGCCGCCAAGGGCCGCGGGATCGTCGTGACGAATACGCCCGACGTGCTGACCGATTGCACGGCTGACATCGCCATGCTGCTGCTACTGACAGTGGCCCGGCGCGGCGGCGAGGGCGAGCGTCAGGTTCGCTCCGGCGAGTGGGCCGGGTGGTGCCCGACGCACATGATCGGGACGAAGGTCACCGGCAAAACCGTCGGCATCATCGGCTTCGGGCGCATCGGCAGGGCGTTCGCACAACGTTGCCATTTCGGTTTTGGCATGGACGTGGTTTTCTACAACAGATCACCGGTCGATCCGTCGGATGCGGCGCGCTACGGGGCACGGCAATTGCCGACGATTGAGGAGGTATTGGCGCTATCCGACTTCGTGTCCCTGCATTGCCCAGGTGGTGCGGTAAACCGACACCTGATGAATGTGGGTCGACTTGCGGCAATGAAGCCCGGCGCCTTCCTGATCAATACTGCACGCGGCGATGTCGTTGACGAGGTGGCTTTGATCGCCGCCCTGAAGGACGGCGTCATTCGTGGTGCCGGGCTCGACGTATATGCGGCCGAGCCGCACGTACCGGATGCGCTGAAAGTCATGGAGAATGTTGTTCTGCTGCCGCATCTCGGCAGCGCGACCGAGGAAACCCGCACGGCCATGGGGATAAAGGTGGTGGACAACGTCACTGCCTTCTTCGAGGGGCGGTCGCCGCCCGACCGCGTTGTTTGATCTGCCTCTTCCTCCGCGAGAGTTTTGCTAGAGGCTGAGTTCGAAGAGTAGCTTGCCGTCTCGATGGCCGATCAGGCGCCAGCCGGCGCGTCGGTAAAGCCTTTCGGCTCTCGTCGCGGGATCCGTCGTCAAGCGAATCCGCTCGAAGCCGGCGGATTTCAACGTTTGACACGCGCGTTCAAGCAGGGCACGCCCGATCCCGCGACCGCTGTACTGCTCGTCCACGAACAATGCCCAGATGAAGCCGTCGCGGGTGTCCGCCGCCGAGAAGCCGGCGACTTTGCCATTTTCTTCCCCGACAAAGATGCCGGGATTGGCAATGAACCAATTGATATCGTCCAGGGTAACCTTGGAGGGAT
Organism: Rhizobium sp. RHZ02; assembly: GCF_014851575.1. NCBI lineage: Bacteria > Pseudomonadati > Pseudomonadota > Alphaproteobacteria > Hyphomicrobiales > Rhizobiaceae > Rhizobium > Rhizobium sp. RHZ02. The sequence goes on from NZ_JACUZX010000025.1 coordinate 8,673, forward strand.
CGGACAGGATGTTCTCCGATACCCCGGCGCGGATTTCGACGATCCGGGCAATATTCTGATTTGTCGCCCTACGGATCAATGCTGCGCTCTCCGACTCTAGATCGTTCACGTCTCATGCAAGACATGAGCGGCCTTGACCGCCGCCGAGGCACGGTTTTCGACGCCGAGCTTCACATAGATCTGTTCGAGATGCTTGTTCACGGTGCGCGCCGACAGGCCGAGAATCTCGCCGATATCGCGGTTGGCCTTGCCTTTCGCAATCCATAACAACACTTCGGATTCCCTCTGTGTCAGCGAGAAATGCCGGCGCAGCACCTCGTCGTCGGCCCGCGCGTTGTTTGCCGTCAGGCGAAACAGATATTCATCCGGACCGATCGCGCCCAGGAAGGCCAGCTGAAGCACGTCCTTGCCGGCATGCGAAAGCGAGATCGCGCCCTCGCGCGCCGAGGCCGGGCGGGTCTTCATCCACTCTGCAATCCTGCCGACCACCGTGTCCATGGCATCATCTCGGTTCATCGCAGCGTTGGCGAGGCGTGTTGCCTGTGGCGTCGACCAATGAATATCGCCGTCGCCCTTGACGGCGAGCAAATGTCGGCCGGCAGCGTCCAGCGCAACGCGCGCGCTCTGTGTGGAACGGGCGTTGCGCAGATGGACGCCGATCCGCGCTCGCAGCTCGTCGATATTGATCGGTTTCGTCAGGTAGTCGACGCCTCCGGATTCGAGTGCACGAACGACATGCTCGGTTTCTGTCAGGCCGGTCATGAAGATGACCGGTATCTGGCTGATTGCCGGGTTGGCTTTGAGTCTCCCACAAGTCTCAAAGCCGTCCATGGAGGGCATGACCGCATCCAGCAGAATGAGATCGGGCGTAATGCGCTCCACAATATTCAGGGCAGCCGAGCCTGACGTGGCGATCAGGACCGAGAATCCGGACTGCTCCAGAGCATCGGTCAGGAACCCCAAAGCCTCTGGCGAGTCATCCACCAGCAGAACAATGTCGCGCGGGAGCTCAGCCAAGGGTTTCTACCTTCTCGTCAAAACGGTGCAGGAAATTCATGAGGCCGTTCAGATCGAAGGAGGCCGCATAGGAGCGAAGTTCTTCTGTAAATGGCTGATTTGCTTCTACCTTGGCAAGGTCGCCGAGCTTTGCCTCGATGCCTCTGATGTAGCCGATTTCGGCGAGCCGCAACAATTCCTGAACATGGGAGTGTCCTGGACTGACCAGCGGCCGGTCGTGCTTGGCGGGGGCGGGCGGGATCGCCTCCGCATAGATCCACCTCAAACCCAGATGGAGCGCAAGCTTGTCACGCAGTTGCTTGATGTCGACAGGCTTGCCGATGGCATCATTGTGGCTGTCATCGCTATCGCGGTGTGCGGCGGCGTCGCCGATATTGGCGGACAGCATGACGATCGGGGCAGTCTGGCCGTTCGCGCGCAGGCGCGAAACGAGTTGCCAGCCATTCATGCCCGGCATCGAGATATCGACCAGGAAGAGATCGGGCTGGATGCCTTCGATCAAAGTCAGGCAATCGGCTCCGCTTGCCGCCGTCAGCACGACGAAATCAAGTGGGGCGAGCACCTCGCGCATCATCTCGCGGTGGTCCTCATTGTCGTCCACGACGACGATCGTGCGCCGAGGACCGTCGTAGCTGACGATCTTCTTCTCCTGTGGCGGGACCGTCATTTCGCGAGGCACGGCGGAAAGCATGAGGCGAACGCGGAAGACCGTTCCGCGATCCTTCTCGCTGCTCACCGAGATTTCGCCGCCCAGCGTGTTGGTCAAAAGCTGCGTGATCGTCAGACCGAGGCCAAGGCCCGGCATCGGCCGGACGCTGTCGGCTTCGCCACGCTGGAACGGCTCGTAGATACGGCTCAAGTCCTTCTCGGCAATGCCGCGACCGGTGTCGCTGACCGTGAAGGTGGCGACCTGGCTGCGATAGCCAACGTCGAAGGTGACCCTGCCTTCGTCAGTGAACTTGATGGCGTTGGAGAGCAGATTGACGAGGATCTGGCGCAACCGCTTCTCGTCGGTGCGTACGAAGTGGGGCAGGGCGGGTGAGCGGTCGTGATGGAACGTCAATCCCTTGGCCTGGGCCTGAGGGCGGAACATGTCGACGATTTGATCCAGGAAATCCTGAATGTTGATCTCGTTGGAATAGACCTGCAGGCGCCCGGCTTCGATCTTGGAGATATCGAGGAGACCGTCGATAAGACCGGAGAGATGCTCGGCGCTGCGGCGGATGACCTTGATCGACGACTGTCGTGGAGTGGGAATGGTTTCGTCGCGTTCGAGAATCTGCGCGTAGCCGAGCACGGCGTTCAGCGGCGTGCGCAATTCGTGACTAAGGCCGACGACATAACGGCTCTTCGCACGGTTGGCGGCTTCAGCTGTTTCCTTGGCGGTCTGAAGGGCGGCGTCGGTCTTCTTGTGCGCGGCGATTTCCTTCAGCAGCAGCGTATTCTGGCGAGAGGATTCTTCCTCGGCAACGACCCGGCTGTCATGCGCGAGCACGTAAAACCAGCAGACGACTCCCGCAATCACCGCGAAGACGAAGAAGACTACCAGGATCGTTCCGTTGACGACGTCGGCGGTTTCGGGTGACGCCGAGGAAACCTGATGGGCGATCATCGCGAGGATGGTTCCGACGGCCGTCAGGGCGAGCACGACGGCGATGCCATAGCGACCGAGGCGTGTGGTCAGCTTCTCAACGACGCTCCCCGGCAGTACTGCCTTGGCGACCGTGCCAACCTGTGCGTTGAAGCGCGCCTTCGGCTTGCACATGTCGTGGCAGCGGCTGTCGAGCGAACAGCAGAGCGAGCAGATCGGTGCCGCATAGGCCGGGCACCAGGCCATATCTTCAGGCTCGAATGGATGCTCGCAGACGGAACAGGTGATGTTGGTAAGGTTCTTCCAGCTGTGGCGCGGCTTGCGAGCGAGATAGAACCTGCCCTTCGTACTCCAGGCGATCAGCGGCGAGGCGATCAGCGCGACAACAAGCGTGATGTAAGGCGCGAGGGAGGCTGCGATGGAGCCGAAGACGCCGAAATGCGCGACCAGCGCGATGCCGGCCGATAGCGTCATGGCGCCGAGGCCGACGGGGTTGATGTCGTAGAGGTGAGCGCGCTTGAACTCAATGCCGGGAGGCGCAAGGCCGAGCGGCTTGTTGATGAAGAGGTCCGCCGAGATCGTGCAGAGCCAGGCCATGGCGATGATCGAGAAGATGCCGAGCGTTTCCTCAAGCAGCCTATAGATGCCAAGTTCCATCAGCAGAAGGGCGATCGCCACGTTGAAGACGAGCCAGATGACGCGGCCGGGATGGCTATGAGTGAGGCGGGAGAAGAAGTTCGACCAGGCGAGCGAGCCTGCATAGGCGTTCATCACATTGATCTTCAACTGCGATACGACCACGAAGGCAGCCATCAGCAGCAGGGCGGCGTTGTGCCAGGGGATCATGTATCCAAAGGCGGTCAGATACATCTGGGCGGGATCGGCGGCACGATCAACCGGCACGCCGGACGCGAACGTCAGCACGACGAGGAAGGAGCCGGCTAGCAGCTTCGGCGCCCCGATGATCACCCAGCCTGGGCCGGCGAGGAAGACCGCGAGGCGGTGGCGCCATTTCGTCTGCTTCTCCGGGGGTAGAAAGCGCAGAAAGTCGGCCTGTTCGCCGATCTGCGACATCAGCGCCAATATGACGGCTGAGGCGGCGCCGAATTCGACGAGATCGAAAGGTGCGACCGTGCCCGGCGGCCCCGAAGCATGGCGAATGCCGGCAAAGGCGCGCCACAGATCGAATTTCTCCCAGTCCATCACGGCGATGAAGAGGAAGGGCAGGACATTGAGGACGATCCAGAAAGGCTGGGTCAGCAACTGGAATCGGCTGATCAGCCGGACGCCGTGCGTCACCAGCGGAATGACCATGACGGCGCTGATGATGTAGCCGATCCACAGAGGGATGCCGAGCGTCAGCTCCAGCGCGCCGGACATGATCGAGGCTTCGATCGCAAACAGCATGAAGGTGAAACTGGCATAGATCAGGGACGTGACCGTGGAGCCGATATAGCCGAAGCTCGCACCGCGGGTCAGCAGGTCGATATCGACGCCGTGGCGGATCGCGTAGCGGCTGATCGGCAGGCCGATGGCGAGCATGGCGATCGAGGCGACGATGATGGCGTAGAAGGCGTTGGTCGTGCCGTAGGAGAGCGTGATGGCGCCACCGATCGCTTCCAGCGCCAGGAAGGAGATGGCACCGATTGCCGTCTGCGAGATGCGCTGCGAGGAGAACTGCCGGGCGCTCTTGGCGGTGAACCGCAGCGCATAGTCCTCCAGCGTCTGGTTCGCCACCCAGCGATTGTATTCGCGCCTGACCGGAATGATGCGTTGCCGCGCTGCCATGCGTTAGTGCCAGCCCCTTTGTTCCCCTTGTCATGCGTTCGTAACATGGAACCACGCGAGGCTTAAGAGTGCGGCGCAGCACAGAACTGCACATTTCGCCCCGTCACCTACGTCATATCACGTATACGCTTTCGCAGTGCAGCACCGGATAGTCCTTTAAGCAACAGTTAACTTCCGTTTTCGGCCTGTTGTCTAACAAGAAGAGGGGATCAACCAGATGAATCTCAAGTCCTATATCACGGGCGCCGCACTCGGCGCCGTCATGTCGGCCACGGCCGCATTCCACGGAGCCGTTGCGGCTGACGACACCATCAAGGTCGGCGTTCTGCACTCGCTGTCCGGCACGATGGCGATCTCCGAAACGACGCTGAAAGACGCCATGCTGATGCTCATCGACGAGCAGAACAAGAAGGGCGGCCTTCTCGGCAAGAAGCTCGAAGCTGTCGTCGTCGACCCGGCCTCCGACTGGCCGCTGTTTGCCGAAAAGGCACGCGAGCTGATCGAAAAGGACAAGGTCGCCGCCGTCTTCGGTTGCTGGACGTCCTCGTCGCGCAAGTCGGTCCTGCCGGTCTTCGAAGAGCTCAACTCGATCCTCTTCTACCCGGTTCAGTATGAAGGCGAAGAGTCCTCGCGCAACATCTTCTACACGGGTGCCGCTCCGAACCAGCAGGCGATTCCGGCCGTCGACTACCTGATGGAAAAGGAAGGCGTTAAGCGCTTCGTTCTCGAAGGCACCGACTACGTCTATCCGCGCACCACCAACAAGATCCTGGAAGCTTATCTCGTCTCGAAGGGCATTCCGAAGGAAGACATCATCATCAACTACACGCCGTTCGGCTTCTCCGACTGGCAGACGGAAGTGAAGAAGATCAAGGAATTCGGCGCGGCCGGCAAGAAGACGGCGGTGGTCTCGACCATCAACGGTGACGCCAACGTTCCGTTCTACAAGGAACTCGGCAACCAGGGCGTCAAGGCAACCGACATTCCCGTCGTCGCGTTCTCGGTCGGTGAAGAAGAGCTTGCCGGTCTCGACACCAAGCCGCTCGTCGGTCACCTCGCTGCCTGGAACTACTTCGAGTCGGTCGAAAGCCCGGCGAACAAGAAGTTCATCAAGCAGTGGCACGAGTTCACCAAGAACGACAAGCGCGTGACCAACGACCCGATGGAAGCTGCCTATATCGGCTTCAACGCATGGGTTAAGGCTGTTCAGGCTGCCGGCACGACCGACACGGACAAGGTTCTCGACACGATCATCGGCACCACGGTTCCGAACCTGTCGGGCGGCTATGCGACCGTCATGCCGAACCACCACATCACCAAGCCGGTTCTGATCGGTGAAATCCAGGCGAACGGCCAGTTCGAAATCGTTCAGCAGACCCCGGCGGTCGTTGGCGACGAATGGTCCGACTTCCTGCCGGACTCCAAGGACCTGATCTCCGATTGGCGCAAGCCCATGAACTGCGGCAACTTCAACGTTGCCTCGGGCAAGTGCGGCGGCAAGGGCTCCTGAGTGCGAACCACCCCGTCACTCTGACGCCTGAAGACTTCCGCCCGGTCTCTCCTGTCCGGGCGGAAGGTCCATCTCCGGAGCGCAGCCTTGATGCTTCGGACGGCGGCGGTTCCATGGTGGATCGATGCCGATTTAAGGGCTTATTTTTCCCGATTGCGCCGGAAGGCCAACGATAACCGAGGCAAGAGAGCCGATGTATCGCGCCATCAAGATTTTGCTTTTGACCCTATGCCTGGCCATGCCGGCTTTTGCGACCGCGCTCAAGGCACAGCAAGACATTCACCCCCTTATCGATGCGCTTGGCGTCGGCGATTTCCCTGAGCGCGAAGCCGCGATCAAGGCACTGGTCGCCTCCAAGGACCCGCGTGTCGGCGAGATCCTGCAGTTGCTGAGCGATGGTCAGCTTTACGTGAATTCCGAGACCGGCGGTCCTGTGCTGGTGCAGGGCGGCACCGAGGATGAGCCGACCTATGCCGACCCGATATCAGGCGCGGTCGTTTCGGACGTCGATCCGGACTATATGTCCAAGGTCAAGATCAACAACTCGCTGCGTACGGTGATTGCCACCGCCACCAGCCAGCTGACGCTCCTGAGCGCGGATCGGGGCGCGCGGCTTGCGGCAGCCCAAGGACTGCTCAAGGACGCCGATCCGGCAAATCTTGACCTCCTCACGTCGGCGCTGGCTGAAGAAAACGACGCCGAGGTCAAAAATGCGATGGAAGCGGCGCGCGCTGTCATCGTGCTGAAGAGCGATGTCAGCGCCGAAGAGAAGAAGGCCGCGATCGATACGGTCGCTGCGCGCGGCGGGCGCGATGCGCTGACCATCCTGAATTCCGCGATGGCGACCGCGCCTGAGGAACTGAAGGGTGCTATCCAGACCCATGTCAACGCGATCAACCGCAGCCTGGCGCTTTGGGATGTCGGGCAGAACATCTGGTACGGGCTGTCGCTTGGCTCGGTGCTGCTGCTGGCCGCGATCGGCCTTGCCATTACCTTCGGCGTCATGGGCGTCATCAACATGGCGCATGGCGAAATGGTGATGATCGGCGCTTACACGACGTACGTCGTGCAGGAGTACATCAGCTCCGCATTTCCCGAACTCGGAAACTATTCGCTGGCCTTCTCCGTGCCGGTGGCTTTCGTCTTCACCGGCTTTGTCGGTCTTGTCATCGAGCGGGTCGTCATCCGTTATCTCTATGGCCGGCCGCTCGAAACGCTGCTCGCCACCTGGGGCGCGTCGCTGATCCTGCAGCAGGCGGTTCGCACGATCTTCGGCCCGACGAATCGCGAGGTGCGCAATCCAAGCTGGATGTCCGGCGCATTTGAACTGGGCGGGCTCTCGATCACCTGGAACCGCCTCTGGATCATCGTTTTCTCGATGGCTGTGTTCTTCGCGCTGCTCGTTCTCCTGAAGCGCTCGGCCTTCGGCCTGCAGATGCGCGCGGTTACGCAGAACCGCCGCATGGCCTCGTCGATGGGCATCCGCACCGGCTGGGTCGATGCATTCACCTTCGCGCTCGGCTCCGGCATTGCCGGCATAGCGGGCGTCGCGCTCAGCCAGATCGACAACGTGTCGCCTAACCTCGGGCAGAGCTACATCATCGACAGCTTCATGGTCGTGGTCTTCGGTGGCGTGGGCAATCTCTGGGGCACGCTCGTCGGTGCGCTGTCGCTCGGTGTCCTCAACAAGTTCCTCGAGCCCTTCGCCGGCGCCGTGCTCGGCAAGATCCTGGTGCTCGTCCTCATCATTCTGTTCATCCAGAAGCGTCCGCGTGGGCTCTTCGCACTCAAAGGAAGGGCGGTGGAAGCATGATTACGGCCTTCCTGCTTCGGTCTCTCGACCATAAGATCGTCGCTGCGATCGTCATTCTGCTTGCAGTCGCCGTGCTGGTGCCGGTTCTCAACCTGATGACCGCGCCGACCAATCCGCTGCATATCCCGACCTATATCATGGCGCTATTCGGCAAGTATCTCACCTACGCCCTGCTGGCGCTGGCGCTCGACCTTGTCTGGGGCTTCTGCGGCATTCTCTCACTTGGCCACGGCGCCTTTTTCGCGCTCGGCGGCTATGCGATGGGCATGTATCTGATGCGACAGATCGGCTCGCGCGGCGTCTATGGAGACCCGATCCTTCCGGATTTCATGGTGTTCCTGAACTGGAAGGAACTGCCGTGGTTCTGGTACGGCTTTGACAAGTTCTGGTTCGCGGCGCTGATGGTTCTGCTGGTGCCGGGACTGCTGGCCTTCGTGTTCGGCTGGTTCGCCTTCCGCTCACGCGTCAACGGCGTCTACCTGTCGATCATCACGCAGGCGATGACCTACGCGCTGCTGCTAGCCTTCTTCAGAAACGACATGGGCTTCGGCGGCAACAACGGCATGACCGACTTCAAGGAAATTCTCGGCTTCAACGTTCAGGCTGATGGCACGCGTGCTGCGCTGTTTGCAGCGACCGCCATCTTCCTTGCACTGTCGCTCATGATTGCCTCGGCCATCGTCCGCTCGAAGTTCGGCAAGGTGCTGGTCGGCGTGCGTGATGCGGAAAGCCGCACGCGCTTCCTCGGCTACCGCGTCGAGCACTTCAAGCTCTTCACCTTTGTCGTCTCCGCGATGATGGCGGGCATTGCCGGTGCGCTTTACGTGCCGCAGGTCGGCATCATCAACCCCGGCGAATTCGCGCCGGCCAACTCGATCGAAGTGGTCATCTGGACGGCAGTCGGCGGACGCTCGACGCTGATCGGGCCGATCATCGGCGCCATTCTGGTCAACGGCGGCAAGACGATCTTCACGGGCCTTTTCCCCGAGTTCTGGCTGTTCGCGCTTGGCGGTCTCTTCGTGCTCGTCACGCTGTTCCTGCCAAAGGGGATCGTCGGGACCATCGGCCAGTACTTCACGCGCCGCAAGCCGAAGACGGAGGCGATCCCGCCCGCGCTTCAGGAAGAGGGTGTCGATGCAAAAATCCAGCCGGCGGAGTAAGCGATCATGATCCCTGACGTCAAACCAAACAGCGTTCTCTATCTCAACAACGTCTCGGTTTCCTTCGACGGCTTCAAGGCACTGAACTCGCTCTCGATCGTCATCGAGCCCGGCGAACTTCGGGCCATCATCGGCCCGAATGGTGCCGGCAAGACAACGATGATGGACATCATCACCGGCAAGACGCGACCGGATGAAGGCGAGGTGTTCTTCAACGGGCAGACCGATCTCACCAAACTCGACGAGGCAGACATCGCGCAGCTCGGGATTGGTCGCAAGTTCCAGAAACCGACGGTCTTCGAAAGTCACACGGTGTGGGACAACCTCGAACTCGCCTTGAACCGCAAGCGCGATGTCTTCTCGACGCTGTTCTACCGGCTCTCCGCGGAAGACAGGGCGCGCATCGAGGAGATCCTTGAGACCGTGCGGCTGACGCATCGGCGCGACGAACTCGCCGCCAACCTCTCGCACGGCCAGAAGCAGTGGCTGGAGATCGGCATGCTTCTGGCGCAGGAACCGAAGCTTTTGTTGGTCGATGAGCCGGTCGCCGGCATGACGGACGCCGAAACCGCGGAAACGGCGATCCTCCTCAAGGAGATCGCCAAGACCCGCTCGGTCGTCGTCGTGGAGCATGACATGGGCTTCATCCGCGATCTCGGCGTCAAGGTGACCTGCCTTGCCGAAGGTTCGGTGCTGGCCGAAGGATCGATCGATTTCGTGAGCTCCGATCCGAAGGTGATCGAGAATTATCTGGGGCGCTGAGATGCTGACAGTCGAAAATGCAAACCTTCACTATGGCGCCGCTCAGGCGCTGCGCGGCATTTCCATCAAGGCGGAAATGGGCAAGATCACTTGCGTGCTGGGGCGTAACGGCGTGGGCAAGAGTTCTCTTCTCCGCGCCGTTACCGGCCAGCATCCGCTGTCGGCGGGAACGGTGACGTTCAACGACACCAGGCTCAACGGCCTGCCGCCCTATGCGCGCGCCAAGCAGGGCATCGGCTATGTGCCGCAGGGGCGTGAGATCTTTCCGTTGCTGACGGTAAAAGAAAATCTCGAGACCGGCTTTGCGCCGCTTTCACGGGGCAGCAAGAATATTCCCGACGATATCTTCAGCCTGTTTCCTGTGCTGCAGACCATGCTTGGACGTCGCGGCGGCGACCTTTCCGGCGGACAGCAGCAGCAGCTGGCGATCGGCCGGGCGATGGTAACGCGGCCGAAGATCCTCGTGCTCGACGAGCCGACCGAGGGCATCCAGCCGTCGATCATCAAGGATATCGGCCGGGCAATCCGGTATCTGCGCGACAGTGCCGGGATGGCGATCCTGCTGGTGGAACAGTATCTCGATTTCTGCCGCGAACTTGCCGACTACGTCTACATCATGGATCGCGGCGAGATCGTTCACGAGGGGCTTGCGGAAACGCTCGATACGCCGGAAGCGCGTCGTCATTTGACTGTATGATCCAGTGGTAATCTGTTGGGCAGATGCTGTTTTCCTCGGCAGTTTCTGAGGGATCTCGTTGCCGCCGGTCCGATCGTGGTGAGTGTGTCGGAGCGGCACGGGAATTGCTTGCTTTCTGCAAGTTAGTGACTTCAATGAAAACGGCCGGGGTCAACCGGCGGTCCATTGGGAAGGGACGGAATGACGAACGCGGGGGCAGCTACGAGACCGCAGAGAGCCGAGGGGCGCGGGCATCTGGCTGCGAGGATGCTCGACGGGCGTACGCGCCTGCAGGAACTCTACCAGGAAGGAGCGGGCAAGATCCGGCTTCCGGATACGTTCGATTCCTCCATGGAAGCCGTCATCATCAATACCGCGGGCGGCCTCACCGGCGGCGACCGAATGAACTGGAGCGTTGCGGCTGGTCCCGGCGCCCGCATCGACGTCACCACGCAGGCCTGCGAGAAGATCTACAAGGCATCGGCAGGAACGGCTGAGGTCAACACCAGCATTACCGTGGGCGCAAACGCCCGGGTGGACTGGTTGCCGCAGGAAACCATCCTGTTCGATCGTTCATCGCTGTTTCGAAAGCTCGACGTTGATCTCGATGATGATGCCGAATTCCTGGCCGTCGAGGCCATCCTGCTTGGCCGGAAGGCGATGGGGGAGGCGGTGGAGAGCGGCCTCTTTCGCGACCGCTGGCGTATTCGCAAGGCAGGCCGGCTCTGCCACGCCGAGGACCTGGCGCTGCAGGGAAATGTTGCAATGTTCGCCGGTGCCGATGCCGTGCTGTCAGGCAAGGTCGCGTTTGCAACGCTGCTGTATGTCGGGCCGCGCGCCGAAGCCTACCTCGGTGCAGTGCGCCCGCTGCTTGAGGGCCATATGGGCGGCGCCAGCAGCTGGGCCGGCAAGCTTGTCGTGCGCCTTTCAGCGCCCGATGGTTTTGCCTTGAGAAAAATTCTCATCCCGATCATTTCGGCCTTGCGCGATGGAGCGCCGGTGCCGAAAGTCTGGAATCTCTAGTTGAAGCAGATGGATGCATGATGAACCTCACACCGAGAGAAAAAGACAAGCTGTTGATTTCGATGGCGGCGATGGTCGCGCGGCGGCGGCTGGAACGGGGCGTCAAGCTCAACCATCCCGAAGCGATCGCGTTGATCACCGATTTCGTCGTCGAAGGCGCGCGTGACGGGCGTCCGGTCGCCGAACTGATGGAGGCGGGGGCTCATGTCGTCGGCCGTGACCAAGTGATGGAAGGCATCGCGGAGATGATCCATGACGTCCAGGTCGAGGCAACCTTTCCTGATGGCACCAAGCTCGTCACCGTCCACGAACCGATCCGCTGAGGTTCCCATGCTGGAGCTGCGCCCCAATTGCGAATGCTGCGACAAGGATCTTCCGCCCGACAGTTCTGAGGCAATGATCTGCACATTCGAATGCACGTTCTGCGCCGATTGCGTTGCCGATGTTCTCGGCGGCATCTGCCCGAATTGCGGCGGCGAACTTGTGCGCCGCCCGGCGCGCCCCGCTGCCAAGCTTGCCAAGTACCCGGCGTCGACAAAGCGCGTTCTGAAAGCCGAGGGCTGCGGGCCCATCAAGGCTGCGTGAGGAGAAGATCATGATCCCAGGAGAAATCATTGCCGCAAGCGGCGACATCGAGCTGAACGTCGGCGCGCCGACAGTGACGCTTGAGGTCTCGAACACCGGCGATCGCCCCGTGCAGGTCGGCAGCCACTATCATTTCGCGGAAACGAATGCCGGTCTCTCTTTCGATCGGGAGAAGGCACACGGCATGCGGCTCGATATCCCGGCCGGCACGGCCGTACGTTTCGAGCCCGGTCAGACGCGCTCGGTGACGCTCATCCCTCTCTCCGGCAAGCGCGAAGTCTACGGTTTCCGCCAGCTGGTCATGGGCAAGCTCTAGAGTGGGCCGGGAGCAGACGATGCGTGCGAGCCTGCACCTTCTGGCCGCCGGTGCTGCGACGGTCTTTGCCTTCGGCGCCAACGCCGAGGATCTTGATTGCAAAAATCCGGTCACGCAAGCTGACATGACGGCTTGTGAACAGGCGCGCCAGCAGACCGCCGACAAGGCACTGAACGCACAATACAAGATCACGCGCGCGGCTCTCGCAGCACTCGACAAGGATCTCGATGCGGATATGCGGGGTGCCGAAGAGGCACTGGTGAAGGCGCAGCGCGCATGGGTGAATTTCCGTGATGCGGAGTGTGAGGCGGCAGGCTTTCAGGCGCGTGGCGGCACGATGGAGCCGATGCTCGTAGCAGGCTGCATTGCAGAGTTGACGGACGCGCGCACCAAGCAGCTCAAGGAACTCGCAGAGACGATGGGCAACTGACATGGTTGGCAGGATCATGGTCGTCGGCAACGGAGAGATCGGCGCACAGGCGGCGGCCGCAGTGGCGGATGCTGCGTTCGTTATCCGCTTTAACGAATGCCGCTCCTACGAAGCGAGCCCGGGGCGCACCGACGTCGTCGCCGTCTGCAATACCGGGCGGCCGGGCAAGGCAATGCTTGCTTCCGAGGCGTGGCGGGAGCATCCAGCCGTGCGTGAGGCGGCGGCGATCTGGAGCGTGCGCGATCCGCAAAAGTTCGCGGAACTGCGAGCGCCGCTGGCCGTATCGCATCCCGAGCTCGACGATTTCTGCGACGACTACACGAGTCAATTCAATGCGTTCTGTGCTGATGTTGGCAAGATGCATGTGGTCGTTGACAAAGTGATTCATGAAGCGGTGGACGAGGCGCTGGCTGCCTACCACCCGGCGCCCTACGTCGTGCCGAGCAGCGGCATGATCGTGATATCAGAAGTGATGAACAGATTTCCCGAGGCGACCATCGACCTCGCAGGCTTCGGCCACGCGGGATGGGAATGGCATCCTTTTGCTGCCGAGCGGCAGCTTGTCGATAGTTATGTCGCCGCTGGCCGCGTCACGCGGCTGCCGGCAAGCGCATCCCTTTCTTCCTCCCAAGGAGCCTGACATATGCCCTACAAGATTTCCCGCGCCGCCTATGCCGGCATGTTCGGCCCGACCACCGGCGACAAGGTGCGCCTTGCCGATACCGAGCTCTTCATCGAGATCGAGAAGGATTTCACCACATATGGCGAAGAGGTGAAATTTGGCGGCGGCAAGGTCATTCGCGACGGCATGGGCCAGAGCCAGGCGACGCGGGCGCAGGGTGCTGTCGATACCGTCATCACCAATGTCGTCATCATCGACCATACGGGCGTCGTCAAGGCCGATATAGGCCTAAAGAACGGCCGCATCGCGGCGATCGGCAAAGCCGGTAATCCGGACACGCAACCCGGCGTTAACATCATCGTCGGCCCCTCGACCGAGGCGATCGCTGGCGAAGGCAAGATCATCACTGCCGGCGGTATGGATGCGCATATTCACTACATCTGCCCGCAGCAGATCGAGGAAGCGCTGATGTCGGGCGTAACCTGCATGCTGGGCGGCGGCACCGGCCCGGCGCATGGCACGCTCGCCACGACCTGCACCGGTGCCTGGCACATCGAGCGGATGATCGAGAGCTTCGACGGCTTCCCGATGAACCTTGCGCTTGCCGGCAAGGGAAACGCCTCGCTGCCCGCCGCACTCGAAGAGATGGTGCTTGCGGGCGCATCGTCGCTGAAGCTCCACGAGGACTGGGGCACGACGCCGGCTGCGATCGACTGCTGCCTTTCGGTCGCCGACGACTATGACATCCAGGTGATGATCCACACCGACACGCTGAATGAAAGCGGCTTTGTCGAGGATACGATCGGCGCCATTAAGGGCCGCACCATCCACGCCTTCCACACGGAAGGAGCGGGCGGTGGCCACGCTCCTGACATTATCAAGATCTGCGGTCAGTCGAACGTCATCCCGTCGTCGACCAACCCGACGCGGCCCTACACGGTCAATACCGTCGCCGAGCATCTCGACATGCTGATGGTCTGCCACCATCTGTCACCGTCTATCCCCGAGGACATCGCATTTGCCGAAAGCCGCATCCGCAAGGAGACGATCGCGGCGGAAGACATCCTGCATGACATCGGCGCCTTCTCGATCATTTCGTCCGACAGCCAGGCCATGGGTCGTGTCGGGGAGGTAGCAATCCGTACTTGGCAGACTGCCGACAAGATGAAGCGTCAGCGCGGCCGCCTGAAGGAAGAGAAGGGCGAGAACGACAACTTCCGCGTCCGCCGCTATATTGCGAAATACACGATCAACCCGGCGATCGCGCAAGGTCTTTCACACGAAATCGGCTCGATCGAAGTCGGCAAGCGCGCCGATCTGGTTCTGTGGAACCCTGCCTTCTTCGGCGTCAAGCCTGAGATGGTATTGCTCGGCGGTTCGATTGCTGCGGCTCCCATGGGAGATCCGAATGCTTCGATCCCGACGCCGCAGCCGATGCATTACCGGCCGATGTTTGCCGCCCATGGCAAGCTGCGAACCAGTTCGTCTGTCACCTTCGTCTCGCAAGCGTCGCTCGATGCGGGTCTGAAGAGCCGTCTCGGCGTCGCTAAAAATCTTGTCGCTGTGAAGAACACCCGCGGCGGCCTTTCCAAGGCGTCGATGATTCACAACAGCCTGACGCCGCACATCGAGGTCGATCCGGAGACCTATGAGGTGCGGGCTGATGGCGAGTTGCTGACCTGCGAGCCGGCCACCGTCCTGCCGATGGCGCAGCGCTATTTCTTGTTTTGAGTGTTTGGGGCGGCCGCATGCGAGGTGGCGGCTCCTAAAGCCGCGCGTTAAGACTGAATCTCCTGTGGGTTGTTTTTTATTTTTGTATGTTCCACCTTGAGGCGTTCCTTCCGTAATAGGACATTCTCCTTGTTGGTGGTTATAAAACACAAGTAAAAACAAATTGTTACGCTTCAAACCTCGCTGGATGATTGATCGCGGAAAGCGTCACGTTTTTGGGCAGCTTTCAACCGCCGCTCAATTCACCAAACTCGTTCGAACTTTAACAGTTCACTTAAGAACTCAGCAGGAGGTGACCTCTAAGCAATGTGCCTAGCGGCGGGCAAGAAGGTCGATTCGCATGAGAATTTCACTCCAGGCGGAGCTTGGCGATTTTCGTGATCGCCGCGCAATTTATGTGTTTGCTCTCAAGATGAGCTTCCTTGCGGTGACGCTCTCGTCGATCGTCATTGTCCTGCTATTGCCGCCGCTCGACTGGGGGGGACTGATGCCTGTTCCGCTCGCTCATGGTGTTGTCTACGGCGTGTTACTGTCGTGGCTTATTGGCGGGGCGGTCTCAAGCGTGCTGTCGCTGATAGCCGGTCACGCGATGCACCAGCTCAGCGTCTCGCGCGCGGAGTTCGAGCAGTTGAGCCGCACCGATGTGCTTTCAGGTCTTCTCAACCGACGTGCCTTTACAGAGGCATTGGAGCAGGTCGATGGAAATGCCTGTCTCGCGATCTTCGACGTCGACCGGTTCAAGGCCATAAACGATCGCTTCGGCCATGCCTGCGGCGATTCCGTCATCGTGGCGGTCTCCGCCATCCTCGCGGCTGCCTTCGGCGGGCACTCCGTCGCGGCGAGGCTGGGCGGTGAAGAGTTCGGCGCGATCGTTGTCGGTGGCTCACAAGAGCAGCGGATCGAGAGAGTGCAGTCGGTCTGCGCCCGCCTGGCCGGGCATCCGGTCGTTGCCGACGATTGCGTGGTCGCACTGACTGTGTCGGCCGGTATTGCGGAGTTCGAGCCCGCACGGAGCAACGAGGCTGTTTATTCGGCGGCCGACAAGGCGCTCTACCTGGCAAAGGCGCTCGGTCGAAATCGCGTGGTGCATGAGAATGACGGGCTGCATCCTGGTTGGCGCAGACGTTTGCCGGAGGAGGCCGTGGCCGCGCACGCAATGAACATGGATTGCGATGAGGCGCGGCTGGCCTGACGAATTCGCGGAATTACACAGCGAATGCCTGCAACGACAAGTTGTAGCCGGCGGATAAGCGCCACGCGGCCTCGTTGATCCCACGCGACGGCGGAAATCATGCTTCGCCGCGTAGTTCTGTGTTACGCTTGTCATTGTCACTCATGCGATCGCTGGTTACTTGGAGAGCTTATGGCATGGACGCCCCTCAAGCGACGGCTGGCAGCAATCATGGCCACCGACGTAGTCGGCTATTCTCGTCTCATGGAGGCTGACGAGGAGGCGACGCTAGCTTCAGTCAAAGCGATGCAGGAAGAGCTGATAAGGCCGAATGTCGAGCGCGAAGGCGGCAGGGTTTTCAAACTCATGGGCGACGGCACCTTGGCCGTATTTGATTCCGTGAACGGTGCAGTGGAGTGCGCGATTGCAATCCAGGGCGAACTTATGCGCCAGCCGGAAGGGTCGCGCCTAATTCTTCGCATTGGAATCAATCTGGCCGATGTTTTGGTCGATGGTACCGACTTATTCGGCGACGGAGTGAACGTTGCCTCTCGCATTGAAGCAAGCGCATTCCCCGGCGGCATAAGCATCACCGATGGCGTCTATCACCAGATCGCCAAGAGGACTGGGACGGATTTTGTGGATGGCGGCGAAAGGGTTCTAAAGAATATCGATCGACCCGTGCGCGTTTGGCACTGGCAGCCACGTTACAACGGTTTCGTGGAAGAGGAGCGACCGCGCCCTGCTGACGGAGCAATCGCAAAGACCGCAGTTAGAATCACCGCCGCGCCGTCAACGGCCCCGCAGCAGCTGGACTTGGCGGAACTGGTTGTATCCTCCCTTGAAGACCTTCTTACCGAGCAGCGTTGGCTCGATGTCTCGCGTGTTGGATCCGCTTCCGCCGCACTGGATGGAAGTGCTATTCGCCCGTATGACTACACGGTCAAGATTGGTATTCATGGCGCAGGCCCGTTCCGGGTAAACGCCAAATTCCTGCATACGAACGTCACGCCTGTGATGTGGTCGCGAGCTTTCGATCTTCCGGAAAGTTACCATTTCGATGTCGTTGAACTGGTGGCGGCGGAGATAGGCTCGCTGGTTTAGGACAAGGTGTTGCTTGCAGCATCCGAGATGATCGCCAAGAAACCACAGTCGTCCTGGTCGGCCGACGAAAACTTCCTCTATGGCAGGATGCTTGATAGTAAGCATATGCTTCCCGAGGCGGAGGTTTTCTTCTTGAGGGCAACGGAACTGGATCCGGGGATGATTTATGCCCAGGCCAGCTATGCCATTGCCCTGACTTACAGTTTTGCCCAAACAGGCGACTTCGAGCACCTGCGCCGCGCCGACGAGATCGTACGGATCGCCTTGCGTATCGACAACAATGACGCCCTTTCCCACTATGCGGCAGCGCTGGTCCATCTGCTTTCACGCGACTACGACGGGGCCAGATCGCATTATGGCAAGGCGCGCGACCTTGCGCCCAGCGATCTGCAGATTCGCGCCGATCACGCGGAAATGCTCCACTACCTCGGCGACCTGGAACAAGCGGACGCCGAAATCGGTGAATGCTTCAGGTTGGCAAAATATCCCCCGGTGTGGTTCTGGGTGATCAGGGGAATTATCCGACTCCACCAGGGCCGCTTTGGTTCTGCAATTGAGGATTTTGAGAACATTCCATGGAGGTCGTGGCGAACGCTTATCTTGCTTGCTGCGGCCTATGCCCTGCACGGTGACGAAGTTCGACGTGGGCAGTACCAGACTGAGGCCTTGAGCCTTCAGCCCGCACTCGGACCTGAGCTTGTGCGAAACACTTTTCCCTATCGCGACCAGGACGCGCTTTCAAAACTTCTCTGTGCCTTTGTAGGAACTGCATAGGAATTCCGGGCGCAAACATCTGCTGCATATGCCTTTCCGGCAGGTTCCTTCTTGCATCGCATCAGGCTATTTTGCATGGTCGCAGTCTCAAGCGAATTGGACACGTCATGCAACGCGTTACTTCCTACCTGCCTGCGGGCACGCCTTCCTCGAACCCCATCGGAAAAGTGGTTTTGCCGCACGACCTGAGGCATTTGCGGCGAAAGCTGCTTCACCTCGACAACGGCGAGATGGTCATGCTCGACCTCAAGGAGCCGGTGCTTTTTGCCAGTGGTGATATGTTGGTTCTCGAGGATGGCGAGCTCATCGAAATTGTAGCCGCAGACGAGAAGCTCTTCGAGGTGAGGGGCAGGGATCGCGTGCACCTGATCGAGCTCGCGTGGCATCTCGGCAATCGGCATCTCGGCGCCCAGATCGAGGAAGACCGCATCCTTATCCTTCGTGATCATGTGATCCGCTCCATGCTCGAAGGGCTCGGTGCGACGATCCGCGAAGTTGCAGAGCCGTTCCAGCCGGTACGCGGTGCGTATCATTCACATGGCCATGCGCACAGTCATGACCAAGCGCATCATCATCACTCGCACGACTGATCCGATATGACTGATGATGCCGACCTGCAGGCGTTGTTGAGGATGATGACCTGGCTGTCGCCAGCTTTCCCCGTCGGGTCCTTCGCCTATTCAGGCGGTCTGGAGCGCGCCGTTCATGATCGGCTGGTCCCCGATGCTCATTCGCTTACTGCGTGGGCGTCGAACCTGATGGAGCGTGGGCCTGTATGGAACGACGTGGTTCTCCTTGCCGAGAGCCACCGCTGTCACCGACAGTCGGAGCGGCTCGGCGAACTGGCGGAGCTCGCCGAAGCGCTTGCCGGCTCGCGCGAGCGTCATCAGGAGACGATGCTGCTCGGCGATGCGTTCCTGTCCGCCGCCGGTGCGTGGCCAGACGAGGTTTTCGATCGATTGCCGCGACATGTGGCCTACCCGGTGGCGATCGGTGCCGTGGCGGGTGCCCATGGGGTGGCGTTGGAGAAGGCGATTGCGGCATTCCTGCATGCCTATCTCTCGCAGGCAGTTTCCGCAGGTATCCGTCTCGGCGTGGCCGGGCAAAAGGATGGCGTTGCCATTCTGTCGCGGCTTGAAGGCGACATAACCTCGGTTGTGAAACGGGCGGCAGCTTCAACACTCGACGATCTCGGATCGGCGACCATCCAGGCCGACATCATGTCGCTGCGCCATGAAACGCAGTCGACCAGGCTCTTTCGATCGTGACTTGTCCGCAGACGCGCGGCCACCCGTCGCCACCTGCGTCATTTGCCGGTGGTCGCCCTTCAGGCGGCACGCTATCATCGGCCGTTATTGGAGTTCAGAATATGAAATCAGGAAACGGACCCTTGCGCGTGGGCATCGGTGGGCCGGTCGGCTCCGGCAAGACGGCGCTGACGGAGAAGCTCTGCAAGGCCATGCGCGACGACTATTCGGTGGCTGTCGTCACGAACGACATCTACACGACCGAGGATGCCGAGGCGCTCATGCGCATGCAAGCTTTGCCATCGGATCGGATCGTTGGCGTGGAGACCGGCGGTTGCCCGCACACGGCGATCCGTGAGGACGCGACGATCAATCTGCAGGCCATCGCGGGCCTGAATGAGCGGATTCCCGATCTCGATGTAGTTTTCATCGAGTCGGGCGGTGACAATCTGGCCGCCACCTTCTCCCCTGATCTGGCTGATATCACGATCTACGTTATCTCGGTTTGCCAGGGCGAGGAAATCCCGCGCAAGGGTGGCCCAGGCATTACCAAATCGGACCTTCTCGTCATCAACAAGAAGGATCTGGCTCCCTATGTCGGCGCGGACCTCGAGGTCATGGACCGCGACGCGACACGGATGCGCCAGGCACGCCCCTTCGTATTCTCCGACATGAAGCGTGGCGATGGCGTTAGCTCCATCGTCAGCTTCCTGAAGGAACATGGCGGCCTGTAGTCAAACCTGCCTCAGCGCGTTGACATCCTCGATCGCGATGGCGCGGCCGCTGACGCGTACGCCTGATGTGCGCAAGGCGGAGAAGGCACGTGACAGCGCTTCCGGCGCAAGGCCGAGCTTTCGTGCCAGCAGGCGCTTTTGGAACGGCAGGCGCAGGGAAGCCCGCGCACCCTCACTCGTACAATGCGTCAGCAGATAGTGGGCGACGCGCTGCTGGCTGGTCTGCATGCGATCGCGCGCCAGACACTCCATGGTCGACAGCAAATGCCGCGAGAGGCTGCGCGCGATCGCGCTGCCAATCCGCGGGTGTTGAGCGAGCAACGCCTTGACCTCAGCGAGATCAAAGCGGGCGAGGATGACGTGCTCCATCGCCTGTGCGCTATAATTGTATGCGTCGCCGGCAAGCACCAGGCATTCACCGAAGCTGTCGCCCGGCTCGCAGATGCTGACATCCGCTTCGCGTTCCTCAGAGCCGCGATAGAGCCTGACGTAGCCACTTAGCACGCAATAGAAGTAGTGCGCCTTCTCGTGTTCACGGAAGAGAACATCCTGTGGACCGTAGCGCACCGCCACCGCGCAGGACAGCAGAGCGTCTCGCTCGTGTCGGTCAAGATTGGAGGTGATCAACGCACCGCCAAGCATCGCCTGCTGCGCGCTGCTCAGTTTAAAAGCTCCGGACATCTGTTTCTCCCTGTGGCGCGGCGGGTGCCGTTCCCTACCTGATATTTGGAAGGATAACCGGGAGATGCGGTTCAGAACTTGAGCTTGATCAAATGTCAGCTAATAAAAAAGCCGGGGTGTTGCCCCGGCTCTTGGCTCGAGCGGCTACTCTGCCGCGAACGGCGGCAGGCGTACGACATTGCCAGATTTGCCGCGCTTGCTTTCCGGGGTCTCGATTGCCGTTACCCGGCCCTCGAGCGCACCCAGCGCTTGTGTGAGTTCTTCGCGGGACATGGCCAGATCTTCCTTGTCCTTCTTGCCCACGAGACGACCGAACATCCAGGCAAGCAAGCGGGACAGATCGTCCATGATCAGGAAGAACGAAGGCACGACGACCAGCGAAAGCACGGTCGACACGATAATGCCGCCGATCACCGCAATCGCCATCGGCGCACGGAACGAACCGCCTTCGCCGACGCCGAGCGCTGATGGCAGCATACCTGCTGACATGGCGATAGACGTCATGATGATCGGCCGGGCGCGCTTGCGACCTGCTTCGACCATGGCTTCGACACGCTCCATGCCGCGATGACGCATCTCGATGGCGAAGTCGACGAGCAGGATCGCGTTCTTCGTCACGATGCCCATCAGCATCAGGATGCCGATCATCACGGGCATCGAGAGCGGATTCTGGGTGACCAGCAGCCCGACTGCCACGCCGCCGATCGCAAGCGGCAGCGAGAACAGGATGGTGAAGGGCTGGATCACGTCCTTGAAGAGGAGGATCAGCACCGTCAGCACCAGCATCAGGCCCATCAACATGGCGTTGACGAAGCTCTGCTGCATTTCGGTCTGCACCTTCGTGTCGCCACTTTCGGCAAGCTGTACCGTCGGCGGAATGTTGGCTTCCTTGACGATCTGGCGGAACCGTGCCGAGGCAGTGTCGAGTGCCACGCCCTGCGGCAGGTCCGAGCCGATCGATACGACGCGGTAGCGGTTGTTGCGCTTGATCGAGCTGACGCCTTCCGAATAGTCGATATCGGCGACAGTGGAGAGCGGTACGGTGCTGCCGCTTGCCGTCTGGATCTTCATTGCCCGCAAGGCGGCAAGATCGCGACGCATGTCGAGCGAGGCCTGCACGCGGATCGGGATCTGGCGATCGTCCAGGTTGATCTTGGCGAGCGCCGCATCAATATCGCCGATGGTGGCAACGCGGATGGTTTCGGAGATCTGCTGCGGCGTGATGCCGAGGCGAGCCGCCTGATCCTTGCGCGGACGGATCTGGAGTTCCGGACGGGGCAGGGCGCCTTCGGCGCTGACGTTCGCCAGCAGCGGATCGGCTCGCAGTTTCGCTTCCAGGATACCGACAGCATCGTTCAGATCCTTCTCGTTCTTGGAGAGGAAGTTGAACGACAGGTCACGTTCGCCGCGATCGTTGAGCTTCAGGATGCGAACGTCTGGGATATCATGGAGTTTGGCAAAGACCTCCTTTTCGATATCCCACTGCGGACGAACGCGTCCCTTTGGTTCCACCTTGGGCAGATAGGATCCAATGACCGGGACCTTAACGAGCATGTCGTCCAGCTTCTTTAAAAGCCTCTGGTCAAGCTTGTGGAGCGTGAGCGTTACCGTCGCACGGCGCAGTTCGAGGTCGCCCTTCGGAGACGCGCCACCAAGCACGAAGACGCTTTCGACGCCGTCGATATCCTTCACGTCCTTGTAGATCGCGTTCGTGGTCGCTTCCGTGTCGTCGAGCGTCGCATTCGGCGGTAGCTCGACGGACAGGACGATGCGCGATGCGTCCTCCGGCGGCAGGAAGCTGCCGGGCACCTGCGCAAGCAACATCACGGAGCCGACAAGGAAGGCGATCGCCGCAATCAGTGTCGCATAGCGGGTCCACCACCGGCGGGTCGTAGCGCGCACGAGGCGCGTATATCCGCGGAAGAAGAGGCCGTCGTTGTCGTGATGATCTTCGATGCCGTCTTCCGCGCGCATCAGATATGCGGCCATCATCGGCGTGATGAGGCGCGCCACCATGAGCGAGAAGAAGACCGAGAAGGCAACTGTCAGGCCGAACTGAATGAAGTACTGACCGGGGATGCCAGGCATGAACGACACCGGCACGAACACAGCGATGATCGTGAAGGTCGTCGCGATAACCGCGAGGCCGATTTCGTCTGCC
The DNA here is from genome assembly GCF_014851575.1 of Rhizobium sp. RHZ02. Classification (NCBI taxonomy): domain Bacteria; kingdom Pseudomonadati; phylum Pseudomonadota; class Alphaproteobacteria; order Hyphomicrobiales; family Rhizobiaceae; genus Rhizobium; species Rhizobium sp. RHZ02. The sequence goes on from NZ_JACUZX010000025.1 coordinate 31,569, forward strand.
GCCTCGATCGCCGCGCGGTAGGGCGTCTTGCCCATCTTGATATGTCGGGCGATGTTCTCGATCTCGACGATCGCGTCATCGACGAGAATACCGGTCGCGAGCGTCAGGGCGAGGAAGCTGACAAGGTTCAGCGAGAAACCCATCAGGTCCATGATCCAGAAAGTCGGGATCGCCGACAACGGCAGCGCGATGGCCGAGATAAGCGTGGCACGCCAGTTCCGGAGGAAGAGGAAGACAACGATGATCGCAAGCAGCGCGCCCTCGATCAGCGTATCGATGGCCGCTTCATAGTTGCCATAGGTGAAATAAACGGAGTCGCTGATCAGCTCGATGCCGACGTTCGGGTTTTCCGCACGCACCTTGTCGAGGCTCTTTGCCACGGTTTCGGCGACGCTGACCTCACTGGCACCCTTCGAGCGGAAGACGCCGAAGGTCACGACAGGGGTATCATCGAAGCGCGAGAAGGATTTCGGCTCCTGATAGGTGTCCTTGATGACGCCGAGATCGGAAACCTTGACGAAGCGGCCGTTCGGCAATGCGATCGTGGTGTTGGCAAGTTCGGCGACGTTGCGGGCGTCGCCGAGCACACGGATCGCCTGTTCGCTGCCTGCCACCTGGCCACGGCCGGAGCCGAGGTCGACGTTGGTGCCGCGCAGTTGTTGGTTCACGCTTGCCGCGGTAATGCCGTGGGCGTTCAGCTTGTCGGGATTGAGCTCGATACGCACTTCGCGGTCTGCACCGCCGTAACGGTCGACACGGCCGATGCCGGCCTGCCCCTGCAAGGCGCGCTTGACCGTATCATCGACGAACCAGGAGAGCTCTTCGAGCGTCATGTCGGGGGAGGAGACGGCAAAGGTCTGGATCGCCTGACCCTCGACGTCGATCTTCGAGACGATCGGTTCTTCGACGTTGGCAGGCAGGTCGCTGCGGATGCGGTCGATCGCGTCCTTGGTGTCCTGAACGGCCTGCTCGGTCGGCACTTCCATGCGGAACATGACGACCGTCTGCGACTGGCCGTCCGTCACCGTCGATTGGATTTCATCGATGCCGTTGATACTGGCGACGGCATCCTCGATCTCCTTCGTCACCTGCATCTCGAGCTCGGCCGGCGAAGCGCCGCTCTGCGTTACGACGATGGAGACGAGCGGAACGTCAATGTTCGGAAACCGCGTGATCGGCAGCCTATTGAAGGACTGGATGCCGACGAAAAGCAGAAGTGCGAACGCCAGAAGCGAGGCGACGGGATTTCGGATAGACCAGGCTGAAAAGTTCATCGGCCGTCTCTCAGTTGGAAACCGGTGGCTGTTCACGAACCGGCGTGATGCGGTCGCCGTCACGGACATAGGCGCCCGCTTTGGCTACGACCTCATCGCCAGCTTTCAATCCATTGACGATCTCGACATAGGCTCCGTCCTGAATGCCGGTTTCGACCTTGGCAAACTTGACGACGTTATTCTCGACCTTACGGGCCGAGGATCCTTCATTGCCCGACAGCACGGCCGAGACGGGGAGCGCTACGTTTTCCGTTGTGCGCACGACGATGTCGGCGCTGCCGTACATGCCCGAACGCGCCTTGCTGGAATCGTCGATCAAAATGTGGACCAAACCGAGGCGCGTGAGCGGATCGACTGTCGGCGAGACCAGACGCACGGAGCCGCTAATCTTTTCGCGACTACCAGAGAGCAAGATGGTGGCCTTCTGGCCGGGTTGAACCTTCACAATCTCGCTCTCACCCACTTCCGCCACAAGCTCGATCTCGTCATCGCGAATGACCGTGAAAAGCGGATCGCCGGTGGCGAGCGCAATTGCTCCGATCCTGGCGTTCTTGGCTGCGACAGTACCGGCGACCGGCGTCTTGACGTCGGTGCGTGCGAGCTTCAGATCAGCGTCCGCGATCTGGCTCTCCGTGACCTTGATCTCCGCGACGGCTACCTGGATTGCCTGCTTTGCCGAGTCGACACGGGCGTTGGCGGAAGCTGCAGCAGCATCCGCCTGTTCGACCGTTGCTGTCGAGACAGTGCCCTTCTTGCCCATTTCCTGGGCGCGGACCTGCTGCTGTCGTGCCTGCTCCGCATTTGCCTCTGCTTCAATCAGTTGTGCGCGAAGCTGGGCAAGGCTCGCCTCGTTCTTGGCCTTCGTGGCCTGCATCTGGCTCTTCTGCAGGATGATTGCGTCGTCGTTCAGGGTCGCCAGCGTGCTATCGGCCTGGACCCTGTCGCCGATATCCGCGTTGAGCGCACGGATCGACAAGCCTTCGACCTGCGGCTGGATATAGACTTCCTCGACTGGCTTAACCGTACCGGTCGCAACAACACGATCGACGAGCGTGCGGGTGGAGGCTTTCGTCACGACGATGGCCGGCAGGTTTTGTTGCGGCTTTGCGACCGGCTGTTCCTGCGCAAATGTCGTTGAAGCTACAACCGCCGCGATCAGCAGAGTTGAGGCGCGAAGTATCTTAACAGGCGTACGTGCCATGCGTCGTCATCCAGTTTTTGCTCGGCCTAGCTTGCGCGTTGTCATCAGCGCGCCCATGACCGGTTCCCGTATTGGTATTCTCAGAAGTATTTTCGTTCATTTGCCGACTCTTACTTAAGAAGTCCCTCATCCGGCAAACTCGGCTTGTACGTGGTAGCTATTTGCCCATCGCGCAAGTCCGGCAGAAAATAATTCCTCGTTCGAACACAATAATTACCAATGTGATGCAGATCAATCACTGTGCGGTTATGCAAGCATTCCGTTAGTTGATTCTGCGTCGTTGTTATGACGTGCGAGCACCGCTCGATGCGACATCGATCGCGAAATTTCTTCGATAAAAACAGCAAAAAAATGAAAAAACGCGCGGAGGGTCCGCGCGTTTCGTGTCTTGTCGTTACCGAATTACTTGGAAGCAGCGTCCGTTACGTCGTGCGTCCACGCTCCGGTCGGTTCCTTGTTGATGATCTTTTGGTCAAGGAGTGCCTTGGCCGTGCGATCATAGAGGGTCGTGTCGAGCTTGCCGGTGCCATCGCCGATCAACTTGGCAACTTCGCCCATCATACGCTTCTGGTGGTTTTCGTCCTGGCCGCCGGCGTCAACGACGATTCCGGCAGCTTCATCCGGGTTCTCGGTTGCGTACTTCCAGCCCTTCATCGAAGCCTTGACGAACTTGACCATCTTTTCCTTGAAGGCCGGGTCCTTGAGCTTGTCTTCCATGGCATAGAGGCCGTCTTCGAGAAGGTCGTTGCCCATGGCGGTATAGTTGAAGACGATCAGGTCTTCGGGCTTGAAGCCGGCATCGATCGCCTGCCAGTATTCGTTATAGGTCATGACGGAGATGCAGTCGGCCTGCTTCTGCAGCAGCGGCTGCACGTCGAAGCTCTGCTTCAACACGGTCACGCCATCGGCACCGCCTTCGGTCTTCAGGCCAAGCTTGTTCATCCAGGCGAAGAACGGATATTCGTTGCCGAAGAACCAGACGCCGAGCGTATGGCCCTTGAAATCGGCTTCGGTCTTGATCGGGCCGTCCTTGCGGCAGACCATTTCCATGCCTGATTTCTGGTAGGGCTGGGCGATGTTGACGAGCGGAACGCCCTTCTCACGAGCAACAAGCGCGCCGCCCATCCAGTCGACGATGACGTCAGCGCCGCCGCCGGCGATCACCTGTTCCGGCGCAATGTCAGGGCCGCCCGGCTTGATGGTGACGTCGAGGCCTTCTTCCTCGTAGTAGCCCTTATCCTTGGCGACGTAATAACCGGCGAACTGCGACTGCGTCACCCACTTGAGCTGCAGCGTCACCTTGTCGGCAGCCATCGCTTGGGTTGCCGCGAGCGACATCGCGCTCGCCATCATCGCAATAATCAGTTTTTTCATTTTCTTTTTTCCCTCTGAAGTTATGCCCTAATCCCATTCGCGGGAATAAAGCGACGCCTAGCCACCACGGATAGACGGATGCCAGAAAGTCACCGCCCTTTCGGCGAGGGCGACGACGCCATAGAAGACCGAGCCTACCAGCGCCGCAATGGCGATTTCGGCCCAGACCATGTCGACATTCATGCGCCCGATCTCGGTGGAGATACGGAAGCCCATGCCGACGATCGGCGTACCAAAGAACTCCGCAACGATGGCACCGATCAGCGCCAGCGTCGAGTTGATCTTCAATGCATTGAAAATGAAGGGCATCGCCGCCGGAAGCCGGAGCTTCAGCAGCGTCTGCCAATAGTTGGAGGCATACGTCTGCATCAGGTCGCGCTCCATCGCGCCGGATGCGGTGAGGCCGGCGACGGTGTTCACCAACATCGGGAAGAACGTCATGATGATGACGACGGCTGCCTTCGACTGCCAGTCGAAGCCGAACCACATCACCATGATCGGCGCGACGCCGATAATCGGGAGCGCCGACACCATATTGCCGATCGGCAGAAGGCCCCGGCGCAGGAAACCGACGCGATCGGCGAGGATCGCGACGGCAAAGCCTGCGCTACAGCCGATGATGTAACCGGCGAATACTGCCTTGAAGATCGTCTGACGTACGTCGTCGGCCAGGATCGGCAGCGAGCCGGCGATCCTGGCTCCAATGGCGCTAGGTGGCGGCAGCAGGACGAAGGGAATGCCGGCGCCGCGCGTCAGCGCCTCCCAGAGTATCAGGATCCAGGCACCGAAGATTGCCGGGATCAGCAGCCGCAGGCACGAGCGGCCCACATTCGAGGCCGGCGTCATGGCCGAAAGCTCGGTGACGCATCGCCAGGCAAGCAGCCAGCAGGCGGCCATCAGTAGGAAGAAGGATTTCGTCGCCAGGCCTTCGTTGCCGGTCACACCAGCGAGCAGGACCCATGCCGCCCAGTGCGTGCCGATCAGCAGAACGGCGGCGACATACAGCTTCGGCAATGGCGAGAAGGAAACGAGGGCGACCGCGACGATCAACGCGATCGTAAGGCCCGCGGTTATCGACGACACCGGGTCCGGTGCGCCCTCGGCCATGATCGGCAAGGTGATCATCGCAATCGCGGTCAGCACCAGGGCAAGAATACCCTGCCAGGAAAAGGCCATCTGCTTCATGCCGACCTCCCGCCCATCGAACGTTCGACGAACTTTGCGACAAGGCCGACGATGGCGACCAAGCTTGCGGCCAACACCGAGCCCGCGACAAGCGCTGCCCAGATGTCGATCGTCTGGCTGTAATAGGAGCCGGCGAGCAGTTTCGAGCCGATGCCGGCGACGGCGCCGGTCGGAAGCTCGCCGACAATGGCGCCGACAAGGCTTGCGGCGATCGCGACCTTCATCGAGGTGAAGAGGAACGGCACGGATGCCGGAACACGCAGCTTCCAGAATGTCTGGGCGGGTGTCGCGTTATAGGTTCGCATCAGGTCGAGGAACATGACCTCGGGCGACCGCAGGCCCTTCACCATGCCAACAGTGACCGGGAAGAAGGAGAGGTAGGTCGAGATCAGCGCCTTCGGGATCAGCCCGGTGATGTTGATGGCGCCGAGGACGACGATCACCATCGGTGCGATTGCCAGGATCGGTACGGTCTGCGAAGCAATGACCCACGGCATGAGGCTGCGGTCGAGCGCCTTGATATGAACGATCCCGACAGCGATCAGGATCCCGAGCAGCGTGCCGAAGCCGAAGCCAAGCAGCGTCGAGGAAAGCGTGACCCAGCTGTGGTAGACGAGGCTGCGGTTGCTCGAGAGCTTCCGCAGAAACGTGTTTTCGAAGACGTTTTGCACTACCTGATGGGGAGCGGGCAGCAACGGCTTCGGTTGCGAGAGCGTTTTCTCGATGAATTCGATGGTGTCAGGCGTCTGGTTGGCGCGCTGATCCATGTCCCGCTGGAAGGAGGCGTTCATCAGGACCGCCGCAACGTACCAGATCGCGATCAGGACCACGAGGATCGTGACGACGGGGACGATCCTGTCTTCGAGAGTGTCGGGCTTCATGAGCGCCCCCGCGCAACGGTTCCAACGCTAAGTGCCTTAGTGCTCATAGCTGTGCCCCGCTCTCAGGCCCTCGCGCACGCGGTGGGCGATTTCGAGGAACTCGGGCGCCTCGCGGATGTCCAGCGGTCGCTCCCTGGGAAGCGGCGAGTCGATGACATCAGTCACGCGGCCGGGGCGAGGCGACATCACGACAATCTTGGTGGAGAGGTAGACCGCCTCGGGGATCGAGTGGGTGACGAAGCAGATCGTCTTGTTGGTGCGCGCCCAGAGCTTCAGAAGCTCCTCGTTCAGGTGGTCGCGGACGATTTCGTCAAGCGCGCCGAAGGGTTCGTCCATCAGGAGCAAGTCGGCATCGAAGGCGAGCGCGCGGGCGATGGAGGCACGCTGCTGCATGCCGCCGGAAAGCTGCCAGGGGAACTTCTTCTCGAAGCCGGTAAGATTGACGAGATCGAGCGCATCGGCGATGCGCTTCTTCTGATCGGCCGACGCATAGCCCATGATCTCGAGCGGCAGGGCGATATTCTTCTCGATGGTCCGCCAGGGATAGAGCGCCGGCGCCTGGAAGACATAGCCGTAGGCGCGGGCCTTGCGGGCCTCCTCAGGCGTCATGCCGTTGACGGTGATTTCGCCCGATGTTTTCTTTTCCAGATCGGCAATAACGCGCAGAAATGTCGTCTTTCCGCAGCCGGAAGGGCCAATGAACGAGACGAAGTCGCCCTTGCGCACGTCGAGATTGACGTTGGTCAGCGCATGCACAGGAGCGTCGCTGGCATCGTAGGTCAGACAGAGGTCCTTGGCGGATACGACTGAGGTAGCTTGCGTCAACGCTTGTGTATCCTGTTTTCCCCGCGCTTCCGCGGTTTGCGTGATAGTATGAGTAGCTGTTTTCATTGTTCCGGCAAGGTCCATGGAGGATGACGATGGACGCGACATCAAAGCCCACCTGTCACATTGTGCACCCCAGTCATGCCTATGATGGCAAGCAGGGGCTCAGTTACTTCGAAGGCATCGCGGCCGAGACGGTCGGCGCCAAGGGTATCTGCATGCATTTGCTGACGATTCCGCCCGGCGTTCGCGCCAAGGCGCATCTGCACGAGTCGCATGAAACGGCGATCTACATGCTCTCCGGCGAGGCTCACACCTGGTACGGCGACGAGCTGGAGCATCATGTCGTCGTCCACGCCGGCGAGTTGTTCTACATCCCCGCCGGAGTGCCGCATCTGCCTGCCAACCTCAGCAGCACCCCTTGCACCGCGATCATCGCCCGCACGGACCCGAACGAGCAGGAAAGCGTCGTTTTGCTTCCGGAGCTTGATCGGCTGGTGAAGGAGTGATGCCAAGGATCAGACCCCCGTCGCCGGGATGCCTGACCGTTCGACCTTGCGCGGCGCCACGAGCTCCTTCCATGTCGACAGCGCCTTGTTAACCGCCTGGAACGGCTCGCGCTTCACGAACTGGCCGTGTCCTTCCTTCGTCTTGACGGTGCTTTCCTCGATCGCGACTTCGCCGCGCGTCAGCGTGTAGCGCGGCAGGCCGGTGACCTGCTTGCCCTCGAAGACGTTGTAGTCGATCGATGATTGCTGGGTCTTGGCCGAGATCGTCTTCGAGCGCTTGGGATCCCAGACGACGATATCGGCATCGGCGCCGACGAGGATCGCGCCCTTCTTCGGATAGACGTTGAGGATCTTGGCAATGTTGGTCGAGGTGACCGCAACGAACTCGTTCATCGTCAGGCGGCCGGTGTTGACGCCGTGGGTCCACAACATCGGCAGTCGGTCTTCGAGGCCGCCAGTGCCATTCGGGATCTTGGAGAAATCACCAACGCCGAAGCGCTTCTGATCGGTGGTGAAGGCGCAATGGTCCGTCGCCACGACCGAGAGCGATCCGGATTGCAGGCCGGCCCAGAGGCTGTCCTGATGCTGTTTGTTGCGGAAGGGCGGGGACATGACACGTCGGGCAGCATGGTCCCAGTCCTTGTTGAAATATTCGCTTTCATCGAGCGTCAGATGCTGGATCAGTGGTTCACCGTAGACGCGCATGCCCTTCTGGCGGGCGCGACGGATCGCTTCATGCGCCTGTTCGCAGGAGGTATGCACGACGTAGAGCGGCACACCCGCCATGTCGGCCAGCATGATGGCGCGATTGGTTGCCTCGCCTTCGACCTCGGGCGGACGGGAGTAGGCGTGCGCCTCCGGACCGTTGTTGCCTTCGGCAAGAAGCTTTGCGGTCATCGAGGCAACGACGTCGCCGTTTTCGGCATGCACCAGCGGCAGCGCGCCGAGTTCGGCACAGCGCTGGAAGGAGGCGAACATTTCGTCGTCGTTCACCATCAGCGCGCCCTTGTAGGCCATGAAGTGCTTAAAGGTGTTGATGCCCTTGTCCTTGACCACTATCTCCATCTCGTTGAAGACGCGCTCGTTCCAGCCGGTGATCGCCATGTGGAACGAGTAGTCGGCGTTGGCGCGGCTCGTCTTGTTGTCCCACATCTGCAGCGCTTCGAGCAGCGATTGCTCCGGCCCCGGCAGGCAGAAATCGACGACCATGGTCGTGCCGCCGGCGAGACCGGCGCGCGTGCCGCTTTCGAAGTCGTCGGAGGAATAGGTGCCCATGAACGGCATTTCGAGGTGAACGTGCGGGTCGATGCCACCCGGCATCACGTAGCAGCCCGTCGCATCGAGCGTTTCGGTGCCGGAGAGGTTCGGGCCGATCTCGACGATCTTGCTGCCCTCGATCTTCACGTCCGCCTTGTAGGTCAGGTCGGCGGTGACGATGGTTCCGCCCTTGATGACTTTGCTCATGATCAGTTCCCTTGCATTGATTGCTCGCGGCTCTTCGTCCGCTGGTAAAAGAAAAGGCGGGAATGACCCCGCCCTTGATTATGCAACGATTTCAGCGGTCTCGACGACGGCGTGGAAGAGGACGTCAGCGCCGGCCGTCGCCCATTCCTTGGAGATGTCCTCCGCCTCGTTGTGCGAGAGGCCCCCGACGCAGGGGCACATGACCATCGTTGTAGGGGCCACCTTCGCGGCCCAGCAGGCGTCGTGGCCCGCACCCGAGATGAGGTTCATGTGGCTATAGCCGAGCCGTTCGGCAGCACCGCGCACGCGGGAAACAAGCGTGGGATCGAAGGTGACGGGCGCGAAGTGGCCGATCGCCTCGATCGCGCAGCCGACGCCCAGCGCCTCGCAAATCTTGGGTGCATCCGCCTCGATCCTGCTACGCATGCCGTCGAGTTTCGCCTGATCCGGCGAGCGGATGTCGACGGTGAAGACGACCTTGCCCGGCAGGACGTTGCGGGAGTTCGGCGTGAAAAACACCTGGCCGACGCCGCCGACGGCGCCCGGCTGGTTTTCCATCGCCACGGTCTGCACCATTTCCATGATGCGCGACATCGCAAGGCCGGCGTTGACGCGCATGTTCATCGGGGTCGAACCGGTATGGGCCTCCCTGCCGGTCAGCGTGAACTCCAGCCACCACAGGCCCTGACAGTGCGTGACCACGCCGATCTGCTTGTTCTCGACCTCAAGGATCGGACCCTGCTCGATGTGATACTCGAAATAGGCGTGCATCTTGCGCGCGCCGACCTCTTCGTCGCCAACCCAGCCGATGCGCTTCAGTTCCTCGCCGAACGTCTTGCCTTCGGGATCCTTGCGGTCATAGGCATATTCCAGCGTATGGGCGCCGGCGAAAACGCCGGAGGCGAGCATGGCGGGCGCAAAGCGGGCGCCTTCCTCGTTGGTCCAGTTGGTGACGACAACAGGGTGCTTGGTCTTGATGCCGAGGTCGTTCATGGTGCGGACGGCCTCGAGTGCGCCAAGCACGCCGAGTACGCCGTCATACTTACCGCCGGTCGGCTGCGTGTCGAGGTGCGAGCCGACATAAACAGGCAGCGCGTCCGGATCGGTGCCCGGCCGGGTCGCGAACATCGTGCCCATCTTGTCGACGCCCAGCGTCATGCCTGCGTCTTCGCACCATGTCCGGAAGAGGCTGCGCCCTTCGGCATCGGAATCCGTTAAGGTCTGGCGATTGTTACCGCCAGCAATTCCCGGGCCGATCTTTGCCATCTCCATGAGGCTGTCCCAAAGACGGTCCCCGTTGACGCGCATGTTCTCGCCTGGTGCTGCCACCATGTCTAAAGTCCTCACCTGTTTTCTGCGGTCATGCAATGCACATGGCCGCCTGTTCCCGTGGTCAGTATCCGAGCGCCCTTGTTTGTTTTGTTAGCGCCGGAAAATCGCCAGTTGCCTTTGTTTAGCATCTGATCGATAATTTGACCGATTGGTAAACATTACAACTTCCGGCGCTGGGCTCAAGACGAAAATCAGGAAAAATACAGACAAAATTACCGGCATCTGCTCATTTTTGTAGCACGGTGCCGCGCCGGTTCAATCTTGAGTGAAACGGTTGAATTTGAAGGGAAAACAAGATCGACATGGCAATCCCGAGAGCAGCCAAGACCCAGCGCCGCACGCGCATTCAAGAAGAGAAGGAAGAGCAAATTCTTGAAGCCGCGCTCGATGTGTTTTCGGTCAACGGCTTTCGTGGCTCCACTATTGATCAGATTGCCGAAGTTGCCGGCATGTCGAAGCCGAACTTGCTTTATTACTTTCGCACCAAGGAAGCGATCCACCGGGCGCTGATCGACCGCGTGCTCTTTACCTGGCTGGAGCCGTTGAGAGCCTTTGACGCCGATGGCAATCCGGAAAGCGAGATCCGCAGCTACATCAGACGCAAACTCGAAATGGCCCGCGATTTCCCGCGCGAGAGCCGGCTTTTCGCCAACGAGATGCTGCAGGGTGCACCGCATGTCGAAGACGAACTGAAGGGTCCGCTGAAGGAACTCGTCGACGAGAAGGCCGAGGTCATCCGAGCCTGGGCGAAAGCCGGGAAGATCGCCAGGTGTGATCCATACCACCTGATCTTCTCGATCTGGTCGACAACGCAGCACTATGCCGACTTCGATGTTCAGGTGCGGGCGGTGCTCGGGCAGGAGCATGCAGGTGCCGGCCGCTTCGAGGATGCCGCGCGCTTTCTCGAACAGCTGTTCATCGACGGACTGAAGGTTAAGCCGGTGCCAGGCGCCTCCTGACGTCGCGCAATCATTCGTCGAAATCCAAGAGCCTGCCGATAGCGGCGCGTGCCTTGGCATGGCGGGTTCTATAGGCTTGCCGGATCGCCTTCCGTCTTGCTTCCAGGGCGGGCTCTGGCGACATCGCCGCCAACCACGCCAATGCGGTCGGTACAAACTCGCCGCCCGAGTGGATCAGCAGATCGTTTTCGTCGAGCTGTTTCCTGATGCAGCCGCGGTCGCTGGAGATGACCGCGTTTCCGGCGGCCTTTGCTTCGAAGATCACCAGCGGCTGGGCCTCGTTGTCATAGGCTGTGGGAAAAACGAAGACGTCAAGTTCGCTATAGAAGGCAGCCTTCGCGTCGTCATAGAGGGCGCCCCGATAATCCAGGGTATCGCCAAGTTCCGCGACGGCGGCATCGATGGCCACGCGCTCGCTAGCGCCAGCCGGCCCCGCAAGGATCGCCCTAATCGGCACGTTCTCGCTTCGCGCTTGCCTTGCGAGATGAAGAAACGTTTCGAGACCTTTCTCGGTGGTGAGATTGCTAAGCATGCCGATCACGAGATGCGCGCGGTCCTTCGGCTCGTCCCCTTCGTCTTGCGGGGTCACGTAGGCCGCATTGGAGATCAGGCTGCTACGGACGCGTCGGCCGTAAGTCTCGGTGAATCGCTCGAGCATGATGTCGCATAGGAAGATGTGTTGCAGTTGTCGGCCGCCGAGCGTCAGGATGGCCTGCATTAGTAAACTTGGCCTGTCGATGTAGCTGAAACTGTGATGGTGCAGGTAGATGGAGTAGGCGACCAGTCTCGCGACTAGAACAAGCAGCAAGGTGTAGACTAAACCCAGCCCTCCTTCGCAGGCGAGATAGCAGATCCTGTCGTGATGTTTGCGGTCGCGAAACAGCGGGAGGCAGGCACGGAGGACACGGCTGAATTTGATCGGATGCCTCAGCAGCGAGGGACTGCCGGCCGCTGGAGCGATGTTGCACACGGTGACGCTCATTGCTTCCGAAAGAAGCGCGATCATGCTCTTGGTCGCGAACGAGAAGCCGTTGAGCGGCGGAGGCAACTGACCGATCGCAACGATATGACGTGTCATGCGGGAGGCTACCTCTTTGCGCCTCCCGACTATCGCACCGGCGTTAGAAAATTCAATCTCCCGTGCAGGCCATGCAGCGAACGTTTCGTCAGGCCGCGGCTGTCGCCGGGCTGCTCTCGAAGGAAAACCCTTCGTCTGCCCAGCCGGTCATTCCGCCGATCATGACCTTCACTTGTAGCCCTAGCCGGGCAAGGCGCAGGGCTGCCTTGTCGGTCCCGTTGCAATGCGGGCCGGAGCAATAAACGACGAAGAGCGTATCTGCCGGCCATTTCGACATGTGATGGGCCGTCATTTTGCCGTGCGGGAGGTTGATCGCGCCCGGAATGTGGGCGGCGGCGTAATGGGTCGGAGAGCGGACATCCAACAGCACGAAGTCGCCGTGGCCGGCGGTGAGCGATGCGTGGACGTCCCAGCAATCGGTCTCGAAGGCGAGCTTGCGGGCATAGTAGGCGGCAGTGGCTTCGGGAGAGGCGGCAGGGACTTCGGCGACGAAGCTCGGCATGACGTTTCCTTTCGGTTCGAGTTGCCGCCAACCATCGCCGATGTTATGGCTTTGCGAAATTGGCCATAATGACGGTTAGCGTAAAGATCATGCCAAATGCGTTGAGAGGACCCCATGTTGTTGTGCTCGCCTATGACGGGCTCTGCACCTTCGAATTCGGCATCGCTTACGAGGTTTTCGGCCTGCCGCGTCCGGAAATGGGCGAGGGCTGGTATCGCTATTCGGTCTGCGGGGTCGAGCCTGGGCCGCTTCGCGCTGCTGGCGGCTTGACCGTCTCCGTCGATCACGGACTGGACGTGCTGGAGAAGGCGGATCTGATCGTCGTGCCCGGCTGGCGCTCGATCGATGCGGAGGTTCCGGGTGCCCTGATCGATGCGCTGTGCGCGGCCCACCAGCGCGGTGCGCGGATCATGTCTCTCTGCTCGGGTGTCGCGGTGCTTGCCGCAACAGGGCTTCTTCGCCATCGCCGCGCCACCACGCATTGGCGATATGTCGCCTCGATCTCGAAACGCTATCCCGACATCAACTTCGATGCTGATGTGCTTTACATGGATGAGGGCCCCATCCTGACGGCAGCCGGGAGTGCTGCCGGTATTGATCTCTGCCTGCATGTGGTCCGTGGTGACTTCGGCGCCGAGGCCGCCAACAGTGTTGCGCGTCGCCTGGTTTTGCCGCCGCATCGCGAGGGCGGGCAGGCGCAGTTCATCCAGGCGCCGGTGCCGCTGGAGCGTGAAGGCATCCGGCTAAGCCCGCTCATGGACTGGATGCGGCAGCGGCTGGACGAGGAGCAGCCGATCAGCCTGCTTGCCGCGAAAGCTGGGATGAGCCACCGGACCTTTCAGCGCCGGTTCGAAAGCACGACCGGGCTCAGCGTCGGCGAATGGCTGCTCAAGGAGAGGCTTCGCCATGCACGCGAATTGCTGGAAAAGGAGATCAGCGGGTCTCTCGACGATATCGCGGTCGCCAGCGGCTTTGGAACGTTGGCGACGATGCGGCACCATTTTCGCAAACGGTTGGGCACGAGCCCCAGGGCATACCGGAAGACTTTTGCGGGGTAAAAGAGGTAGGTCGGGTGCCTCACCCGCCACCCTCATTCCTGTGCTTGTCACAGGAATCCAGCAGCCTTGCGTCGGCACGGCAGAAGACTCATAGGCTGTGCAGAAAAGATGAAATATCCTCCCGTTCGGGGTTCGTCGCTTCGATCAGGTTGAGTTTCCACTGCCCCGCGGCCATTTTTAATGGTCTTCTCCCGCGTGATCGCCGTCGTCAGCAGATCATGCTCCTCGAACCACACCAGCATCTTCACGCCGTATCGAGACGTGAAACCTCCTGGTAGCTCGCTCTGATGCCCGAAAAGCTGGGCTGAGAGATCGCGGGTCACGCCGGTATAAAGCGTGCCGTTTCGCGGGGATGCGAGAATATCGACGCAACCCTTCATGGTTGAAGAATGGCGAAAATGCCCGCATTGAGCAAGAGTCATTCACGGCGCCGACGCGCCGTGGCTGGATTCCTGTGACGAGCACAGGAATGAGGGAGGGGGTGCCGCACGGAGTTTTGCGGCACCCTTGATCTTACTCCGCTGCCTGGCGAGCCATCGGGTTGTTCGGGTGCGTCGTCCAGTTTGCATAATTCGGATCGACGATCTTTCCGGTGCGCTTGTCGAGGTCGCCGACGGGGAGCTGCTCCATGGTGATGCAGTTCTCGACAGGGCAGACGTTGACGCAAAGATTGCAGCCGACGCATTCCTCTTCCATCACCTCGAAATGCCTGACGCCGTTGACGAACTGGGTGATCGCCTGGTGCGAGGTGTCCTCACAGGCGATGTGACAGCGACCGCACTTGATGCAGGCATCCTGATCGATCTTCGCCTTGGCGATGTAGTTCAGGTTGAGATACTGCCAGTCGGAAACATTCGGCACTGCGCGGCCGGTGATGTCGTCGAGGTTGCGGTGACCCTTGGCGTCCATCCAGTCGGAAAGCCCCGTGATCATCTCCTGGACGATCTTGAAGCCGTAGGTCATCGCCGCCGTGCAGACTTGCACGTTGCCGGCGCCGAGCGCCAGGAACTCAGCCGCATCGCGCCAGGTGGTGATGCCGCCGATACCTGATATCGGCAGGCCGTAGGTCTCCGGATCGCGGGCGATCTCGGCGACCATGTTGAGGGCGATCGGCTTCACCGCCGGGCCGCAATAGCCGCCGTGGCTGCCGCGCCCGTCGATCGACGGTTCCGGCGAGAAGGTGTCGAGATTGACCGAGGTGATCGAATTGATCGTGTTGATCAGCGACACGGCATCGGTGCCGCCGGCCTTGGCAGCACGGGCTGGCTTGCGGATATCGGTGATATTTGGTGTCAGCTTCGTGATGACGGGCATGCGCGTGTACTGCTTGCACCAGCGCACGACCATTTCGATATACTCAGGCACCTGTCCGACCGCGGAGCCCATACCGCGTTCCGACATGCCGTGCGGACAGCCGAAGTTGAGTTCGATGCCGTCGGCACCGGTCTCCTCGACCAGCGGCAGGATTGCCTTCCAGGCATTCTCCTCGCAGGGAACCATGATCGAAGCGATCAAGGCCCGGTCGGGCCAGTTCATCTTCACCTGCTTCATTTCGCGCAGGTTGGTGTAGAGGTCGCGGTCTGTGATGAGCTCGATGTTGTTCAAGCCGAGCAGGCGGCGGTCGGCGCCCCAGATCGCGCCGTAGCGCGGGCCGTTGACGTTCACGACCGGGGGGCCTTCCTCACCAAGCGTCTTCCAGACGACGCCGCCCCATCCGGCCTTGAAGGCACGTTCGACGTTGTAGGCCTTGTCGGTTGGCGGTGCCGAGGCCAGCCAGAACGGGTTGGGCGACTTGATGCCGACGAAATTATTGCGGAGATCAGCCATTGTTCATTCTCCCCTTCACGCGACGGCAACGGCCGGCTGCGCACCGGCAGCAAGCATGCGGTTGATGGATTCAGCGGCATCGCGGCCCTGCGCGACCGCCGAGACGGTTAGGTCGTCACCGCCGAAGACGCAGTCGCCGCCGGCCCAGACGCCGTCGAGCGAGGTCTTGCCATCAGTATCGACGGCGATGCGGCCGGATTCCAAGCGCAGCGCGCCGAGGCTGGAGGTGTCGAGAGTCTGACCGATCGCCTTGAAGATCTGATCAGCGGCGATGACGCCAGTCTCGCCCGTCGTCGACAAGCGACCGTCGACCAGCTTGGTGTATTCCACCTCGATCGCGGCGACTTTGCCGTCCTGCGCGAGAATGGATTTCGGCGCCAGCCAGTGACGAATGATGACGCCCCTGGAGGTCGCGAGATCCTGCTCGAATTCCGAGGCGTTCATATGCTCCTTGCCGCGGCGATAGCAGATCGTCACTTCCTCGGCGCCGAGCAGCTTGGCTTGCACGGCCGCGTCGATCGCCGTCATACCGCCGCCGAGAACGACGACGCGGCGACCGACCGCAATGTCGCCCTTGTCAGCAGCCTGCCGAAGGCCGGCGATGAAGTCCACGGCATCATCGACGCCCGGCAGGTTTTCGCCTTCGACCCGCAGCGCGTTGACGCCTGAAAGACCGATGCTGAGGAAGACCGCATCATATTGCGACTGCAGATCGGCGAGGGAGAAATTACGGCCGAGCTGCTGGTTGTGGCGAACTTCAATGCCGCCGATGGCCAGGACGTAGTCCACTTCCTTTTGCGCGAAGTCGTCAACGGCCTTGTAGGTGGCGATGCCGTATTCGTTGAGGCCGCCAGACTTCGGCTTTGCGTCATAGATGACGACATCATGGCCCTTGACCGCGAGGCGATGGGCCGCGGCGAGGCCAGCCGGGCCGGCGCCCACGACGGCGATCTTCCTTCCGGTCGAGGCGGCGCGGCTGTAGAACTGCTTGTCCGCCTCCATGGCCGTATCGGTCGCATATCGCTGCAGGCGACCGATTTCGACAGGGCGTTCCTCTGCCGTGTTGCGCACGCAGGCTTGCTCGCACAGATCTTCGGTGGGACAGACGCGGGCGCACATGCCGCCCAGAATATTCTGGTCAAAGATCGTCTTCGCCGATCCGATCGGATTTCCGGTGGCGATCTGCCGGATGAAGAGCGGGATGTCGATGGAGGTGGGACAGGCCGTCATGCACGGCGCGTCGTAGCAGAAATAACAGCGGTCGGCTGCGACCAGCGCCTCGTGTTTGTCGAGGCGCGGATGAAGATCGGAGAAGTTCGAATCGTATTCGGCGGGCGAAAGCCGGCCAGCACGAATCCCAGTTCCCAGTCGTTCCATTGAAGTTCCCTCATTATTGGTAAACGGCCAGTAAGAGGAAGCGTAACTCAGCTTCAAAAATTTATCAAACGGTAAAATTTTTGCCTGATATCGCCGTTATCACATTGTTTTAATGGAATTAATTTCTGCGCGGCGGATGGCCGTGCACCGGTGACTTCGGCCTGAAAATAAAAAAGTAAAAAAATCGACTTTTTCTCACTGGTTCCCGGAACCATTCGGATACTTGCCCGTTACTGCGATATCCGAACGATGACCGCATCGACCCAACATGCGCGCCCCCAACCCATCGTTCGGATGTACTCACGGTCCCCTCCCGGTGAGTGAAAGAACAGCCGGTGCGCCGCCCTCGCACTGGCTGTTCTTCGTTTAGCGTGTAGCTGCCTTTTGAGAGGGGTGCCGGAGGATCTCGAACTCGGCGTCGGGGATAACCAGATGATATTCGATCCGTCCCGGCACCAGCGTCAGTTCGGCCTTGCCGTTGACCGACGAGGGAACGACGCGCTCAAGCACAGTCTTGCCAAAGCTGTTTTCACTGAATTCGTGAACCTCTGTCGGATCGCATAGCGTCTCCGCCCATGAAACCTCGATTGCCTTTCGCCCGTCAGCGGCCGCTTCATGACAGCTCAGAGTGACCGCAGGCGTGCTGCCGGCAATCGCTCCGTAGGAGGCCGAGTTGACGATCAATTCATGCAGCGCGAGCCCGACGTGCACGGCGGCATTGGGTGTCAAGTGGACGTTTATCCCGGAGATCGGCAGCGGTCCCGCCGTCTCGGGCCAGTAGGGCGCGAATTGCTTTTCAGCGAGTTCGAAAAGGAACGCACCGCGCCAGCTGGAATCGGTAATCAGGTCTTGTGAATTCGACAGGGATTGCAGGCGCCCGCGGAATTTCACCAGGAAGCTATTCAGCGATATGGTGTTGCGGGCTGTTTGTGTGGCGATTCCTTGAATAATGGCCAGAAGGTTCTTCGAGCGATGCGAGAGCTCGCGAAGAAGGGACTTCAGCACCTTTTCGCGATGCCGGGCCTCCGTCACCTCGGCGACCACGGAAAGGATGCCCATGGCGTGATCGGTACCGACGCGCTGGATCTTCAATTCGTAGGTGCGCATTTCTCCGTCGATCGAAATGTCGATCTCGGTTGTCGTCGGCTTTCCGGTTTCGAATACCTGCTGCTTCAGCTTCTCCAACTCGCGTCCATGCGCTTCGCCGAAGAGATCGACGTCAGTACCGCCCGGTATTGCAAGCGGCTGAAAATGCGGAGGAAGGTTGTCGGCATAGATGATCGATAGCCTAGGGTCCTGGTAGATCACGGAGATTCCGGCGCTCGCCAGTGCGCTCTCCAGCAACACCGCTCTGCCTTCCAGCGCGAAGGGCACTCCGGGCACTGGTCCGTTCCTGTTCACTAGTCGCCTTTCCCATTTTTGATCTTTCCTCACGGGGAGGAAGGTGCCCATTCGGGAAGCTCATCCTAGAAGAAAGCACGAAAAAAAACCTTAAGGTCGGAATAGCGCTCCAGATTGACCGAAACGCATTTCCGCTCCCTTTGTTCCTAGGCGACCGCCATTTCCCTTAGGCAGCGGCCTTGGTGGATTCGTTGAAGAAAAGTGCCTGACTGATCAGTGCCTTGACCATGTCCGGATTGAACGGCTTCGTGACCAGGAATGTCGGCTCGGGCCGTTCGCCGGTCAGCAGCCTTTCGGGGAAGGCGGTGATGAAGATTACCGGCACGCTTGCGGTCTTGAGAATGTCGTTGACGGCATCGATGCCGGAGCTTCCATCCGCAAGCTGGATATCCGCAAGAACCATGCCTGGCCGGGTCCTGTTATAAAGTGCAACCGCTTCGGCGTGGGTACGGGCAATGCCGGTGACGCGATGGCCGAGGCTCTCCACCATCTGTTCGATGTCCATCGCGATCAGCGGTTCGTCTTCGATGATCATGACATCAGTGGCGACCTGGCGAGAGATCTCGCGTGATGCGTTGTCGAGCAGGCTGACGACTTCGTCCTCTTCCACGCCCAGGATCTCGGAAATTTCTCCCACCCGAAAGTTCTCGACGGAGGCGAGTATGAAAGCCTGGCGGGCACGCGGCGAAACCTTGGCAAGGTTCAGCGTTGCGCGCTGTTCCCATATGTAGGGCGAGGCAGGTTCCGGAATCTGGACGGTGACGGAACCAAAAAGCGTAGTGAAAAGTTTGTACAATGCGACGCGGTCATCCGCGGTATCCGGGAAAATGGATATGTCGGTAATGATCGCCTCGAGTACGGCGGCTACATAGGCGTCGCCTGAAGTCTGCGTTCCAGTAAGCGCGCGGGAATAGCGACGCAGGTAAGGAAGATGCGGCGCAATTCGAGTCGAAAGTGTCATGTAAAGCTCCCACTATAGGCCGGTGAACGGCCCCAATGGCGATTAAAACGCGACGGATTGTAAAAATGTTCCTCGCATGTAGGAACTTTTTTTTCTCAACGGCATTATCGTGGCTACCAACAGAGGGCTTATCGCATTTGTTTCATGGCACGCGACGGGATGTTCGCCAATCGGCCGGGACAAGCGGCTGTTTTATTGAGGCGAACTTAATCAAGGCGACGTGGCAGAGCACGTGGATAACAAAAGCAAAGTGACGATTGATGACGACACGGAAGAATGAAAAGGATCGGCAGCGGCTGGAAATGCGCGCAAGCGATATCCTTGACCCCAACAGCCAGATCGGCGTGAAGTTACGATCGCTTTATGCTGCCGTGCAGGAAGAGGCGATTCCCGACCGCTTTCTCGATCTGCTCGAGAAGCTTGACCAGGCTGAGCTCGTCGCGTCGGCAAAAGCTGTGAAGTAAGGTGGCTCCATGGAAAAGCAGCAACCAAGCTTCAAGCGCGAGCTCCTCGCGTCGCTCCCTAGCCTCCGCGCCTTCGCCATCTCGCTGATTGGCCGGCACGACCGGGCGGATGATCTTGTCCAGGACACCATCATGAAAGCCTGGGCAAAGCAGGATCATTTCGAGATGGGCACGAACATGAAAGCCTGGCTCTTCACGATTCTGCGCAACGAACTCTACAGCCAGATGCGCAAGAGCGGGCGCGAGATTCAGGACAGCGATGGCCTGTTCACCGAGTCCATGGCTATGCACCCGGCCCAATACGGGGCGCTCGATCTTCAGGACTTCAAGAAGGCGCTCGATCAGCTGCCGCCGGACCAGCGTGAAGCGATCATCCTGGTCGGCGCTTCCGGTTTTTCCTACGAGGAAGCGGCGGAAATCTGCGGATGTGCAGTCGGAACGATCAAGAGCCGCGTCAATCGCGCTCGCCAGCGTCTCCAGGAACTGCTTCAGATATCCGGTGAAGCCGATTTTGGTCCGGATGCGACATCCTCGCCGCTGACGTCCAAGGCCTTCGCCTTCTGATATAATAGTCTCGTTCGATCCATAGGAGAGGCCGGCTGCCCAACAGGGCGCCGGCCTTTTCCTTGAGCTACGCGAAAATTGAGAGGTCAGTCGTCGCGCTTGGAACCGACGAGGTTGGCCGCCACGATTGCTGCAAGAACGCCAGCCGTCAACAAGGGCTGAGCTCGGACAAGACCAATGCCGACCGCTGCAAGCGATTCCAATGCCTGCTTGCGTTCTTTGGCACGGCGCGCCTCCTGGGCGTTGATCACCATCATGATGACGAGAACGACGATCGCCACCAGCAGGGCTGCGGCTGCCAGGAACAGCGCTGCGCCGATCGGACCGTAGATGCCTGAGAGCCAGATGGCACCGGCGACGACCGCGAGCGTATAAGCGGTCAACAAGAGCACGACGGCAATGGCAACGAAAATACCGTTGCGCTTCGTCCGCGCAACGGTTCGGTGAACACTCGTGCCTACCAACAGGCTGAGGAGCGGGAAGAGCATTTAGCCTCCTTAACGGCGGGCAAGAAGGGCGAGGACGAGCCCAAAGGCTGCTGCCGCCCCGACGGTGGCGATTGGGTGACGGCGCACGGTATTGCGCACTTCGTTGGCGCCGCGAAGGTAGCTTTCCTGCAATTCATGCATCAGGTCTTCGCTGCGAGAGAGCAGATCGTCGTAGCTGGCGGCTGCCTGATAGCGCATGCGATCGCTCGACTTTCGTGACTGCTTTCCGGCAATCTTCGTCAGTGCTGCGATCTCTTCACGAAGAGACTCGATCTGTTCTTCGATGGTGGATTCGATGTTGTGAAGCGTGCCGCCATTGCGCCGGCTGCGAATGGGGTGGAGGAGCGAAGAGGCCACGATTTTCTCCATCGGTGAGGCGCGCTCTTAGCGGCCTGATTCAACACAGGGCCGCTGCCGAAGTTTGCATGAAGATTATCGCCCGGCAATGACCCACATCATCAATTGCTTAACGCGGTCACCCTGCAAAAGTTCCGCTACGCTGGATTGTATCCGGTTTGGATCGCACTGTGCGCAAGCACGAAGGGCGTACCGTCGGCCGGAACCTGATTGATCCGCAGGGCACAGCCGAAGACAGATTCCATTGTCTCGTCGGTCAGCACATCGCGGACGCTACCGCTTGCAGCCAGTTGGCCGGATTTCATGAGAATGATCCGGTCGGCGAAAAGCGCGGTCAGGTTGAGGTCGTGCATGACGGCGATGACGCCGCCACCGGCCTCGCAGAAATTGTGCGCCAGAGTCATGATCGTCAGCTGGTGGCTGATGTCGAGGCTGGATACCGGCTCGTCGAGCAGAAGCCAGCAGGGCTTGCCGTCGACGACCGGCTCGGCGATCTGGCAGAGCACGCGGGCGAGTTGAACGCGCTGCTGCTCGCCACCCGAAAGTTCCTGATAGAAGCGGCCTTCGAAGCCCCCCAGGTCGACGGAGGCCAGTGCATTCGCCGCGGTCTGCTCGGCTTTCTCAGGATTGCGATTGACGCCGGTGGTCAGGCCCATCCGCACCACTTCGCGCACCGTGAAGGGAAAGGAGATCGAGCTTGCCTGCGGCAGCACCGCCCGCATCGTCGCCAGCCGCCACGGCTGCAGCGCGTTCACTTCCTGACCATTGAGACGAATGGAGCCGGAGTAGGGGAGTTCGCCGGAGACCGCTTTCATCGTCGTTGTCTTGCCCGAGCCGTTCGGACCGGCAATCGCGGTCAACTGGCCTGCCTCGGCGGAGAAGCCGACCTGACTAACAATGGTCTTGCCGGAAAGGCGCACGGAAACGCCGGATACCTCAATCATTGCTCAATACTCAAAGGGCAAGGCGTGCGCGATGCCGCAACAGAATCCAAAGGAAGAACGGGCCGCCGACGGCGGCCGTAATGATGCCGATCGGCAGTTCGGCCGGCGCGACGATGGTCCTGGCAAGAACATCGGCAAAAATCAGCAGCGAGCCGCCGAGAAGCGCCGAAGCTGGCAGCAGGAAGCGGTGATCGGGGCCGATCGACATGCGCAGAACATGCGGAACGACGATGCCGACGAAGCCGATGCCGCCGCTGACTGCGACCGAAGCACCCGTCGCCCCGGCGACGGTGACGATGGCGATGTTCTTCAGCCGCTGAACAGGGACGCCCATGTGAAAGGCTGTAGCCTCACCGAGAGTGATGGCATTCAGGCCAGGGGCCATGAAGGGTATCGCCGCAAAGGAGAGAAGAATGATCGGGCCGGCGGCGGCGATCTTTGCCCATGTCGCCCCGGCAAGCGATCCCATCCCCCAGAAGGTGAGGTCGCGGAGTTGCTGATCGTTGGCCATGTAGATCAGGAGGCCCGTGAGCGCGCCGGCAAGCGAGCCGAGCGCGATGCCGGCAAGCAGCATCGTGGCAACTGAGGTCTGGCCGTTCCCGGTTGCGATCCGGTAGAGCAGCCACGTGCTGGCAAGTCCGCCGCAGAAGGCTGCGATCGGCAGCGCGTAGATGCCGAGCAGCGTGTAAAGCGGCGCGGCAAAGGTGCTGGCGAGCACGATGATCACCACGGCACCGAGGCTCGCGCCGGAGGACACGCCGACGAGCCCGGGATCCGCAAGCGGATTGCGGAACAAGCCCTGCATGATGGCGCCTGAGACGGCAAGCGAGCCGCCCACCAGGAAACCCAGGATCGCGCGGGGCATTCGGATATCGAAGATGATGATCCGGTCTCTGGCGTTCAGCGCATCGTCCGAGCCGGCCATGTTGGCGATGACGTCGAGGAACGAGGCGTTGGAAGCACCCGTTGTCACTGAGAATAACAGGGACAGGACGGACCCGACGGCAAGCAGAACGATTGCCAGCAGCGCGAGGCGACTGCGATCACCCGCCCTTTGAAGCTCCCGCAGACCTGTCAGCGAAAACATGGAGCGCTTCTGTCCGATGGCGTCCTGCAGAGCCATTATCAGCTTCCGTAGATCGCTGCGTTCAACTCACGGACGGCGCTCGCGGTGCGCGGGCCGAACCCGAGCAGGTGGAGGCCGTCCATGCGAATGATTGCCTTGTTTTGCGCCGCGGGTGTCAGGGCCAGCGCGGGCTGCTTCAGAAGATCTTCATCCTTGGTGGCTGACCCGTCGCCGCGGTTCATCATCAAGATGACGTCAGGCTTGGCTTCCACGATCGCCTCGTCGGTTAGCGGCTTGTAGCCCGGGAAATTGCCGACGGCATTGACGGAACCGGACAGCTTGATGATGCCATCGGCTGCCGTGCCGGTTCCAGAGGCCATGATCTTTCCTCCTTGCATACTCAGAATGAAGAGGATGCGCTTCCGCTCGCCTTCGGGGCGCTTGGCGGCGTCGGCGATTGCCACGTCAAGATCCACACCCACCCTTTCCTCTAGCGCCTTTGCCTTGTCGGGCTGGCCGAGGAGATCGCCGACCCGGTCGATCTTGGCGAGGATGCCTTCGCGGGTATAGGCGTTGGGCACGGTCTCGAAGGGGACGCTCGCGCTCTTGAGCACGTTCAGCGCTTCCGGTGGCCCGGATCCCTCGATGGCGATGATCGCCGTCGGGTTCATGGCGAGGATGCCCTCCGGCGATAGCGCGCGCATGTAGCCTACGTCGGGCAGCTTTGTTGCCGCTTCGGGATACAGGCTGGTCGTGTCGCGCGCGATCAACCGGTCCTGCTCACCGAGCGCGTAGATGATCTCGGTGACATCGCCGCCAACGGACACAAGGCGCGTCGTATTCAGTTTTTCAGCGGCCGGGGCATTCGAGACCGGAGCCAGCGACAGCCCAATAACCGTGGCTGAAAACGCCATCGCCCGAAGCCGCTTGCTGCGCGGTGCCTTACGCATCGTTATCCCCTTGCTCATGCCGCGACGCTGGTTCCTGCGCGCGGCAGGTTTTCCATGATCGAGCGCCAATCGTCGCGCTCATCGGTGCCTTCCTTGCGCTTGCCGAAGAACTGGATGATCATTTCGCCCTCGGCATTGTAGGCCTCGAGCGAGGTTACATGGCCGTCCTTTGTCGGCTTGCGTACCGCCCAGGTCTCGGCGATGTGATCCTGCCGAAGATGCAGGTGGAAGGTCGGGTCGAAGATATTGATCCACGGACCCATCGGCTGCAGGTTGAAGATCGGGCCGGAATGGATCTGCACGATGCCGTTGTTTGCCACGAAGCACATGACCGGCAGACCGGCCTTGACCGAAGCGTGCATCATCTCCGCCGTTGCCGTGTTGTCGAGTTGCCACGCGTAGTCGTCGCCGACGGTGCGAACGGCGGCTCGGCGGCCGATCTTCAGCTTGCGCAGCATGCCGAAGAACTCGTGCGTGTCGGTGAGCTTGCTCCAGTGCTCCCGCAGTTCATCGCGGGTGACCTCGCCGCTCTCATCCATCGATGAGGGCGTCGGATCAGCGTTGAATTCTTGCGACTGATCGTCGAGCGTCAGATCCCGGACGATGGCGCGATAGGCTTCGACATTCGAGTCCGGGCGAAGATGGATCTTGTGAACCGCGTTGCCTGCCTTGTCGAAATACTGCAGGCTGAGTCGCTCCTGGTCGCCGTCCTTCTTAGAGACGGCAAAAGCATGCGCCCAGCGGTTTGGAAAAATGCGCAGGTCGATGTTTTCCCCGAGCACGATCGAGGCGTGCGGCCCGGCGGTGATGTTCTCGTAAACGCCGATCTTTTCGTGAACGGCGCTTTCGTTACGGGAAAGGGCCATGACTTCGCCGAGTTCAGCGACCCGCTCCAGGAGCTTCACGGCGCTGCCGTCGATGCGGGTTGCGGTGATGCCGACTTCGGCCGCAACGAGAGCAGCTTCCGAAATCTGAAGCTGTGCGGCGATATCGCGCTCGCGCATCTTCGGATTCTCCGCGCGAAATGCGCGTATGTCGGCGGGAGCCGGTTTCGTGGTTTCAGTCATGTCCTAGCCCTACTTGTTGAGAATGAGTTTGCCCTGACGGGTGATTTTCATGCGGTAGACCACGCCGTCGTGACGGATCATGATCTCGGTCGCTCCGCGAAAAATGTCCGCACTTTCCAGAACGCGCATTTCTGCCGTTGGTTCGCGCTGCGGCGACGCGTGACTAAAGCTATCTGGCTTCTCAACCATCATTTCGATCGGCTATTTCCGCTCGATCCGCGGCGTCCAAACGCCCGGAAAATCCATAATTATCTTGACTTTCATAGTCATCATTTTTTAATGACGCAATAGCGGAGTTTAGAAGTCAAGTTTTAGAGTTTATTGATGGAAGGAATGGCAGTGAGCAAGGTTGCAGCGCTTTTGACGAGCGGTCTGATCGTGGTTGCGAGCGCATCGCAGGTTTTTGCTCAGGACGCTGCTGCAGCGTCGCCGGCCAAGGGCCTTGAGGTCGAGTTGAACGGTCTGGCGCCATCACAGAAGGGCTGCATGATGACCTTCGTTGCGCTCAACAATCTTGCCGCGCCAATCAGCAAAATCTCCTTCGAGCTTGCTTTCTTCAACGACAAGAACGCGGTCGACCGGGTTACCGTGCTGGACTTCCGCGATCTGCCGCAAGGCAAGAAGCGTGTGCGCCAGTTCGACATGCCGAACGTCAACTGCGAGAGCGTGACGCGCTTGCTGATCAACGACGCGCCAGTCTGCGACGGGCCGGCCTCGGGAGAGTGCATGAAGGGCCTTGTCACTCGTTCACAGGTTTCCGTTCCCTTCGAGGGTTGAGTGGTTCGCCGGCATGACAGCCGACGGTTTTCTGTTTCAACTGGCCGAGGCAGGCACAAATGGCAGTTTCAGCAAAATCCAAATCGAGACTCATTCTCGTCGAGGAACCGGTCGCTGACGGCGGAATGAACGACAACAATCCCGGCATGCATCCCGGGCATGAATTGTCCGATCTTCGCAATGTGCCACGCCAGCCAGCCGCCGAAGCTTCCATACACTACGCGCGCCTGGCGTTGATCGAATCCTTCCCGCAGGCTCCGCAGAGTGCGAGCAGCACCGTCGCAACCGCGCCGTCGCTGGAGGCGAGCGCCGAAAGGGAAGAGAACGCGAAACCACCTCAGCGCAATGTGGTGATGGCTTGCCTCAGTTCCTTTGCCTGCCATGCGGCCGTCATCGCGATGCTGGTGGTCGGATTTGTGGTCACACCGCACGATCCGGTCGAAGAGGCCGGCGAAGTCGTGAGCGTCATTATCCTTGGCGATTCGGAAGCGGACCAAGCGGCGGCGGGCGAGAAGGCTGAGGAGCAGCAGCCCGAGCAGATCGTAGCCGAGACCGCGCAGACTCAGACGGTCCAGCCGACGGCGGCGACGCCGACGGAAACGGTGACCACCGAGCCGGTAACCGTTGCGCCTACACAAGAGGTTACGCGCGTTTCACCGGAGAACATCGTTGCCGCGGAACCGGAGGTTTTGACTTCGCTCTCATCGGCCGAGACGTCCTTCGTGCAGCCGATGGCGACCGAAGTGCCGCTCGAGGTGCCTGCGGAAACGCCTCCGGTTGCTCAAGCGGCGCCGGAAGAGATCAAGCCGGTTCAGCCGGTGGAAACGGCGGCGGTCGCTCCCGAGCCGGATAAACCAACACCGGAGCCCAAGCTGAAAGCGGAAAAGCCCGTCAAGAAGCCGATCGAGAAGAAGGAGCCGCCGAAGAAGGTTCAACCATCCGCAGGATCCGGCGGTGAAAACGAGCAGGATTCCAAGAGAGGGTCCGCCGACGGGACCGAGACGGCAACATCGAACCAGAATTCGCGTGGGGCTGGCAGCAGTGGCGGTGCGGGGAGCGCGGCCGTCGCCAATTATCCCGGCAAGGTACAATCCCGGATTCGTCGCTCGGTCAGGGTGCCGTCGGAGTACAAGCGCATGAGCACATCCATGAGCGTTCGCGTTCGCCTGACAATCGGCGCCAGCGGCGATCTGAGCGGTCTTTCGATCGCGCGCAGCTCCGGTATTCCGGAGCTGGATCAGGCTGTTGTCGAGGGCATCCGCCGCGCTGCTCCGTTCCCTCCGCTCCCTGTCGAGTGGGGCAAGCCGGTCTGGTCGTTCAGCCAGGACGTCCAGGTGACGGGTCATTGATAAAATATGACTTCTATAATCAACTTTATACTTTACTCTAAAAATCAAGTTTAATAAGGTCCCCCGGCACACGCAGGAATCGTGTGACGATCAACGAGCGAACGGGTGGGCAATGGCTCGAAAGACGAAGAAGGGTTCCAACCGCGAGATCCGCGTTAACGCTGATGCTCAGACGGTTCAGGAAACGTCGGGGCGGTCCAAACTTGATGGACGCAGTTTCCTGTATGTCGGCGGACGGGACTGCCAGGTGGCGCATCTTCGCCAGATCGCAAGCGATTTCGGGGCAGAGCTGATCCATCACGACGGCGGTTTGCGCGAGGCGGTCTCCCGCATCGACACCGTACTTCCCTCGGTCGACTGCGTCTTTTGCCCGATCGACTGTATCAGCCACGATGCCTGCCTGCGCGTGAAGACCGGCTGCAAGAAGTTCGGCAAGGCCTTCATCCCGCTTCGAAACGGCAGCAAGTCCAGTCTGGAACGTGCGTTGCAGACAATGAACGAACGAGACAATTCCCGATGAATGAAGAACGCCCCGGTGGGGTCATGATGATCGGCCTGCACAAGATCGCCGCTCAAAGAGGCGACGGCCTTGTGCCGGAGCTTTACGAACTGCTGCTCCGGAATGCCGAGCGGCGCAAGGACTATCCCAACGTATCGGAGTTTCCCCTCTGGGAGGCACGGTTGCCTGGCCAACAGCCTGAAAAGCCGCTTGGTCTGGAGGCCGCAAACGGCAATAATGTTGTAGCCTTCGCGCCTTCGCGCGTCGCTGCGAAAAGCAAAGCGTAGGGATCACCCATGTATATTGCAATGAACCGCTTCAAGGTTGCGATTGGATCCGAGGCAGACTTCGAGAATGTATGGCGCTACCGCGATTCCAGCCTCTCGCAGGTTCCTGGCTTTGTTGAATTCCGGCTGCTGCGGGGCAAGACTAATGCGGAAGAGGACTACACGCTGTTTTCCTCGCACACGCTCTGGCAAAGCGAGGACGACTTCCTGAACTGGACGAAGTCCGAAAACTTCCGCGCCGCGCACCGCAACGCTGGTGAACGCAAGGCAATGTATAAGGGGCCTCCGGTTTTTGAAGGCTTCACCGTGGTTGCTGGCATCTGAAATGACCGAACAGGATCCGGATCGTGTCGAAGTCCTTCCGGTCTTGCCATCGCTTGATCTCGATGAAACGCTGGCCTTTTATCGCGACCAGCTCGGCTTCGACCGGATCATCCACCAATCTCCGGACTATCTGATCCTCCGCCGGAACGAGATGGAGTTGCATTTCTGGCTGGCGCGCGACCGGGCGTTATGCGAAGCGACGTCCGTCTATCTGCGTGGCCGTCGGATCGCTGCGCTCCATGCGGAGTATCAGGAGAAGCGGGTGGCGCGTCTGACCGCACTTGAGCGACGGCCGTGGGGCATGGAAGAGTTCTATATCCATGACCCGCATGGCAACCTGCTGCGGTTTGGGCGCATCCCCGTCAGCTGATCGATCAGCCTCGGCGAATGAAAGCGCCCACGGCGATCGCCAGCCAGCCGAACATCATGGCAAATCCGCCGGAGGGGGCCGCCAGCGGAAACAGGCCGGAGCCAGCGTAGCGCAAAACAACGAGATCCCCGGCAAACAGAAGCGTGCCGACCCCTATCAGTATGCCGGCAAGCCACGCCGTCTTAAGTTTTTCGGCGCCGATCGCGAGGGCGAACAGGGTGGGGGCGTGCGCCAGGCACATTGCCGAAGCCGAAGCGAGAAGATGCGCGTCGCCGCCGCCATGCGCTGCGGCCGCGGCCAGCGCCACGCCGGCAAAACCGAACAAGCCGGCAAGCAGATAAAACAGCGGCGCAATACGCGCGTTCAGCGTCATGGTCATCCGTGTTCCTTGTTCTGCATGTGATATGCGAGGCGTTCGATGGGGGGCAGGATGATCTCGCGCAGCTTCGGATTGGCGATGGTTTCCTCGAGCGCGCGACGGAAGCAATGTAGCCACTCGTCGCGTTCCACCGGACCGATCTCGGCAACGAAATGCCGACTCTTGAGGCGTGGGTGACCGCGCTTGTCGGTGTAGAGGGGCGGGCCGCCGAAATATCCAGTCAGGTATTCGTAGAATTTCTCCTCGCTGCCTTCCAGCGTCGGCGGATGGACGGCGCGAACGTGCTGTGCCTCCGGCAGCGTATCCATCAGCTCATAGAAGCGGCGACACAGGGCGCGGACGGCCTCGTCGCCGCCAATCGCCTCATAAAGCGTAATGACATTTTCCGTCACGGTTCCATTCCTCGAAATCGGACTCTTAATGCACTGCGGGGAGCGGGACTGCAACCGCTTGGATCAGCACGCGGCAATTCGCCATCCGCACAGACAGTCGAATATGAGTTGGCTTGACAAAACCGTCTGGACGGTATCTTCTGTTGGCATGTCACTCGCTCATCATCGCCGCAAACAGCCCCTTGTCGTGCGCCAGCAGCTGCTGGACGTGGCCGCTCGCCTCACGATGGAGCAGGGCATGGCCGCACTGACACTGGATGCCGTATCCGGCGCATCAGGCGTCAGCAAGGGTGGGCTACTGCACCATTTCCCGACGAAGAACGCGTTGCTGGACGCCCTTTTCGAAAGTCTCCTGGATCGCTTCGACGCCGATATTGACGAGCGCATGCGCGAAGACCCTACCCCGCATGGCCGCTTCAGCCGGGCCTATCTGCATGCTGTCGCCGATCTTAGGGATAAGCCCGACGAGGCCGCCCATTGGGCTCAGGTCACCATGGCGCTGCTCGCCGAGCCAAGGCTTCGGCAGCGCTGGCGCGAGTGGGTGCAGGAGCGGACGGAGGAATATGTCGGCACGGATTCGTCCGTCGATGCGCAGATCGTTCGATTTGCGGCCGATGGGCTCTGGCTTGCCGACATGCTCGGCAGTCATGACAGCGGCGGCGACCGCCAGGCGCTCATCTCCCGTCTCGTCGAATTGGCCAACAAGTAGGGTAGGTCCACCATGGCTCCAGCTGCCGTCTATGCGCTGCTCTTTGCTGCGATCGCGCTCGAGGTCATCGGCACGACGGCGCTGCAGTTGTCGCAGCAGTTCACCCGCGTAGGACCGACGGTCGTGGTGGTCGTCTGCTACGCGACAGCATTCTATTGCCTGTCTATGACCTTGAAGATCATCCCCGTCGGGATCGCCTATGCGATCTGGAGCGCGCTCGGCATCGTGCTGATATCCGGGGTCGGCCTCGTCTATTTCAAGCAGCGGCTCGATGCGCCGGCGATCGTAGGGCTCGGGCTGATTATCACCGGCGTGCTCGTGGTCAACCTCTTCTCGAAGTCCATCTCGCATTGATCTTGCCCGAAGGCGGGCAGATGCGGGTAAATGTCCTGCGCCGCGGGTCCCCTATATGTCGTCGCGACATTTGACCTCATCCTGCGCGATCTTGCGAAACATGCGGTCCTGTCCATATTTCTTTGAGCTTTGGGCCGCTTGTTCCACGCATTGGACCACTCATGACCGACCGCACCACCGATTCAGGTCTTTCCGGCAAACCTACCCAGTCCAGGGACCAATCCCTTAACACTGCCGGCATCACGCCGATGGGTCGACCAAGCGCAATTACGCGCTTCTTCATGGGTATCGTCGCGTGGGCGGAAAAGCTGAACTTCAAATATGCCAGGCTCGGCAACCCGCCGGTCTATGATACCGCGACATTCCCTTGGGTCGCCGAGGTTGAGAAGGCGTGGCCGGAGATACGGTCCGAGCTGGACCGCGTGCTCGTGCGGCAGAGTGAACTGCCGTCATTCCAGGACATCTCGACTGATGTGAAGACGATCTCAAGCGATAGTGGCTGGAAGACCTTCTTCCTCGTCGGGTTTGGCGTGATGTCGGAACAGAATATCAGGGCATGCCCGCAAACCTGGGAGGCGGTGCAGAAGATCCCGGGATTGAAAACCGCCATGTTCTCGATCTTCGAGCCCGGAAAGCATCTGCCGGCTCATCGCGGACCTTACAATGGCGTGCTTCGCCTGCATCTCGGGATGATCGTACCGGAGCCTGCCGACAAGCTTGCCATCCGGGTCAAGGATCAGATCTGCCGTTGGCAGGAAGGAAAGGCGCTGATCTTCGACGACGCCTACGAGCATGAGGCGTGGAACCATACCGACGAGACGCGCGTGGTGCTCTTTATCGATTTCGTGAAGCCGTTGAAGTTCCCGGCGCGCTTTGTGAACTGGACGCTGATGAACCTTGCCGTTTTCACGCCCTTCATTCGTGAGGGGTTGGACAATCACAAGGCATGGGAAAAGAAGTTCTACGCGGAAGCGGAAGCCTTCAGAAACACGCCGCAGAACTAACCTTTCGCCTGCATCGCCGATCAATTGAGCCGTAGAATTGCGCAGGCTTTGCTGCGGTGCCAAGCTTCGTTCAATTGTTGTTGGCTGCCATCAATCGGCGCTGCGCGCTTATGGCCAGATACATCACGTAGTCTTCTGCGGCGTCTGCGAGATGAAGAGCAATTTCCTCTTCCCGCCATCCCGCCGCGACCGCGCGACGGACAACTTCGGTGATTGCCATATTGCAGGCAGCTTCGCATTCCCGCGAGCGTCCCATATCGTCGGCGCTATATTTCGGAGTTCGGATGTTTGTCATGGCTGCAACGTGCCACAATCCCCTGCGTTTTCAATGGGATGCTAATGGAGTGGTTAGCCGGTAAGGTTAAGTGCAGTGCGGTTGCGTCAAAAAGAAAAACGGCGGCTTCGCATGCGCTAATATGGCACTTCCGGCGCTGCTAATATGTGCCGATTTCGCCAAGAATGCCGAATGAAGTTTGCTCCTCAGCGAGCGAGCCTAGCTCGCAAATGACATTTCCGTGTGAGCTACCTTGCCTAGCCTTCGGGCATGCAATGTCGGCGTCGCGGCAAATTATGATTGGTCGCCGGCAGTGACGAACAGAAAGTCCCGCAATTGCTGGGCAAAAAAACGATCCGCTAACCACAATCGTCATGCGCCCAACAATATCATTGAATTCTAATCGATAGGATGTTATCTAATTCCATGACAACGAATCAGACACAAACCTGGGCCGAGTTCGCACCATTGCTTATGATCTGCGGGCGCGGGTGGCGTCGCGCTTTGAACGCCATTCTGACCGAGCACAATCTATCCGATGCCAGCGCGGCGCCGTTGATTGCGCTGCTTCGGCATGGCGACCGGATCCCACAGGGTGTTCTGGCCGAACGGGTCGGTGTGGAAGGGCCGACGCTCGTGCGGGTTCTTGATAGTTTGGAAAATGACGGCTTGATCCGCCGGGTCCCCGATGAGGCGGACCGTCGCATCAAGCTGGTGCAACTCACCGGAGGAGGCACAGCGGTCGCCGAGCGCGCCGAAAGCTGTGCGGCGGAGCTGCGAGCACAGATCCTTGGCGACCTCGATCCTGAACAGGTCGGGGCCGCCCTGGAAGTCCTGCGCGCCATCGCGGCGAAAACCGCGGCCCTATCCGGAATACAGGAAAATGACGAGTAGCAAGAACGCGACCGATCCCAGTCTGGGAGACGTCGTTTTTTCCATCAAGACCTTCGCCGCCGCAATGCTGGCGCTTGGCCTTGCGCTTTGCTTCGACCTGCCAAACCCATACTGGGCGGTCGGCACGGTTTACATCGTGGCCCATCCGCTGTCCGGGGCGAGTACGTCGAAGGCGCTCTACCGACTGATTGGCACCGCACTCGGCGGTACGGTCACGGTGATCCTGATCCCCAACCTCGTCAATTCGCCTGAATTGCTGACGCTTGCGATTGCGCTGTGGATGGCCTTTTGCCTCGGCGTCAGTCTGCTCGACCGGACGCCACGGAGCTACAGCTTCATGCTGGCGGGCTACACGACCGCTCTCACCGGATTCCCGATCGTCGCAAATCCGGACACGGCCTTTACCTATGCAACTGCCCGCGTCGAGGAAATCGCGCTCGGCATCATCTGTGCGGCGATTGTCAATCGTATCTTCTTTCCCCGGCATGCAGGGCCGGTTCTGGCCGCGCGCATCAATGCCTGGCTGCGAGACGGCGCCGAGCTCGCCATTGGCACGCTGGAGGGCAGGGGACGCGATCCTTCGCTTCTGGCGGCAGCCCGACGGCTGGCTGCCGACGCAGTCGACCTCCACAGCTTTACCACTCACGTGGCCTACGACACTTCGGCACTGCGCGATATGGTCGGTCGCACCCGAATGCTGCAGCAGCGCATGGTTGCGATGCTGCCTGTCGTTTCAGGGTTGGCTGACGTGCTGCACGCGCTCGACAAGGCGACGCCGGGCAAATTCACACCCGCGATCACTGCACTCGTAACCGAAGTCAGCGCGTTGCTCGAAAACGGTGCGCCTCTTGCCGAGGATAAGCGCCAGCAGCTCCTTGCCCTGATAGCGAAGTCCGAGGAGGAGGGACGCGAGCAACAGGAGTGGAATGGGCTTCTTGCTCACAACTTCACCGCTCGCATCCGCGATCTGGTGCAGATCTGGGGCGACTGTCTCAGTCTGCGCGAGGATATCCAATCCGGATCGCATCACGATCTTCGTTGGCGCCGCTTCGGCACGTCGTTCGATCGCGCGCCGATCCACAAGGACTACGGCATGGCCGTTCACTCCGGCCTATCCGTGATGCTGGCGACGTTCATTGCCACAGCCCTCTGGATCTATACCGGCTGGCCGCAAGGCAGCGCCGCCGCGATGATGGCAGGTGTGCTCTGCTGCATCTTTTCATCGATGGACGATCCCGCGCCGATGATGATCAAGTTCGTCAATGTGGCGATCGTCACCGTGATCGCAGCGTTTGTTTTCGAGTTCGGCCTGATGCCGTTGGTCCATACCTATGTCGAGCTTGCCGCAGCACTTGGATTGGTCCTGGTGCCGGCGGGGTTGTTGATGACCAAGCCATCGCTCGCTCTCTACGGCATGGGCTTCTGCGTGAACCTGCCGAACATGCTGACGCTGCAGGATCGCTTGAGCCTGGATCTCGCCTCCTTCCTCAATTCGAACGCGGCCATGATCATCGGCATGGTGATCGCCTGCGGAACGACCGTTCTTGTTCGTTCTGTCGGTGCAGAATGGACCGCCTACCGGCTGCTGCGCTCGGGCTGGACCGATATCGTCGCTGCGGCGCGTCGCCCTGAGGACGTCGACTTCACGAAGTTGCTTTACCGGATGGTCGACCGGTTTGGCCTGGTTGCCCCGCGCCTGGCGATGATCCCGGCCGAGTCCGCCGTCGCTCAGACCGATATCCTGCGGGATCTGCGGAACGGCCTCAATACGCTGGAGCTCCAACGCCACAAGCAGCTTGTCTCGCGCGACAAGCGCGAGCCGATCGAGAACGTGCTGTCGGGCGTTGCGGCTTATTATCAGCAGAAGCAGAAGAGCCGGGATGCTCAACCCGACGGAAACCTGCTGACGACACTGGACCAGTCGCTCGCAGCACTGATTGAGGCCGGCCGGTCGTCGGCGATCGAGGGCGCGCGCCGCTCGATGACAGCGCTCAGATACACTCTCTACCCGGATGCAGCCTCCCTCGCTCAGGCTGTCACGGGCGCGACAGCCGGAACTGCAAAGGAACATGCGGCATGAGGCCGGATATCGATATTTACGGGGTCTTTCTCCCAACGCTCGGCGCGATCGCATTCGCCGCTTACCTCCTCAACGCCATCCTGCGGAGTGCACTGGCGTATGTCGGCTTCTATCGTTTGGTCTGGCATCGACCGCTCTTCGACACGGCCATGTATTTCTGCCTGCTCGGCGCCATCGCGCTATCTTTGAATAAGGTGTCACTATGAAATCGCTTTTCGCTCATTCCGGTCGCTTCCTGGTTACCGGCGTCATGGTCGCTTTGGCGGGAGTGCTCGGCTGGCATTTGTGGGACTACTACATGGACGAACCATGGACCCGCGATGGCAAAGTTCGCGCGGACGTCGTACGCCTAGCCGCCGATGTCTCCGGGATCGTCAGTGAAGTCGATGCAAAGGACAATCAGACTGTTCGCAAGGGCGACGTGATCTTCCGTATCGATCAGGCGCGTTTTACGCTCGCTTTGCGCCAGGCCGAAGCGCAGATGGAAAGCAGCAAGGCGGCTCTCGACCTGGCGAGAAGCGACCTCGAGCTCTATCGCAAACTTGGCGAGAGCTCGGTGACACGGCAGAAGATCCAGCAGGCTGAGACGACAGTCCAGCAGGACGAGGCCGCCTACAACCAGGCCGTGATCAGCCGTGACACTGCTCAGCTCAATCTCGACCGTTCCGTGGTGCGGGCGCCGGTCAACGGCGTGCTCACCAACTTCTCCATGCAGCCGGGCAATTATGTTACTGCGGGCACCGCCGTTACCGCCCTGATCGACAGCGATTCCTACTACGTCGCCGGCTATTTCGAAGAAAACAAGCTGGACCGCATCAAGGTCGGCGATCCTGCGCTCGTCTATCTGATGGGCAGCAAAACGCCTCTTAAGGGGCATGTCGATGGCGTCGCGGGCGGCATAGAGGATCGCGAACGCAGCGATACCAGCGCGCAGCTCGCTAACGTAACTCCGACTTTCACTTGGGTGCGGCTGGCTCAGCGCGTCCCCGTACGCGTGGCGCTCGATGCGCTGCCCGACGACACGGCGCTTGTCGCCGGTCGCACTGCAAGCGTCACCATCGTTAATTGACCCGAGGCGGCTTCAAGAGCCGCCTTCGCAAAACTGTAAGTTCACCGG
This sequence comes from Rhizobium sp. RHZ02, assembly GCF_014851575.1. Lineage (NCBI taxonomy): Bacteria > Pseudomonadati > Pseudomonadota > Alphaproteobacteria > Hyphomicrobiales > Rhizobiaceae > Rhizobium > Rhizobium sp. RHZ02. The sequence goes on from NZ_JACUZX010000025.1 coordinate 67,486, forward strand.
TCTGGGCGTCCCGCGATGACCGGATACGCAGCCATTCGGCTTGAGAAAAGCAAAATGACGCCCGGTTCTAGGAGACAGCCGTGGACGACCGTCACGTCATAGAAATCACTACCTGGCTGATGCAGAGCGGGCTCAAGGGCGTGGCCGAAGCGGACCTGCTCGCCGGCTTCTGTGAACGGTGTGGTGCGAACGGACTGCCGGTCGAGCGTTCCGTTGCCGTCATGGACACTCTGCATCCGGTCTATGAACGCCGAGCTTTCCGCTGGGACAGCCGAGAGCCGATCGAGCGGGTGTCGGAATACGGCTTTTCCGGTGCCGGAGCGATCGCCGACAACTGGCTCCGCTCCGCATTCCATCATTTGGAGACGACGGGGTCCGTAGAGGTCCGCAGAAGCCTGAGCAATGGTGACGCGACCGATTTCTACCTGCTGGACGATCTGAAGGCTGCTGGTTTCACAGACTTCATCGCCATTGCGCATCGCTTCGGCGATGGTGGTACGATCGGAGACATCGACTGCTTCTTCTCCCACTTTGCCACGCGAGCGAAGGATGGATTCTCCGATCGTGACGTCGCGGTATTGCGCGATCTGCTTCCCTGCCTGGCGCTGGCCGTCAAATGCGTGACGATTAGCGGCGTTGCCGGCACGATTGCCAAGGTCTATCTGGGGCAGGATGCGGCCAACCAGGTACTGCACGGCAAGATCACCCGCGGTCAAAGCGACCGCATATCGGCCGCGCTGTGGTTTTCCGACCTTGCCAACTTCACGCACATCTCGGACACAGTCGATCCGGAAGAGATTATTCCGATGCTCAACGACTATGCGGATGCAGTGATCTCGTCGGTGCAGGAAGCGGGCGGCGAAGTGCTCAAGCTGATGGGCGACGGCACGTTGGCGATTTTCAAGGGCAGGCGGCCGAGCGAGGCCTGCTCGGCGGCGTTGAATGCCCGGTCGCTGCTCGATAAACGCCTGCTCGACCTCAATGCGCAGCGCCGTATCGAGGGGAGGCCGGTGACCGACGTCTATCTCGGGCTCCATCTCGGCGAGGTCTTTTACGGCAACATCGGGAGTGCAGATCGCCTCGATTTTACGGTCATCGGGCCTGCCGTCAACGAAGTCAGCCGAATTGTCTCGCTCTGTCGGTCGCTGCAGAGCCGCTTGCTGATGTCGGCGAGTTTCGCGGCAATCGTTGCACCCACACAAATGGACAGCCTGCATTCGATCGGCCAGCATGTCTTGCGCGGCGTCAATCGTGCTCAGGAACTGTTCACGCTGATGCCGCTCATTTGAACTGATCCCGGCCGCGTGACCATACAGGCCCAATTTGCAGCACTCTTGTTGCGTTCCAGGCGGTAACGGAACGTAAATGCCAAGGTAACAAGGCTTGGTGGCCGCTATTAACGCGGGTCTGTTACCGTTGCGTACTTCCGCCAAGCCACTGGCTCGCTAAGATTGTTCAAACGAAGCCGACTGAGGCCGGGGTGGTCTTCATGGGCAAGGAAAACGACGGGCTAAGAACGCCTTCCGATGCCGAGCGGCGAGGGTTACACCGCTTGATGCTGAAGCTGCCCTCGGTCCGCGGGCGGCTTCAACTGATCGGGGAGAAGTCGGAATCTCTTGGCAGCCTCTGCGAGGCCTATGAGGATGCTAGCTCCACCCTCGACCGGCTGAGGAGCAGTGCCGGCGACATGAACCATGCGATGGTCCATGAGTATGAAATGGTCTGCGCAGAGATCGAGGCAGACGTGATCAAGTACTGTCGTGAGCGCGGAGGCGGCGGCCTGGAATAGGACCGACCAGCTCGCACCAATGTCGGTCACGTTTTAGTTTTGTTAGCGTTTTGTGTTGCAACCCCTTGTTTTCTGCGAGGCAAGCCCATCTGTTCTACTTGGCATTGAGCATTGCGTAGCGGGGCGGCAATGAAGGCTAAGGAATACGAAGGCTGGGCTCATGACGTTTCATGCTCGGAAGCCAGCGCAGAACTGGAGCGTCTGCTCGCCGACGAGCGGTTCAGGGCCACCGAAAGAAGCCGCAGCATCCTTAAATATATCGCGGAACAGCAATTCGCTGGGCACGCCGAGGGCGTGAAGGCCTATTCTATCGCCATTGACGTGCTTGGCCGACAAAGCAATTTCGATCCGTCACTCGATCCCATTGTTCGCATCGAGCTCAGCCGATTGCGATCCTCGCTCAGCCAGTATTACGAGGCTTTCGGTGAAGATGGTGGGGTCACGGTTCAATTGCCGAGAGGGCGCTATATTGCGATTTTCACGCGGTCCACCGGTGCATCCCCAGGCATCGATGATCGAGAGCATCCCGCAACGACCTGGGGCGAACCCGTAAAGCTGGTTCCTCAGTTGCCCGTTTCTACGGTTGCGCCGAAAGTCCAAGGCGCCTTCTGGGCGACCTTGCGGCTCGCTGCAACCCTGGCGCTGCTGATGGTCGTGGTCGTAGGCACCGGTATCACCGTTTATGCGGCGCGTACCGTCACAACAACGGCCAAGCCTACAGTCGCACTCACGCTGACTGCGGTGGATGAGGGGCTGCGTGACGAGGCCGCTGTTACTCGGGACATGTTGCTGACCGCCCTCACGCAATTTCAGACTCTGACGGTTTCGCAAGCCGACCGGCGCGAGAGGCCGCTTGCCTCGGTGCTTCGCCCGGCCAGATCGAACGCCTACGCAATCGATATGAAATATTACGGTGATGGTGACGATCGCAGTATCTGGTGGCAGGTCGTCGACACGGCGACGGGCGATCTTCTCAAATCCGGTTTGGAGAGGGTCGATACCAGCGGCAGGACGGTTGCGTCGGTCCGGGAGGAATTGGTCGCGCAACTCTCGCGCCGCTTTGCTGCTACACGTGGGATCATCAACAACATCGAAGCACACGATATGGCTGAGGGCTCGCTTGGCAACGCATGCGTCCTTCAGGCCGAACACGAGTTGGACGACGGCCCGGCATCGGCCCTCGCGCGTACAATCAATTGCCTGGAAAGAACGATTGCGGCAAACCGCTACGATGCCGACGCAACCGCAGCGCTGGCAATGCTGCTAGCGGCGGGGCAGGCGGAGATCACCGACAACAGCAAGCTCGCGCGTGCGCTCGAGCTTGCCAACCGGGCAGTCTCATTGTCGCCGCTTTCGGACCGGGCGCACCTGGCGCTGATGTTGTCGCAATTCTACAGTGGAAGGATCGACGCGGCAATCGCCGCGGGCAACCGCGCGCTCGCGCTCAATCCCAACAACCCCGATGTGGCTGCAAAGCTTGGTCTTGCACTGTTCGCGCTGGGCTATTTTGATGCGGGCGTTTCTCTTGCGCGCGATGCCGGTAGATTAGTCGATGTCGTTCCGCGTGATGCGGTCCTGGTTCTCGCACTCGACGCTTACCGCCGAAGAGATTGGTCGGAGGCTTCGCTGCTTGCCGAGCAGGCAAGTGACAGGAATTTCCTGATCAGCGTCTTGCGCGTTGCCGCACTCGGGCAACTCGGGTCGGATGAAGCGGCGCAGCGGCTTACAGAGCTCCGGCAGCTCACGCCGGATTTCGAGACGACCTTCCGCGAGAGAATGGCGCAGCGACGCTATCAACCGCTGCTTTCCGCCTCCATCGAAGAAGGACTGACGAAAGCGGGCGCCCGCTTCACAGCGGAGGGGCTAGCGACTGCCTTTTAGCCGGCGCTGCAGCGTGTAGTGAGTCCGCGTCGGTAGCGCAGCGAGTTCCGTAAGAGTGTTTCGCTGCGTGCGACCGGCGGCAAGGGCCGCGCATTTGCGCGCGGCTCGCCCGGGCCGATATTGCATGTAGGTTTACAGTCGTGGCTGGTATCGATCGCCGTCTAACTTTGGTTGGCTGCCCCTTTGGCAGTCGTTCGGCGTTTGGCTGGCTTGGCGGGCGCTTCGTCTGAGCCTCCTGAGAGTGCCTTGCGCAGGTTCTCCTCCTGATCCGGCGCTAACGAGGTTTTCAGTACGCGGCCACGCAGCCCCTGGAACTCTGCCAGGACTTTTTCCGGCTGCACCTTGCGTATGAGCACGAAGAGAGCGGAGGAGGAGTTCGGTATGGTTCCGCCAAGAGACTTGATGAATTCGTCGTTGATGCCGTAGTCGGAAAGCGAACCGGAGATCGCGCCAGTGCCTGCACCGACGAGCCCGCCGATCGCAAAGCCTGCGAGCGGATTGAGGAATAGCAGACCAACCAGGGCGCCCCAGAGTGAGCCGGACAAAAGCCCCGATGTGGCCCCGATTGCTGCCAGGTTGAGGCTCTGCTTGAGATGGACCTTGCCGGCTTCATCTCTCACGACGACCACCGCGTCCTCGAGGTCGACCAGATATTCCTTCTTCAGGTTGTGAAGTTTCAACAACACCTTATCTGCTTCATCCATGGCATCGAAGCCGATCACAACGAGTTCCGACATTGTTCGTTCCTTTCGTTTGATAGCAGGGGTACAGAGCGGTTGAACGGCTGGAAAACGCCAGCCGGGAGGCTATTGATCAAACGCGTAAATCTTCTTCCAATCGGCTTTCATATCGACGAGCAGCCAGTTGCGGCTCTCCGCCTCGTCGAGCGCCTTGTCCAGCTTCCCGAAGTCCGATTTGCGATCATAGGCGTATTCGCGATCTGCGTCGGTATGATGAATGATCATTGCAAAGTGCGGTCCCTGGCCAGCCATTACCCAGCGCAGCATCTCGTAGTCGCCGTCCGAATTGCCTGCGGCAAGGATCGGTCGCCTGCCTATGAATTTGTTGATGCCCACCGGCTTGCCCGGGCCATCGTCAACGAAATCGACTTTCGGAAGGCGGTTTAGAACCGGGATGTCGCCGACGAGCGCGTATTGCGTCGTGATCGTGCTTCCGACGACTTGTTCAGGCGGAATGCCGTATGCTTTCTCGGTCATCGGGCGCATGAACTCGACGCCGCCACCCGAAACAATGAAGGTCTTGAAGCCATTGGCGCGCAGGTAATCCAGCAGTTCGCGCATGGGCAGAAATGTCATCTCGTTGTAAGGCTTGCCGGTCTTCGGGTGTCTCGCCGTGGCGAACCAGTCGATGACGATGTTGCGGAAATCGTCGGTCGTCAGACCGGCGTGGGTCTCCATCACAAGCTCGACGAGGCCTCGTTCGCCGCTCTTTGCGATACCCTTGAGATCGCCGGCCAGAATCGACTTGAAGGGTTCCTTTTCCTTCCACTCGGGGTGCTGTGGAGCGAGCGCCTTGACCCGATCCAGTATGAAGCCAAGTTGGAAGTAGAACGGCTGCTCGGTCCAGAGCGTACCGTCGTTGTCGAATACGGCGATGCGGTCCTCGGGCGCCACGTAGTCGGCGCCGCCTTGCGTTGTCACTTTCTTGATGAAGTCGACAATTGCCTGCTTCGATTTGCCATCGTTCCAGGAGGGAAGCTCCTGCGCGAATGCGCTCACCGGCAGCAGCAAGAAAAGCAGGAGGAAGCGCACAGACCGGGACATCGGATACTCCTGATCAGGTTGCAACGCGTTTAATGCAGCGAAAGCCGACGTGACTAGTGGACGTGTCTTCTGGCTCGGCGTGGCGCGCTGCCGGGCGATAGCGCCGGCAGTAGTTCGGGGCGCAAAGATGCGAGCCGCCCTTCAATACTCGCCTCGGGATAAGAATGTTCGGCTGATTGGGATCGTAACTTGCCTCTTTTCCGCCGCCGCGCGGGTTCTCGGGGATGCAGCACGCCTTTGCCGCAGGCTGCGGATGTCGCGTCGACCAATAGTCCTGCGTCCACTCCCAGACATTGCCGATCATGTCATAGGCGCCGTAACCGTTTGGCGCAAACGACCGCACGGGTGTCGTCCGGTCCTTGCCGTCAGGTTTCGTGCTGTGGGTCGGGAAGGTGCCCTGCCAGGTGTTGGCCATGGCAACACCACCGGGCATAAGCTCGTCGCCCCAGGCAAATTCAGTGTCGTCAAGCCCACCACGTGCCGCCAGTTCCCACTCGGCCTCTGTCGGCAGATCCATTCCGGCCCATTCGGCATAGGCCTTCGCGTCGGAGTAGGCGACATGGACAACCGGGTGATCGAGCTTGCCGCGGAGGTCGCTGAGGCCGCCGTAGGGTCGCCGCCAGTTGGCCCCGAACTTGAATTTCCACCACTGAGCGATATCCGCGCCACTCACCGATTTCGGCGGTGTGAAGACAAGAGATCCGGCCCGAAGCATGTTCGGTAGGGCGCCCGGATAGTCCTTCGGGTCGGGCGCCTTCTCGGCCAATGTTACGTGGCCGGTCGCCTTGACGAATTCCTGGAATTTGCGGTTCGTGACAGGCGTCGCCTCGATCCAGAAGCCATCGACGGCAACAGGATGAGCCGGGGCCTCTTCCGGATAATGGTCGTTGGACCCCATCACGAAGGTCCGGCCGGCTATCCAGACTAGGTCGCCATTGTCGTCGCCCTGACGTTGCGGCCGGTGTTCTGCGTCAAATGCCAGTGCCATCGTCGCCTCCGAAAGCCTGCCCTTAATATTCCGCGTCTTGCCTTACCCGTAAGTACGTTACGGTAACACGGCTTCCACAAAACGTTACATCAGGCGTAAATCTGCTGCTGTGGGCCATGAATTCAACTCGGCCAATGGATTTCCGCGCGTCGAAGGGGGCGGGTGTTGCAGTGTTGGGCCGATGCGGCTGCCCGCGCGGCCAATCGAGTGCATCTTCAGGTGCTGCAGGGCCGTTCGGCAGCTTTTGTTGCCACCTGACCTGACTGGAGAGTTCGCCACCGGAAGGCTGTCGCCAGGGGCTTGGCCGTCCGGTGAATCGCTGGCGCGGCGGCTGCTTGAAAAGCAAAGCCGCCCGCCGCCGCTTTGCTATTTTCCTGACGCTGGGCTCTCCAGCGAGCGCATCAAGGCGTCGACCATCTGATCGATGCTGAAGCTCGCGGAACGCTGGCTTGGAGGATAGTCCTTGAACGTCTGCAAGAAGGGGGCGACTCGGTAGACGCCGTACTGGATGAGATAGGCATTCTTCGCCAGCCAGTCATAATACTGGTCAGAGACGACGTCGGCGCGCTCGAAGGGGTCCATGCGCAGATTGAAGACCTTCGGCGCACGCAAACAAGTAAAGGGGTTTGCCCATACCACGAAGCCGCCCGGCTCCCTCTGTTCACAGAACACGATCTTCCAATTGCCATAGCGATAAGCGACGACCTCTCCATCATCGTTGAAATAGTAGAAATCTTCGCGTCCGGACTTCGGCTGCTGTCCTGTCAGGTAAGGAAGCTGGTTGTAACCGTCGAGATGGACCTTGAACTGATTGCCGTTGATGCTTGCGCCATTGAGGAGCTGTTCCTTGATGCCGGGATCGCCGGCTGCGGCAAGCAAGGTCGGAAACCAGTCAAGTCCGGACATCATCTCATTGGACACCTCGCCCGCCGTGATGTGGCCGGGCCAACGAACCATCGCCGGAACGCGGAAGGCGCCTTCCCAGTTGGTATCCTTCTCGCTTCGGAAAGAGGTCGTCGCCGCATCTGGCCAAGACCACTGGTTCGGGCCATTGTCCGTCGTGTAGACGACGATCGTATTGTCGGCGATCTTGAGATCGTCCAACGCCTTGAGGAGCTTCCCGACATCGCCGTCATGCTCGATCATGCCATCGGCATATTCGTTGCCGGGCATGCCGCTTTGCCCCTGCATCGAATCCCGAACATGGGTAAAAGCGTGCATGCGCGTGGTATTCATCCAGGTGAAGAAGGGCTTTCCTTCCTTGGCCTGACGCTGGATGAAATCGATCGCCGCAGCGGTCGTTTCATCGTCGATCGTTTCCATACGCTTGCGATTAAGTGCGCCAGTATCTTGGACCCGTCCGTCAGCGAACGAATGCAAGACGCCGCGCGGCGAATTCGCTTTCACGAACGCCTGGTCGTTCTTTGGATAATAGGGACGCTCAGGCTCTTCTTCGGCATTCAAGTGATAGAGGTTGCCGAAGAACTCGTCGAAGCCATGCTGCGTTGGCAGGAACTCGTCGCGATCGCCGAGGTGGTTCTTGCCGAACTGGCCGGTTGCATAGCCGAGTGGCTTCAGCGCCTGCGCGATGGTAATGTCACGCGCCTGCAAGCCGACCGTTGCTCCGGGAATGCCGACCTTGCAGAGACCCGTACGGAGGCAGACCTGGCCGGTAATGAATGTCGAGCGGCCGGCAGTGCAGCTGTTTTCGGCGTAATAGTCGGTGAACAGCATGCCTTCCTTGGCAATACGATCAATATTGGGCGTCTTGTAGCCCACGACGCCCATCGAATAGGCGCTGATGTTTGTCTGGCCGATGTCGTCACCGAAGATGACGAGTATATTCGGTTTGGTCGTATCTTGAGCCGGCGTCGCCTGCTGCGCATGGGCGATCCCATAGCTGAGGGATGTCGAGGCCAGCGCCAATGCCAAAGCTGCGCCGGCGTGCCGAAGCCGTTTTGAGAGAGATGCACTCATTGCGATCTCCCTTGTCCATGCAGGTGATTCAACATCTACGCTCTCCTGATTGTAGGTAGGCCAAACTCGGCCGCAGATTCCCACTGAAAAGCGTTGGTCGGTAAGTACGTTACGGTAACAAACGAGGGTCACGACGTAACAGCGCACAGAATGCCTGATTGCTACTGGGTCAACTGCTGTGGTTTGAGATCGCCTTGCAGGGTTTCGTCGACAGGGCGCTTCTTGGCCCGCATCGGCTGTTCAAGCACCGTCACCGGCGCGGCGACAGCCGTGGCTGCGACGTTACCGATGGTCGTCACTGTTCCGCCGACGACAGCGGTAAGTCCTTGGCCGAGCGTGACGTTGGAATCCGTCAGCGTCTGACCGGTGACGATCCGCTGGCCAATCAGCTGAACGATTTCAGGACTTTCGGCGAACTTGCCGTGGTTCAGGCCTTCGCCTTTGACCTTGGTGAGATCGATGGCGGTAATGCCGGCGGCTTCGAGTTTCGAGCGATAGGGCTCAACGGTCGGATCGATCGCGCCCAAACGCGAGACCTTTCCCGTGATGAAACTTGAAACCGCAAGCGCCTTGTCATCCTGAGACACGAAGATCGTGAATTTCGGCGTCGGCGTGCCCATCTCCGCGAACTGCTTGGCAAAGACCTGAATATCGATATCCGGGGACGCGAGAATGACGTTGTGGATCTTGCTGTTCACGTGTCCGTCGCGGATACCCATCTGCCGCAGGGATTCCATGGTCAGCCAGGTGCCCATTGAATGAGCGAGGATCGTGATGTCCTTGACGTCGGGGTCGGCGGCTAGCGTCCGCAGCGCCTGCTCGAGCGCCGTGCGTGAATAGTTGGTGCTTTCCTTGTCGTATTCATAGGCGGTAAGCTGCGCGCGTGACGGCCATGTGAAGAGGATAGGGGTCGCCTGCATCCCTGAATCGTGGACGATCTGGGCCAGACGGAAGACGGAATCCTCATACTTGTTGTTGAAGCCGTGGACAAAGACCAGCGCATGCCCGCCCTGGATGTTCTGGTGGAACCAGGCGCGCCCCTCTGGAACGGTGTCGATCTCCTTGACGCTGGTCACCGCAAAATCGGTTGCGGGATTGGGCGGTAGACGCTTCGGCCATTGGACTGTGCCTGAGGCCCGTTTCGGCGGGATGGAGACGTCAATCGCCGTCAGATAGGGCTTTGGGCTGCGTTCGCCGGTGAACAGCGTCGCCTGGTCGCCGGAAGGTTCGCGCGTGGTTGCGACCAGCATGCTGACCTTTGAGGTATTCTGCGTTGCCGCCGATAGCGCAACAGGGGCCATGACTCCGCTTGGATGACCGCAGCTGGCAAGAACTGCCGCGACGAGCAAAGGTGCAAGTGTCCGAACAGTACGGGCAGCAATCACGTTCCGGTTCCCTCATTGAAACGCAAGCACCTTACGGTGGCCGGGCTTTGGTGAAGTACTCTCACAGAAACGACGCGAATGTTACGTGCAATTCGCGCTCCATGCCCTAGGGCCACGACGAGTTTTAAGTAAGTGTTACCGAACCGCAACGAGCTTTGCCTGCCGCTTGGTTGCCAGGCAATCCGTCTGCTGCGCTTGGTCGTGCCAGGTTTGGTCGTTTTGTGAATTCGGTTCACAGATGCTTGGACCAAGTGACCGCTTATCACCTAAATCCAGTGCCTCCATATGTTCGCCAGTCAACCAAGCCGGCAGACCGGCAACATCATTTTGAGGCACATCATGCCAACTGCTCTCTTTGCTTTGACGATCGCGGCCTACGCGATCGGAACCACGGAATTCGTCATCGTCGGCTTGTTGCCGACCGTTGCTTCAGATCTCCAGATCAGTCTGCCGTTGGCGGGATTGATTGTCAGCGTCTATGCGCTCGGCGTCACATTCGGCGCGCCGGTGCTAACGGCTTTGACCGGGCGCATCGCAAGAAAACCATTGCTTCTCGGCCTTATGGCGCTCTTCATCGTCGGCAACGGCATGGCGGCAATCAGCCCAAGCTATGCTCCGTTGCTGGTTGCGCGCGTCCTTTCAGCCTTCGCACATGGCGTCTTCTTCTCCGTCGGCTCGACGATCGCAGCTGATCTCGTTCCCGAGAACCGTCGCGCCTCGGCGATCGCGATGATGTTCATGGGCTTGACGGTCGCCATCGTAACAGGCGTCCCGCTTGGCACTCTGATCGGTCAGATCTTCGGCTGGCGCGCAACATTTGCGGCGGTAGCAGGCCTCGGTGCGATTGCCTTCGTTGCGATTGCAGTGTTGCTGCCTTCGAACCTCAAGAAGGCACCGGCCGCCAGCGTCGGCGACCAGATCCGCGTGCTCGGCAGCGGCCGCCTGTTGATCGTCTTCGCCATGACCGCACTTGGCTATGGCGGCACCTTCGTCGCCTTTACGTTCCTGGCGTCGATCCTGCAGGAGATCACCGGCTTTGCTGCCAGCACGGTCAGCATCATCCTCGTGGTCTATGGCATCGCGATCGCCATTGGCAACGTCGCCGGCGGCAAACTTGCCAATCGCAGCCCGGTACGCGCCCTGACCGGCTTGTTCATCGCCCAGGCGATCGTGCTGGTACTCTTCAGTTTCACCGCGCCATCGCCCTGGCTGGTCGTCCCGACGCTGGCGGCACTCGGCTTCCTCTCGTTCGCCAACGTGCCCGGCCTGCAGATTTATGTCGTGCAGTTGGCGAAGCAGGTTCGTCCCGCCGCCGTCGATGTGGCATCGGCCCTGAATATCGCCGCCTTCAACCTCGGTATCGCCGCGGGCGCATGGATCGGCGGCCTTGTGGTGGAATCTTCGCTGGGGCTTGAGGCGACACCCTGGGTTGGCGCAATTCTCGTGGGCGGAGCCTTGGTCCTGACGCTCTGGAGTGGCGCTCTGGACGGTCGTTCGACAGCGGATAGCGATACTGTGACCCAGCCCGCCTAACCCGCGAGGCGAATTCCGACGTCCCGGGAACGGTGGTTGACGTGAGCCCATCGCGTTGGCCACCATTGCTTCTGTGGACGGTGGAGTACCTGTGCGCCTAACTAGGTGGGGAAAGGCGGCGCCCCGGGAGGCGCGCTCCTCGGTGTTCCTCCAAGATGCCTCTTTTCCCGGTAAAATTGTGTCCTTGCTGACCACAATTTTCTTGCCTAACAGCGGCATGCTGCGACATACTTACAGCCGCTGATAGCCACTTGAATGCATGCCTAGAGACACCTTGCGAATTCGCGTTCTTCACGCAGTTGGGGTTCGATCAATGGAACATGTGTCGCTTCGCAGTATCACTGCATTTCTCAATATATCGATTGCAATGCTCGTCGCTTGTGGGGCATCGGTTCTGACCAGCGCGTTCGCATACGCACAAGATCCCTTTGACGATTTTCCGATGGTTATCAGCTGTGAATACAAGGGCACCTACCACGCATTCTATTTGTCCAGGGTGACGAAAGACGGCACCGCCACTTTTTCAGCCTCCGACCGGATTGCGGGGACGATTACGCTGGACGGTAAAGCAAAGGCCGTGGGCGGATCCGACGGGGGAAGCTGCTTGGGCAAAACCCTCAAGGAATTGCGCGAGTCAGGGCAGGCGCACGACCTTAAATCCTAGCCCCGCAACGCACTGGCTCTGGAGAATTGGCCGGACCAGGGCCAGCATGCGCGCGGGCGGTGGAGAAGTGCCGGAATGTCGTTCGACGTTGGGCCTGAACCTACGTCGCATGAAATAGCCTTCGAGGAGGCCGTCGGGGAGGCGGGCTTCATTTTCTAGGTGAAGGTTGGGAGGAGCATGGAAGAGCTGCGAACTCCTTTCAGGGTAACGGCTGGTCGCTTTCTGCGCTCGGTGCGCGTTTTCATGTCCTCGGAGGTCGGCGGCACGGCAAAGCTTCTGACCGCATGCCTTGTCGTGCTCTTCCTCGCGATCAACGGGCTCAATGTGCTGAATAACTTCGTGGGCCGGAACTTCATGACGGCGATCGCCGACAGGCAGATCGCTGAGTTTGTCCGGCAGGCCATATTCTATCTTCTCGTGTTTGCCGGCTCCACGATCGCATCGGTTTATGCGCGCTTTACGGAGGAGCGGCTGGCCCTCACATGGAGAGACTTTCTGACGCGTCGCGCCGTCAATCTCTATCTTACTGACGGAGCCTTTTACCGCCTCGGTGTTTCGGGAGGACTCTCGTATCCGGATCAGCGCATTTCCGAAGATATCCGCGCATTTACCGTGACCACACTGTCCTTCCTGCTCATGATCTTCAGCAGCGGGCTAACGATCCTTTCATTTTCAGGGGTACTTTTATCCATCAACCCCGTCTTGTTCGCCGTGGCGGTCCTTTATGCTGCCTGCGGCTCGTTTCTCACGGTCTGGCTGGGCCGCCCGCTCATCAAGCTGAACTATGACCAGCTCGACAAGGAGGCGAGTTTCCGCACGGGGCTCATCCAAGCAAGGGAGAATGCAGAGCGAATTTTGCTGACCGGCAGCGAGCCGCGCATGAAGTCTTTTCTCGCGGTCCGAATTGATGACCTGGTGACCAACTTTCGCAACATAACATCGGTGAACCGCAATGTCGGCTTCTTCACGACGGGCTACAACTGGCTGATCCAGATCATCCCTGCATTGATTGTCGCGCCGGCCTTCTTCCGCGGTGATATCGAATTTGGGGTGATTACGCAGTCCGCGGCAGCATTCGCCATGCTGGTGGGCGCTTTTTCGCTGATCATCAACCAATTCAACTCGATCTCCAGTTTTGCTGCAGTGGTGGCGCGCCTGAGTACTCTTTCGGAGGCGATAGAGAGACCAAAGGGGGGTGCCAAGATTCAGGTCGATGAGACCCGGGACGACCTGTCGTATGAGAAACTCACGATATTGTCGGAGCGGGACGGATCGTCGTTGCTGCAGGAGTTGACCGTCGCCATCCCGCCTCGTGCCCGCGTCATGGTGACATGCGCTCGAGAGGACCAAGGGAGCGCACTTTTCAGGGCTACCGCAGGTGTTGCTTATCCCGGCACCGGCCAGATTTTTCGCCCCACGGCTGAAGGCATACGCTTCCTGCCGCAGCACCCCTATTTTCCGCCAGGGACACTTCGACAACTGTTCATTCCCCCGGCCGCGAGCCCGGAAATTTCGGACGAACGCATTGCGCTGCTACTTGCCGAATTTGAACTTCAGCGCATTTCTAAGATCGAGGAATTTCAACAAGAAGTGGAATGGCATACCGTTCTGACGCAAAGAGAGCAGTGCTTGCTCATGCTGGCGAGCGCATGCGTTGCGAAGCCGCATGTCATCTTGCTTGAGAGAACCGAGGCTATGGTTGGCTGGGAGACACTTTTCCGGATCATGACACGCTTTGCAAATGACGGCATCGCCTGCGTTCATATCGGAAGCGCCGCCGACATATCATCCTATGACGCCATCCTGGACTTTGACGATAGTGGCGCATGGCAGTGGAATACGCCGCATGACCGCGGGAACGGCAGCGGTGCAAAGCACGCAAATTGAGACGACAAAAAAGTCGATAGGAGGCTGATGATGACGAACGCCGCTCGTGCAACCAACGACCATCAGAAGACGAGTGCTCCGCTTGGGGCCGAAGAACTCCGCTTAATGGACGCCTATTGGCGTGCATCGAACTATCTCTCCGTCGGGCAGATCTATCTGCTCGACAATCCGCTACTGAGAGAGCCGCTCAAGCGGGAGCATATCAAGCCGCGGCTTCTCGGTCACTGGGGAACGTCGCCCGGCCTGAACATGCTCTATGTGCATCTGAACCGCGTGATCAAGCGCGACGACCTCAACATGATCTACGTGATCGGGCCGGGCCATGGCGGACCTTCGCTGGTCGCACATGCCTACCTGGAAGGGACATACAGCGAAGTCTACCACAATATCGGCCAGGACGCCGAAGGGATGAAGACCCTATTCAAGCAGTTCAGCTTTCCCGGCGGCATTCCGAGCCACGTCGCCCCTGAAACGCCTGGAAGCATCCACGAGGGTGGCGAACTGGGTTATGCCTTGAGCCATGCCTATGGCGCGGCCTTCGACAATCCGGACCTGATCGTCGCCTGCGTCGTTGGCGACGGCGAGGCGGAGACCGGCCCGCTTGCCACGAGCTGGCACAGCAACAAGTTTCTCAATCCAGCCCGTGACGGATGCGTACTGCCGATCCTGCATCTCAATGGCTACAAGATCGCCAATCCATGCTTCTTAGCCCGCATTCCCGAGGAGGAGCTGCGGAAGCTTTTCGAGGGGATGGGCTATGCGCCCCTCTTCGTCGAAGGGCACGAGCCCGACAAGGTGCAGCAGCAACTGGCGGCAGCGATGGATACAGCCGTTGCCGAGATCAAGCGGATCTGGGGGGAGGCGCGCGAGAAGGGCAATCTGAAACGCCCGGCCTGGCCGATGATTGTTTTCCGCACGCCAAAGGGCTGGACTTGCCCGAGTGAAATCGACGGCAAGAAATGCGAGGATTACTGGCGGTCGCACCAGGTCCCGATGGGCGAAATGGACAAGCCGGAACACATCAAGATCCTTCAGCAGTGGATGAAGGAATATAAGCCCGAAGAGCTCTTCGATGACGACGGTAAGCTGCGCGCCGAACTCGCTGCGCTAGCCCCGACTGGCATTCGCCGGATGAGCGACAATCCGCATGCGAATGGTGGCCTGCTCCTGCGTGACCTGAGGCTGCCCGACTTCCGTGACTACGAGGTTTCCGTACCTAGCCCCGGAGCGACGACGACCGAATCTGCCCGGGTGATGGGCAAGTTTCTTCGCGATGTCATGAAACTGAACCTGAACACCAAGAATTTCCGATTGTTCAGTCCCGACGAGAACAACTCGAACCGCTGGCAGGACGTGCTTGAGGTCACCAATCGTTGCTACATGGCCGAAATCTATCCCGAGGACGACCACCTGTCGCCCGATGGCCGGGTGATGGAGGTGTTGAGCGAGCATCAATGCCAAGGCTGGCTTGAAGGGTACCTTCTGACAGGGCGGCATGGCTTCTTCTCATGCTATGAAGCCTTCATTCACATCATCGACTCGATGTTCAATCAGCACGCCAAATGGCTGAAGGTGTGCAACGATATTCCATGGCGCCGTCCGATCGCGTCCCTCAACTATTTCCTGAGCTCGCATGTCTGGCGCCAGGACCACAACGGCTTCAGCCACCAGGATCCGGGGTTCATCGACCATGTGGTCAACAAGAAGGCCGAGGTGATCCGCGTCTATCTGCCGGCGGATGCCAACACGCTGCTTTCCGTTACCGACCATTGCCTCCGGAGCCGCAACTACGTGAACGTCGTCGTTGCCGGCAAGCAGCCGGCGCCGCAATGGCTGACTATGGATCAAGCCGTCAAGCACTGCGCCCAGGGCCTCGGTATCTGGGAATGGGCCAGTAACGACAAGGGCGGCGAGCCTGATGTCGTCATGGCGTGCTGCGGCGACGTGCCAACGCTGGAGACGCTGGCGGCGGTGCAGATGATCCGCGAACATCTACCGGAATTGAAGGTGCGCGTCATCAACGTCGTCAACCTCATGAAGTTGCAGCCGTCGAGCGAGCACCCCCATGGGCTTTCCGACGCCGATTTCGATGCGCTCTTCACCAAGGACAAGCCGATCATCTTTGCGTTCCATGGATATCCCTGGCTGATTCACCGGTTGACCTACCGGCGCACGAACCACGACAATCTGCACGTCCGCGGATACAAGGAGGAGGGGACGACGACGACACCTTTCGATATGGTCGTTTTGAACCAGCTCGATCGCTTCCACCTTGTCGAAGACGTCATCGATCGACTGCCGCAACTCGGTGCCCGCGCCGCCTACTTCAAGCAAGCGATCCGCGAGAAGCTGATCGAGCACCGGCATTACATTGAAAAGCACGGTGATGACATGCCTGAAATCACCGGCTGGAAGTGGGGCGTCCTCGGAGGGGCGGCAAGCAAGCAAAGGACATCGACGGAAGGCGACAACACGTAGCGTTCGGCGCAGCCGGGTGCCTCCCGGAGCCGTTGCTCCGGGGGGCACTATCAAAGACGATGCAGAGGACGCAGGCTGCTGGCGCCCGTTCGAGTGGCGAAGTGCGTATTGGTACGATGCCGTTGGCGGCAAGCGATTGCAAAGCTGTATGGGAGGGGAAGCCATGGTTGCGGTGTCACCCAGGCCAAACTTGGAGTCGGGGCTGACCGACGAGGACTTTGCGCGACTGCAGTTCACCTCGGTGCTCTACTATCTGCATTCTACGAACCCGGACAACGGCCTCGTTCGCGACAAGACGCAACCCGGCGCACCGGCAAGCATCGCTGCCATCGGCATGGCGCTCGCCACCATTCCCGTCGTCGTGGAGCGTGGCGTCCTCATTCGCGAGTTTGCCGTCAAGATGGTCCGGCGCAGGCTCGAATTCCTGATGCAATGCCACCAGGGCCCCGAGCCGGACGCCTCGGGCCACAAGGGCTTCTTCTATCATTTTCTCGACATTGAGACGGGACAGCGGGTGTGGGAATGCGAGCTGTCGACGATCGACTCGGCCTTTCTGTTCGCTGGTGCGCTGACAGTCGCCACCTATTTTGACGGGGAGAGCGCCGAAGAAGCGAAGATCAGGACGCTTGCGACGGAGCTATACGAGCGTGCAGACTGGAACTGGGCGCGGGATCAGGGCGCTACCCTGACGCATGGCTGGCGACCCGAGAGTGGCTTCATTCCTTACCGTTGGCGTGGTTATGACGAAGGCCTGCTTCTCTACATATTGGGGCTGGGATCACCGTCGCATCCGCTGCCGCCCGAGAGCTATGAGGCCTACACGGAAAGCTACGAATGGCGGAACATTTACGGCCGCGAGCTGCTCTATTCCGGTCCGCTGTTCACCCACCAGCTATCGCATATGTGGATCGATTTCCGAGGCATCCGCGATCAGTTCATGCACGAGCATGACAGTGACTACTTCCAGAACAGCCGGCAAGCGACCTTTGTCCATCAGGAGTATGCGATCCGAAATCCGATGCAGTTCGAGGGTTATGGTGAGCATTGCTGGGGATTTACCGCGTGTGACGGCCCGGGCTGGGTGAAGGCGGATGTCGGCGGGGTTCGTCGCGAGTTCTTCGATTATGTTGCCCGTGGCGCGCCCTTCGGGCCTGATGACGGGACCGTAGCGCCCTGGGTTGTCGTGGCATCCCTGCCTTTTGCGCCCGAGATTGTCCTTCCGACCGTCCGGAAGTTCGCGGGCATGAAGCTGGGGATGACTAGGCTTTACGGCTTCAAGCCATCATTCAATCAGACCTTCAAGGATCCGAACAGTCCGACTGGCTGGTGGATCAGCCCGTACCACTTCGGGATTGACCAGGGGCCGGTGGCGCTGATGATTGAGAATTACCGCACCGGCCTTTTGTGGACGCTGATGCGTGATTGCGAGCCTATTGTCAGGGGGTTGCGGCGAGCGGGGTTCACCGGCGGCTGGCTGTAGGCGCGCCCGCGGCGATCCACCCAACGATGCCCTGCCAAGTTGATCAGTGGGAGCCGCGAAGCTGGTCGTCCTTCAGCCAATTTCGATTGAAGACACTCTTCGTCCCGTCCGTCGCCTGCGACGTATGAACGATATCGTCCCGCAACCACCAGTCAATCGAGGTGGCGGGCGCCGATAGCGCGCCTTGTTCGAGGTCGGCTCTGACGAGGATTGATATCGATGGATCCCGCACCGTTTTGACGACTGCTGTTTCGGCCGCCGACAACGCGAACAGCGGTGCAACAACGCCCGTCACCAGAACGGACGCATAGACTGGGAGCGTTTGCGAGTACGACATGACATGCACCCCGCGTGAACTGCAGCAATACTACAATGTCGCAAGTCAAACCTACAGTCGACCCTCTATTTCCGGTGTTTTCTCGAATAGGATGCTCGGGGAAGCATAGAACAGCAATTGTTCCGCGGTCTGTCGCCTGCCGGCTCGTTCTACCGAGAATTCGCTGGGCATCGGGCGGCTTCAGTTTCAACGGTGCGCTCAAACGCGGCGAGCCGAGAGCGAGGCGATGTAATCGACGATCGAGGACTTGCCTGCCCGGTATGGAACATGCCGCATCATGCAGCTTGCGCTGATTTATGATTCGGCATGTCGGATCAATCCCGTTAGGGTGAATGCGGTCTCATCACCAATCCCGATCAGAAATATCGGCAGCGCGTACGCCGATGTCAGCACTCCTCCCAATTGTCATGGGCGGGAGCGGCGTTTCCGTGGAAGGCGGCCGCGACTTTCCCCACCAGTTTGCGGGCCGGCGAGGCGGCAGGCCCGCTATCCCGGGTGGCGCGTGGAGCGGAATACGCGCTCGCAGCCGGGCCGCCTGTTCCGAGGTTGAAGCGGGCGATCAGTCGCGAGAGGTTCGAAGCCTCGTCCGCCAGCCGGTTGGTCGCCGCTGTCGACTCCTCTACCATGGCAGCATTCCGCTGGGTGACCTGATCCATCTCATTCACCGCCATGCTGACTTCCGACAGTCCCGTTGACTGTTCCTTCGCGGCCGTCGCGATCGAATGAACATGTTCGTTGATTTTGATCACATGCCCCTGGATCAGCCCGAGCGCCTCACCGGTTGCCGTCACCAGCGTGACGCCTGCGTCGACTTCCGCGCTGGAGCGGCCGATGAGCGTCTTGATGTCCTTTGCGGCATTGGCGGAACGCTGCGCCAGTTCGCGCACTTCCTGGGCGACGACGGCGAAGCCTTTGCCGGCCTCGCCGGCGCGGGCCGCTTCCACTCCGGCATTGAGCGCCAGCAGGTTCGTCTGGAAGGCGATCTCGTCGATGACGTTGATGATCTGACCGATTTCGCCCGAGGCCTGCTCAATGCGTCTCATGGCTGATACGGCGTCCTTGACAACCGCGCTCGACCGCTCGGCGCTGCGGCGCGCCTCGTCGACCATATGGCTCGCCTCTGTTGCCCGTTCGGTGGAATTTTTCACCGCGACGGTGATCTCTTCCAAAGCGGAGGAGGTTTCCTCCAGCGAAGCCGCCTGCTGTTCGGTGCGCTTGGAGAGGTCGCCCGAGGCGCTGCGTATTTCGCTCGAGCCGCTGTTGATCGTGTCGACGGCGGCGCGCACCTCGCCGAGCACCGAGCGCAGGTTGGCCATGGTCGCGTTGACATTGTCCCTGAGTTCGCCGAAGGCGCCCTGGAACTCGCCGCGCATCGTTTCGGTCAAATCACCCTCGGCAAGGGCAGCCACGACACGCCGGGTCTCTGCGACGCCGCGATCGACGGAGGCCACCAGTTCGTTGACTTGCGTGGCAAAGCGGTTGAGGTCGGCATCGCCGTAGTCCTTGGCGATACGCCGCGTGAAATCACCGCCAACGGCGGCCAAGACCACCACGCCGATGCTCG
Source organism: Rhizobium sp. RHZ02 (assembly GCF_014851575.1). Lineage (NCBI taxonomy): Bacteria > Pseudomonadati > Pseudomonadota > Alphaproteobacteria > Hyphomicrobiales > Rhizobiaceae > Rhizobium > Rhizobium sp. RHZ02. Next base: position 87,233 of record NZ_JACUZX010000025.1, read on the forward strand.
ACTGCAGATCAACACTCTTGGCATGAAGGGCAGCTTCATGTGCATTCAGCTCGCGAACCCGGAGGCCGTTCTGCTTGAACACTGCGACGGCGCGCGCCATGTCGCCGATCTCGTCGCTGCGCCCAGTGAAAGGGATCTCGGCGCCGAGATTGCCGCTCGCCAGGACACTCATGTTTTCGGTGATACGACCGATCGGCTTTGCCAGCGCTTTCGCGCCGAAGAGAGCGGCGCCGAGAAGAGTAATCATCACGAGAAATCCACCGGCGAGCGATGTGGTTTCCATCGAATTGAGGGCCACGTTCGAAGCTGCGGCGGCTGTTGTCGCACGGCCCTTTGCGATCGTGCCGGCCTCATCGAGGAGGGACATCGTCTTCTGGATGAGATCGATCTGGTGTGTAACGAATTCCCGTTCCTTGGCGGCGAGGCTTGCGTCGACGCCCGCCGCGCTCAGTTTCGTGCGGAGGAACTCCGCGAGCTGGCCGCTCGTGTTGTAATATTCGTCAACCAGCGCCTTGATGTTTTTCACCCGCTCCTGGTTGACCTGGATTGTCAGGATCGAAAGGGCCGAATCCAGGGCTCTGATGGCTGCGTCGTGATTGTCCCGCGCGGCGGACTTGGCCTGCAGCACCTCGTCCATGGCGTTCGCCAGGCGCATGTTCAGGCTCTCGATCTGCATGCCGCGAATGGCGGCCTTGGCCTCGACATAGTCGCGTGATGCGCCGACCTGTTGCCGTTCGAGTATGGCGCTCTGGCCGACCGAGCGATCCTCTAACCAAAGGCCAGCCAGCATGACGAGCATCATCGCAATGCCGGCAGCGGACATGAGGGCGAGTTTCGTGCTGATACGTGAAAAGAAGGCGGGTAAATTCATGTCGGTTATTCGCCTAGGGAAACCGGCGCGATCGTCATGAATTCCGGCTTCGGCATAAGAATGGCCGGACGCTCGTCATTTCGCCGACAACGTTGCAAGACCACGAGGCCGAAACGTCGCAAAACACTACTTTCCAAAATGCGCGCGACGCAGTGGTTCCGATCGGGAGATCTGACCTTGATCTTTCAAGATTTGAATAATCTCCATAGTTCGCATAGCATTTCTGGGTTAATAAAATGTAAATTTCGAGAAAAAGTTATAATTGACTTTCGTCAATTTGCAGAATATCGAAATAACTCATAGTAGAACAAAATTCAAATCTTGTTTGTTGCTAGGTACTATCAACAGATTTAATAGTGTTTGCCCTTAGTCACTCTTTTTTTATTTGAAGTACCGCTCTTGCTCAGTTTGGCCATTAGGGATCGCTCCACTGGGCAACGTCGAGTATCCCTTGTTGCCTTTGCCAGACGCCTTAAGAGTCCACGAATGCCGATGCCGTTATCTGACGACAAGAACAGGAACGGTCGAATTGGCGAGGACCTGCTGGGTTTGGCTGCCAAGTATCATTCTTCCGATGCCCGTGCGCCCATGTGAGGAGATAACGATCAGGTCGCAGTTTTTTGCCTGAGCAGTCTCGAGAATGGCCGTAGCAGGAGAGCTATTTATCTCGTGGACAAAATCGACCGTCACCTGCGCTTTCGCCGACTTGTTGCGGACAATTCTTTCGATCTCGATCAGGTCTTCTTTCACCGCGTGAGTATAGCTGTCCATGGCCTGTGCCTGAACTACTCCCTGAAGCGCAAAGCCAGCCAGCGGCACCGTGACGTTGATGACCGTCGCTGGAATGCCGAGCGCCTTTGCAAGTGCAAGACCGTGATCGACGCCCTTGGAAGCAAGCTCCGAGCCGTCGGTTGGAATGAGTATACGCTTGTACATGGGACATCCGTTCCAGATCGTGGTGCAATAAATTCATCCAAACCTAGCGGACTGTCCATGTCGAACATTGATCCGCGTCAAGATGGCGAACATGTTTCCCGATATTGACGAATGCGACGGAGGGCGCGCGACTTTAGACTCTGGCGTGCGAACACGAGAGGGCATCGCGGAACGTGGCAAAGCGCAGCTTCTAATGCCAAGGTAGGCGATGCCCGACCTGAGAGATAGGTGACAGAACGTACCGGAGACTTCGGTCATGGATGAGCGTCTTCGATTTGTCGCCCGTTTGCTGGAGGGCGAAGGTATGGGCGAGGTGTGTCGGTCGTTCGGGATCTCGCGCAAGACCGGCTACAAGATCTTCAATCGCTGCAAGGAGGACGGGCTGGAGGCCCTGACGGACCGGTCCCGGCGATGATCGTTCGTTGCAACCAGGAGAAGCCGCACTGGGGGGCGCGCAAGATCCGCGAGCTTCTGGTGCGCCGTCTGGCCGGCGACGTGCGCATCCCGGCGAGAAGCACGGTGCATGCGGTGCTCGACCGGTACGGCCTTGTGAGCC
>NZ_JACUZX010000026.1:0-89594 GCF_014851575.1 Rhizobium sp. RHZ02
TCTCGAAACTCAAGACGCTCCTACGAAAGAAAGCCGCAAGGAGTTTCGACGCAATATCAAATGCCCTGAGCGACATCTGTGCACTGTTCCCCGTCGAAGAATGTCGAAACTACTTCAGGGCCGCAGGCTATGAGGCGATTTAGACGCGACAAGCTTTGGGCAACGGGCTCGCAATTAAAGCGACATCGATGTCCGGCGACGAGATGCGCTGGGCGGAGTGCCAGGCAGGGCGGCTACCCTGCCAGACGCTGCATTGGACAGATCAGCGATATGACGGCGCCGGCGGTGTGAGTACCACCTTTTCGCTGGAGAAGATGATGAAAGCGAACAGCAACACGCCGACGAAGGTGATGACCGACGCGAGAGCGACGATCGGCTCCATGGCCGTATTGCCCTGAAGCATGAGATAGAGCGCCGGCACCATGAGCGCGATGCCTGCCGTGTAGACGTAATACTGGATCATCGCGAGACGCTTCTCGGCCTTCTGAGGATTGAGGGCGTGGTAGCCGCCAAAGATCGCCATCGTCACCCAACCCAAGAGATTACAGTGCGCATGGGCGCCGATCACGCTGTGATCCTGCGAGATCGCCATGTTCAGCCCCATGAGGATGCCGATAATCAGAAATATGACTGCCGTCCTGAAGTATAGCTGCGATATGCGTGGCATAGAGTATCCCCCTCCGTTTGCGCTGACAGTATTATCATTCCGCAATAGAATTGAGAACGGCGGCCGTCCGAGATTTAACCTTCTGAGGACCATTTTGTTACCGTTGCGGGAGACCGCTACGCGCCGCAACACTCCCCGCCCATCGCATCGGCATTTCATCCCTGTAGATTGGCAAATTCTTAAGCATTTCCTTAAACACATTTCGACTATTCTGCCTCGTCGGCACATTCGTGGAGAGCGAGATGAGAGACATTTACAAACCCTTCGTCGCCACTGATGACCCCGACCGGGACATCCGCTGCCAGGACGCGCTGCAGTTCGCCTTCCGCGATCTCGTCGCGGCATCGGTCGATGCGGGCTGGAGCGAGCACGAAGCGCTCGAGGCGATCGCTACGCTTGCGGACGACGGCCTCCGGCGGATCGGCGCCAATGATGACGCCCAGACGCTGCTCGATGTGCTGCGAAGGATGGCTTAGTCGAAGCAGGCAAGGCGCCCTTCGCGATGTGGGCGTTTGCGGCCTGTGCGGAAGAAACGGCTAGCATAAGTCGAAAGCTGCCCCCTCGCGCCAGCAAGAATCCTTCCCCTATTTGAACCAACCGCGAGGACTATCTTGAACATTGGGTGTCGGAATCTCGTTTAGCCGGTCGTCTTCAAGACAGACACGCTATGGAGAACAACAATGGCCATCACCATTACCGCCTTTGAACGGTCGCCCGATCGTGGCAGGGGTTTGGCGCGCGACATGCGCGTTCGCTGGGCGCTCGAAGAAGTGAACCAGCCTTACGACGTTCGTCTTCTTTCGTTCAAAGCGATGAGGGAACCCGCGCATCTCGCGGTCCAACCTTTCGGGCAGATTCCGACCTATGAGGAGGGCGATCTCGCCCTGTTTGAGTCGGGGGCGATCGTGCTGCATATCGCGGAGCGCCATGCGGGCCTGCTGCCTGAGGATACAAATGCCCGGGCACGCGCGATCGCATGGATGTTTGCCGCACTGAACACAATAGAGCCGCCGATCGTCGATAGAGAAGTTGCCAGGTTCCTGGAGGGCGACCAGCCCTGGTACGAGCAGCGCCTGCCTATGATTGACAAACGCATTCGCAAGCGACTGAGCGAACTTTCCGATCGGCTTGGCGATGCCGACTGGCTCGACGGGAACTTCAGTGCCGCCGACATCCTCATGGTGACGGTACTGCGCAGATTGGAAGGATTGGGCATGCTGGACGAATACCCGAACCTTTTCGCCTATGTCGCCCGCGGCAAAGCGCGGCCGGCCTTCAAGCGTGCCTTCGATGCCCAGTTGGCTGTCTTCACCGCCACATCGGCTGACTGAGAATGATCTGCTTTGGGCCGTGCCTGCCACCACGCCTCAGCACGTGAGCCGGGCGACGGTAACGGCGAAGGTTGATGACCTGCCTCAGTTGGCGGCCAGCAAGCCATCGGCGGTGAGCGTTCGCTATCAGGCTGGGTCAGCGACGACGGGCCTGGGCGACGACTGACATGTCAATCGCGGTTTCAGCGATCCAGGAGCGGTCAACGGCAATATCGACATGGGTCCGGGCTGGGACACGTTCTACATAGAGGGCGGGCAGATCACGTGTCCCGTCAATATGGGCGACGGTGACGACTGGGCCGCAGTCACGGGAGGCACCCCTGTCGTCGAATTTCGCGGCAGGAGCCGGTGCGGACCAACTCATTTGGGCCGGCGGCAAACGAGTTCCGGCCACGCAATGCCATCGCAAGATACCGATTGGCACCGGACGTCCTTCAGCACGGTGGCGATCGTCTCAATCACGTCGTCATCAGTGAAGGTCAAGGCTGAGTTGCTGGCCTTTGATTACAGGCAGAGGGCGGCCGATATCGATATGGCCGAAAACGCGTTTGCGGCGCTCGGCATCGCGCTCCCGCTCCGCCCGGCTTGCGGCGACGGCAGCAAGGGCATTCGCGATAACCTGTTCAGTATGGGTCATGAGAACCTCCATAGGAATGTTCCTATTTTGTTCTCATTTTGCGACAGCGTCAAGGGGCGTATTCACGCCGTGCAAGGTACCGCTCCACTGGCGCCACACAAAGCCAATTTCGCCGTCAAGTGTTCGTTCGCATGCGCCAGATGGGGTGGTAGATTGTTTCTCTACACGAGTTCAACCGCTGCAGGGAGAAACCGATGCGCAGACTTCGGATGCTTATACTGATAGGGTTCGCCGCGTTTGCTTCGGCCTGCACAACAACTCCGCAAAGTTCAAATCGCGGAGATTTTCAGTATCAACCGCGGTATTCCGTGAATCCCGCCTGTGCACATGGCTTCAGACCGACAAACGCGTTGTCGTGCGGTTACTGACCGGGGCTGGGCCAATTGAGGGCGAACGAGGCGCTCAAGCGTCCTGCGTTCGCCTTCGTGGGCCAGCCTAGCTGCACGCTGTGCCAAAGAGGTTTCCCTGCGGGTGGCCTTACGACTGGTGCGTCACGGCTGTGGAGAAGCCAATGATCTTCGTGGCAGCCGGAGGTACCGCATCCACACCGCGATTTTCCTTAACCGCATGACCCAAACGGGTCATGCGGTTGTATTGTCTCAACACTAAAATCCGGTCCGTTAGAGGGGGGACGGGGTCTGCCGCAGCCGGTGGACGAATGGTGAGGCGTTTTGTCGTCTGTCGGTGGGAGGAAGTGGGTCGCCATCGCAACGACTGACAGAACAACGACCATCATTCCTGACGCATGCCGCCATGGGCAGACCCTTCCCAACTGATATGGAAAATCAGGAAATTCCCGGAAGTCGCGGATGCATACTGCTTGGCGTCACCCAACTTCCGGCATTCATGCCATGACGGTTCAACCTATCAACGATGGGTCATTTCGAACCAGAAGGACGTGTCGCAAATGCAGCTTGCACCGTACCTGCTTGATCAATGGTTGGCGAAATACGGATCCTCGCGATCCCCTATACTCTACGACCTGGCTTCGAGCGCGGGACCGACCTGGACATTGAGGGAACTGCTAGCTTTGGGAAACGAGGCGGTGAATGTCTCGGAAGTCGTTCTGGGCGACGCGCCTCCCGACGGCGACCCTGATCTCCGAGGGGTGATCGCTGCGCTTTACGACGTCGATCCGGAATGGGTCGTTGTGACGTCCGGTGCATCGGAGGCAATCGCGATCCTGCTTTGTATATCGGCCCAGCCGGATCACAATGTCCTTATTCCGAACCCCGCATTTACTCCCTTCGAAGTTATGGCGCAGGCATGGGGTTTGCAAACCCGTCGATACGAGTTGTCGCGGGACAACGGCTATCGGCAGGACGCCGATCAAATCCTTGCGGCTTCGGACCACAAGACCGTTTTGACGTTGGTCAATACGCCACACAATCTGGCGGGAACGATCCTGTCACGCGGCAAGATTTCCGAACTCGCAGCCGGCCTCCGGGACCGCGGGATTCCGCTGGTTGTGGATGAGGCCTATCACCCTGTCTATTTCGGGACGGCCGAACGGTCGGCAACAGGCATCGAAAATGTGATTGTCATCGGTGACATGTCGAAGACATTTAGCCTTCCTGGACTGCGTTTGGGATGGATTGTCGACCCCGATGGGCGGAGACGGAAGCGCATCGTCGAAGCACGAAGCTACTTCACGATGGGCAGCGCGCCGCTCCTGGAGAGGATCGGAACCCACGCCCTTGCCAATCGCAACGCTATTCTTGCGCGGTTGCGCTCAGTGGCGTCCGCAAATTTTACGAAGCTTGCGAGCTTCATGGAGAGCCAGCCAGGCATCCTGTCGTGGGTTAAGCCTCAAGCCGGGACAATCGCGTTCCCCTGGGTTATGGACGGCAGAAACGCCCGCCCGATCTGCATGGCGCTCGCCGATGCCGGCGTCCTGGTCGTGCCAGGCGACTGCTTTAGATGCCCGGACCACTTTCGCGTCGGATTTGCCGCCCGTGCTAAAGGTTTTGACGTAGCTCTTTCGATATTTTCGGAGACCTTGAGGAAAGAATATTGGGTTTCCGGCCACGCAAAAATCTAGCGCGCGTCAATTCGCGGGTCGCGTCTGGCCGAACTGCGAAAGGACGGCGACAAGTTCCGACTGCCTATGCGTGTTCGTCTTGCCGAAGATGGCCTTGAGATGGTTTCTGGCCGTCTCGTGGGAGATGCAACATTCCCTGGAAACGTCGTCGAGGGAAAGTCCCATCGCCAGCTTCTGCGCCAGCTTGGATTCGCTTGGGGTCAATGAGAAGCATTTCTGAAGGCACGCTTGCGTGGGCGAGCGCCGCTCATCCGGATCGATCAGGATTGCGACGGCCTGCCCGGGAGCCAGCGGGTTGAATGCGATCGAAGCTAGGGAAGTCACATAGGCGAGGATCGGAACGCGATCCTGTCGCGGCAACCGGATCGGATCGGCGAACGTCGTGTCCTTTCGGAGTATCACCTGTGCGAGGGCCATCTCGAACAACCTCGAAGCCGAGGTGTCGTATGAGTATAAGCGCTTTGCCCGCACGGTGATTGTAGGACAGGTTTCATCCCTGGCAGGCTCGTTGACAATGCGCTCGGCTGCCGCATTCAACCTTAGAACATTGCCGCATCCATCAAAGATGATCGCCGCCGTCATGCTCATGTCGAAGGCCTCGAGTGCAGCATCGATGCGCCCGAGGCCGAGCGTCCTTGTTATGGCGCAGGCCGTGCCGAGACGCCCTGAGAGGCTCACCAGGGAGTGCAGCTGTGCCGGAGTAAACGGACCGAGACTTGGGGAGCGTTGCAGGGCCAGACACCAGAGGCTGTCGCTCGACGCGACCTTGACCCCAGCGAACCATTGCAGCCCGTTCGGTGCGAGGAATTCCTGGTAGTAGGGATGCCTCGAGATGCTATCGGGGGTGAATATGTCGAAATCCGTCGCAACACCCCTCTGCACCAGCGTCGAAAGCACCCCGTAGCGGACGTCGCGATCAATCCAGCCACCCTCGACATAGGCCTCGAGCGACCGAACCATGCTTTCGCTGTGTGGCAGTCCTGGCAGATGATTGCCGGTATCAAAAAGAACCGCACCGGTGCATCCAGTGGCGATCGTGGCGGCGTTCATCGCCTCGTTCCATTTCGTTGGATCGAGTGCCGCCTCGACGAACGCGCGTTCTATGCTAGCAACGTCGAATTCCATCCCCATGGCTCGGTCCCCCAACCGAAATCGCCCTGAGATAACCTGGCACCAGCGAATGGCCGGCTTCACCCCTCGCCTCAATGTCAGAGGATACTAATTTACCTCCGTCCGTGTTGCAACTACACGATGCAGCCTCAAGCGGTTGGGATTGACCAGGGGTGCGTTGTCAGTGGAGCGGCTCCCGGAATCGCGCAAACCTGCCAGCAATGCAAATTGAACGGATAGTCCGCTTGGGGCCGAAAGCGGTCATTAAGAGATAGTGGCATCCAGCCAAGCCAGGCTTCTGGAAACTTGGCTAGATAAACACGACTAAATGGGTGGTGAAATGGTGCCCAGAGCCGGAATCGAACCAGCGACACGCGGATTTTCAATCCGCTGCTCTACCAACTGAGCTATCTGGGCTAACCCGCTTCGCAGACATTCTTTCCTGGGAAAGAACCGAGGGGCCTTGGTTCGCCCCGGAAGCGAGCGGGGTTATAGCATCTTGTCCGGACATGGCAAGCGCCAAATGACAGTTTTTTGAGAAGCCTTGGAATTTTCCAAATTCATCAACGAATTTAATGGCTTCGCCCGTGGAAAAACGGACCTATTCCTCATCATTGTAATCCGCCTTCGCCTCGTCGTCGGCAACGGGGATGGCGTATGAGCCGGAGAGCCAGCGCGAAAGATCGAGGTCGCGGCAGCGGTTCGAGCAAAACGGGTAGTGTTCGCGGTTGGACGGCTTGCCGCATTCCGGGCAGGGCCGCGTCTTGCGCAGCGGTTCGACCTTGGCGGTCTTGTTTTCGTCAGACATCGGCGGTTCCTTCGAGGATCAGCCCTCGGCCCACCGGCTATGCACGTCAAAGCCTTCGCCGGTCAGCAAAAGGATGGTTTCATAAAGCGGCAACCCAACAACGTTGGTGTAGGAGCCGACCATCTTCTGCACAAATGTTCCGGCCAGGCCCTGGATACCGTAGGCGCCAGCCTTGCCGCGCCACTGCCCCGATGCAAGGTAGTTCTCGATCTCGAAACCGGAAAGGCGCTTGAAGCGAACCTTCGTCTCGACAATCTTCTGGCGGATCTTGCGGTCGGGCGTCACCAGGCAGACGCCGGTATAGACCCAGTGGCTGCGCCCGGACAAGAGATACAACGAGGCTGACGCCTCATCCGCGAACTCGGCCTTGCCAAGAATGCGGCGTCCGACAGCGACGACGGTATCGGCCGACAGGATGTAACTGCCCTTCCACGTCATGTCGCCCTTGATGGCGGCAAGTGCTGCCTCGGCCTTTTCCGTCGACAGGCGCCGGGCGAGTGAGCGCGGGTGCTCAGACTTTTTCGGCGTCTCGTCGATATCCATCGGCATGAGACGCGAAGGCTCGATCCCTGCCTGATTGAGCAGATCAACGCGGCGGGGCGAGCCGGAAGCCAGAATGAGCTTGTATTTCAGCGCCATGGAACCTCGACCACCGGAACACGGAGAAAGCGGCCTTTCAAGCCTTGTATGCAGGCCTACTTGAAGCGGTAGGTGATGCGGCCCTTGGTCAGGTCGTAGGGCGTCATTTCAACGAGAACCTTGTCGCCGGCCAGAACGCGGATGCGGTTCTTGCGCATGCGGCCAGCAGTGTGAGCGATGATCTCGTGTTCGTTTTCGAGCTTTACGCGGAACGTTGCGTTCGGCAGAAGCTCGGTCACAATACCCGGAAATTCGAGGACTTCTTCTTTAGGCATATAGAGGTTTTCTTCCTGTGGGTTGAGATGACGGCGGCGGCCGCCCAAAATTTTGGGCGGAAACTACACAATCAACGAGGGTTTGTGAACCTAATTGATCGCGTTTCCGTCATTTGTTTCACGCCGAGTGCGCGGCAATGATGTTTCTTCTAACCAGCCGGCTCTCGATCAGTTCGGTCAGATGATCGCGGACTTGCCGGTAGCTGTTCAGAATCTGCTCTCGCGTGCCCTGAACAACGGTCGGATCGATGGTCGGCCAATAGACGACTTCGATGGCTTTCGACCGGGTCAGTTCTAGCGCTGCATGGTGCGCTTGCGGCGAGAGCGAGATGATCAGGTCGAAGTAATCATCTTCCAGTTCTTCCAGCGTATGCGGATGATGCCGACCAAGAGAAAGGCCGATCTCCTCAAGCGCAACATCGACGAAGGGGTCCCGCTCCCCCGAACGGACGCCGGCGGATCTGATATAGACGTTCGCAGGCAGCATGCTGCGGGCGATCACCTCGGCCATGGGGGAGCGAATGCAGTTCATGCCGCACATGAACAGGATGGCGCCCGGCCTTTTTCCTTCGCCTGCGTCGACTGGCGCTTCCATCGGCCTCAACCGCGCCAGTAGAGCACGCAAACCAGCGTGAACAGCCGGCGTGCGGTATCGAAATCGATCTCGATCTTGCCGTTCAGGCGGTCCCTCAGCGTCTGCGAGCCCTCATTGTGAATGCCGCGCCGCCCCATGTCGATCGCCTCGATGCGGCTCGGCGAGGCTGAGCGGATTGCCTCGTAGTAGCTTTCACAGATCAGGAAATAATCCTTCACGATGCGGCGAAACGGGGTCAAGGACAGGATGTGGGTGGCGACGGCGCCTCCGTCCTCCGTCGTGATCGCGAAAACCAGCTTGGAGTCGACCAGCGAGATATTCAGCCGGTACGGCCCACCGGAATGCCCCACGGGCGTAAAGCTGTTTTCCTCGACAAGATCGAAGATGGCGACCGCGCGCTCGTGTTCGACGTCGGGCGTCGCTCTGCCGATGCTGTCGTCAAGGACGACGTCGCAAAGCCGAAAGTCGCCCGTTGCCATCTGTCACCCTTCCAGGTTCAGGCGGATCGCTACCGACCGTGCGTGTGCGTCCAGTCCTTCGGAAACGGCCAGTGCGATGGCGGCGGGACCGAGCGTGCGAAGTTGCTCGGGACCGAGGCGCAGGATCGAGGTGCGCTTGACGAAATCGAGCACTGAGAGACCGGAGGAGAACCGGGCCGAGCGGGCCGTCGGCAGAACGTGGTTCGAGCCGCCGACATAGTCACCGATCACTTCAGGCGTATGGGCGCCCATGAAGATCGCGCCGGCATTGCGGATGCGAGGCAGCAGCGCGTCCGGATCGGCAACGGCGAGCTCCAGGTGTTCGGGCGCGATCCGGTTTGACAGCGGAATCGCGTCCTTGAGCGACTTCACGAGAATGATCGCTCCAAAGTCGCGCCAGCTTGCGGCAGCGGTTTCGGCCCGATTGAGCAGTTTCAACTGCCGCTCGACCGCTGCTTCCACGGACCGTGCGAACTCGGCATCCTCAGTCGCGAGGATCGCCTGCGCGCTCGCATCGTGCTCGGCTTGCGCCAGAAGATCGGCCGCCACCCAGTCCGGATTGTTATCCTTGTCGGCGATGACAAGCACTTCCGAGGGACCGGCGATCATGTCGATGCCGACGGTGCCGAAAACCTGGCGCTTGGCGGCTGCCACATAGGCGTTGCCCGGGCCGGTGATCTTGGCGACCGGCGCAATGGTTTCGGTGCCGTAGGCAAGGGCAGCGACGGCCTGCGCACCGCCGAGCCGGTAGATCTCGGTGACGCCCGCGAGTTTGGCGGCTGCAAGCACGGCCGGATTGACCACGCCGCCGGTTGCGGGAACGACAATGACGATGCGGTCGACGCCGGCAACTTTGGCCGGCACGGCATTCATCAGCACCGAACTCGGATAGCTAGCCGTGCCGCCAGGCACATAAAGGCCGACCGCCTCGATCGCCGTCCAGCGAGACCCGAGGCCGACGCCCATGTCGTCCTCATAGATATCGTCCTTCGGCAACTGGCGGCGATGATGCGATTCGATCCGCACGGCCGCGACCTTCAGCGCGCCAAGCACTTCGGCCGGCACAGCTTCGACCGCTGCATCGATCTCGGCTTCCGTCACACGCATGGGCGTTACGGCAAAATCGATCCCGTCGAACTTCTTCGAATATTCGGCAAGCGCCGCGTCGCCGCGCGCCCTGACGTCATCGATGATGGCGCGGACTGCCGTATTCACATCCTCGGAGACTTCGCGCTTGGTCGTCAGGAAGGCGGCAAACCGTTGCTCGAAGCCTTCCGATGCCTGATCCAGCCAGATTGCCAATGCGATATTCCTCTTTGATTACAGAACAACCAGTTCTCAGGCGCCGGGATGGCGCGGCTTGGATGCGGTTTCCCACGCTCCGCCGATATCCGCAAGCTGAACCTCGATGCATTCGACATCGAGCGCAACACTTGCCGTGCCTGACAGCGCCAGCTCGACCGTTCCCTCCGGCCCCTCGCCCTTCTGCTCGAAGCGGATAGCAAGCAGCGACAGCACCGCGTCGCGGTTCTCGCGATCGATGCCGGTGGAGCGAACCGCAAGTACACGCTTGAAGACGACAGCTGCGCGGCGGCGTTCGAACCCCCTGCGCTTCTTGCCGGCTTCTTCCCACACGAAGCGGTTGACGGCGACCGAGAACTGACCTTCGCGCGGCGACCAGGCCAGATCGGCGACCTTGAAGACGCTATCCTGCAAATGCGCGGAGACGACGGCAAGATCTTCGCTATCGAGCGCTACCAGCTTCAGGTCGGTCATTCAGGCAATACCCCATCGCCAATACATCGCCGGAATGGCGATGCGTCAGACAACGGACATAAGGCGCGACAGGACAATGCGCAACCATATCGAAGGGCTAAGAAGCGCCCTTTCGTTATTCGCTCACACGCTCGACGATGGCGCCGCAGCGGGTGAGCTTTTCTTCCAGGCGCTCAAAGCCGCGATCGAGGTGATAGACACGGGACACCATCGTCTCGCCTTCGGCGGCAAGGCCGGCGATGACGAGCGAGACGGAGGCGCGCAGGTCGGTCGCCATGACGGGCGCACCCTTCAGCCGCGGAACGCCTTCGATCTTCGCCGTCTGGCCAGACAGCGAGATCTTCGCGCCCAGGCGCGCTAGTTCCTGCACATGCATGAAGCGGTTTTCGAAAATCGTCTCGGTGACATGCGAGATGCCGGTCGAACGCGTCATTAGCGCCATGAATTGCGCCTGCAGGTCGGTGGGGAAGCCCGGGAAGGGATCGGTGACGATATCCACCGGCTTGATGCCGACGCCATTGCGGCGGATGCGCATTCCGTTGCTGGTCGGCGAGATTTCGGCACCGGCGCGGCGGAGCGTTTCAAGGGCCGTGTCGAGAAGCGCGATATCCGTGTGCTCAAGAGTGACATCGCCGCCGGCCATGGCGACGGCCATGGCATAAGTGCCGGTCTCGATGCGATCGGGCAGGACGCGATGGCGCGCGCCGGAAAGCGACGAGACGCCCTCGATCGTAATCGTGCTGGTGCCGGCGCCGGAGATCTTGGCGCCCATGGCAATGAGGCAGTTGGCGAGGTCGACGACCTCCGGTTCGCGGGCGGCGTTGCCAATGACGGTCGTGCCGCGGGCAAGCGTTGCGGCCATCATCATGACGTGAGTCGCACCGACGGATACCTTCGGGAAGGTGTAGCGGGCGCCGATCAGACCGCCCTTCGGCGCCGTCGCATTGATATAGCCGCCGTCGATCTCGAGGTTCGCGCCGAGCGCGGTCAGGCCGTCGAGGAACAGGTCGACCGGACGCGTGCCGATGGCGCAGCCGCCCGGCAGCGAGACGCGGCACTGGCCTTCGCGCGCCAGCAGCGGGCCGATGACCCAGAAGGAGGCGCGCATCTTGGACACCAGCTCATAGGGAGCGGTGGTATCGACAATGGTGCGGCAGGTGAAGTGGATGGTGCGCGAGTACGCGTCTTCCTGACGCTCGCGGCGGCCGTTGACGGCAACATCGACGCCGTGATTGCCGAGGATGCGCATCAGCAGCTCGACATCGGCCAGATGCGGCACGTTCTCAAGCGTCAGTGTATCGCTGGTAAGCAGCGAGGCGATCATCAGCGGCAGGGCGGCATTCTTGGCGCCGGAAATCGGAATGATGCCGTTAAGCTCATTACCGCCGACAATTCTAATACGATCCATGTGCGCTTACGGGCGATGCCCGCCTTTCTGAAAGGCTGTCTGTAAAAAGATGCGGGTGTTTAGACGAAATTAGCGGGGGCTTCAATTCGCCGTGAACCGAACATTATGATTCGTCCATTTTTGCGGCAGGCAGGCCATCCGTCTCATCCGCCTGCCCCGATCGACGCGCACGGGTCTGCTGTTTGCGGCGGGACAAATTTTCTCGGAGCTTTTCGGCGGCCCGCTCGCGACGCAGTTTTGCCTGGCGTTCGATCTCGGTCTTGCGGCTCTTCTGGCCTTTTTTGGTGTTTTCGGTCATCGCCCAGACTTAGCCGAATTCGCGCCAATCCAAAAGTGGGCCGGCCTCAATCTCTACAAAGATGGAAATTGCGGCTTGCGCTTATCATGAAGCTGTGGCAATAGGCCCCCCGTTCACGCAATGCAGCCGGTTCGGTTGCGCGTCTGGTCCTTGCTGCCGTAGCTCAGTGGTAGAGCACACCCTTGGTAAGGGTGAGGTCGGTGGTTCAATCCCACTCGGCAGCACCAGTTTTCTCTAGGAAAATCAGATAGAAGAGCGTGGACGTCAGCGACCGAGAGGCGCGCGAAACGACGTGAAAGTGTGGAACAGACCACGAATTGCACAGAAAATCCGTGCGGCATGTTCCCGTCACGTTCTCACGAGACAGAAGACAAATAGGTTTCCTAACATGATCGAGCTTACGCCATCGCAGATTGCCGCACTGAAACTCGCTCGGGACGGGGACCTGTATCTTCAGCCATCGAACAAATGGACGCACCAGAATGCGACGGTAACCTACGCAAAGTCGGACCGCTGGAAGGAACGGCCTCTGAAAGTGAAGTCCGTAACAGCCAAAGTTCTGGATGAGCTAAAGGCGCCTGGCTTTCTGGAGCGGCGGCATCTCGACGATAACGCTTCGAAAGACGTCTACGGGATAACAATGGCCGGGAAGGTATGGCTACTGAAGAACAAGTAGGCTTAAGTGCATCTTAACGGTGGCGTCCAGAGCCGGCACACGGAAACTCAACAAAAACAAGACGGTAGCGTGTGACTGGACACTCATTATTGCCGCGCCTCGGCAACCTGTGACTCTCGGCTGCGAAAGAACGCCTCTCCCGTCAGCGGAGCTACGCAATGCCCTGAGATTTCAATTGAATCGCTCTGCGTGCGCTGTTTAACTGTCAGCAACCAGGAGGCGTTCATGAAAAATGTGGTTCTAGGGGCTGCGCTTTTGCTGTCTCCTTTGCCGGCGCGGTGACGCAGATCAATGCCCGTGAGCATACCTGCTCTGAGATCACGCAAATCATTCGCCAGGAGAAAAAGCTTTTCGTGCGCGTCGGCATCGGAGGCCGGAGCTTCCGTTATCCGCCGGCCAAATGTGGCCCCGGCGACCAACGGGACACAACCAACCTGCCAGATGCCACCGGAAAACAGTGCGTTCTCGACTATGCCTGCGTCTATGATCCGCAATCGCTTTAGAATTTCCGATAGGACTCGCGGGAAAGCACTGCCGAGTCATCGGCTCGAAGAGAATGCCCTGGTCCGGCCTCAGGCGTCGAAGTGCCAATCCTTCGTCGGACGGCACAGCGTATAGTCGGACTCATCGAGGTCCTGGATCATCTGCCTCAGCGTCCGGACGGTTTCCTCAAAGGCCGCTAGCTTTGCATCGGTCACGTCTACGTTCGAGCCCGTGGCAGCATCCCGTTCGAGCCATCGCTGGTTGCCGCGCCGCATGGATATGACCATAGAAACATACTTCTGGCATTCAGCATTCAGAACGTTCTTGAGGTCCTGCATCACCGATCTCCAACGCTAACAGAGGGCGACTGACGTTGAGCTTTCCATGGTTGCACAAAGCGTTGTTTTCAGCCAGTTAAAAGTGCGCTTAGCCGATCTGCCGGCTAAAAAAGAGACAACCTCCCACGGCACTCAAAAGATCTGCGGTCTGGGGGACGGTGCCGGTGGATACCGAGATCAACCAGCACCCGGTTTTCCTGTTTGCGGGCTCCGAAAATATCGCTAATATACACTCAGTACGGGCCTTCTGGGGGAACGCGAAGGCTGACTTGCACATTTTGGCGTAAGCAACGGAGAATGCGCCTATGGCCAGCGAGAAGTGGAATAATCCTATTCATGTGGGGTTTGAAAATACGGGCGCACGAACGATCGTCGGCCCTATGGACGCGCTGAAATGCCTGGCAGACCTGTGGCCGAGCAGTCGCGGGTTGCATTATCTGAAGGCAAGAAGCACTTGCAGAGCCGCCCTTGATGGTCGAAAGACGATCGAGGAGGCACGCGCGGAATTCGTAGCGGCCGCGGAAGAAGCCAAGCTGAAGGTCAACTGACCGGGCCTTGATCCGCCAATCGCCGGCAGATCGTCGACAACCTGTCCCGGAACAGGGCAATGGTTTATTTTTGTTTAACCCTCGGCAGCGCTTGCTGTTGGGAGCGCGATTAACCTCATTGCCATCAAGGCACGTCCCTCAATAGAAAGTGTGCAGCCATCATGATGATGGTCAGAGGCTCGTCACCCTCAGCGAAAGCAGACGAGCCTCGATTGCGATAAGCCGATGCGTCAGGCCGGTTTCAGGCGCCGTCTCCGCATTATTTCCAGCACCTTGCGCCCAAGCGTCTGGCCCGGCCCCTCGATGCGGGTGAAGCCGAGATATGCCAGCGCATAGGCCAATGGCAGCAGGGCGGCGACCACGATCGCAAAGCGCGCCGGCGCGGAAATCCCAGCCCCGAAATGCGTTATGACGAATGCTGCGAGCGGCTGGAGCAAAAGCAGGTGAATCAGATAGACGCCGAACGAGAGCTCGCCGAGCCAATGGCAGAAGTGATTTCCCATCAGCGATGAGACGCGATCGCCGAGCTTTCCGACCAGACCTGGCAACAAATGATAATGCACCAGCACGAAGAAGCCGACGACCAGAAGCAGGCGGACGGCGACCTTCGTCGAGGTCATGTCGCCGCCGATCGGAATCATGACCAGCATGACGGCAAGCAGGCCATTCATGACGGTTTGCCGCGGCGTCACGAACAATCCGTTGGCGATCAGCATGCCGCACAGGAAGACATGCATCTTCAGCGGCAGGAAAGACGGCATCGGAAAATCGATGTGGGCGGCCTGCACGGCCTTGGCGACTACGAAACCGCCAAGCGCAATCAGGGCGGCGCCGGGCAGCCATCTGGCTTTCCTCAAGAGCAGCATCGCCAGCGGAAAGACCGCATAGAACTGCATCTCCAAACCAAGACTCCAATCGGGCAGTGGTGTGCGGAACGCATAGGCCGGATGCAGTCCGAAGAGGAAGCTCGCGTGGATGAGAAGGTTGCGCAGGCTACCGTCCAGATAGCGCTCCGGCAATTGCGGACCGTGGGATAGGAAGGTGTCAATGACCATGCGGCTCGCATAGAGCTGCGGCCCCAGCAACAGGGCGATGCACAGCATCACGTAGTAGAGTGGCGCGATTCGGAAAAAGCGCTTCAGCCAGAAGCCGAACCAGGTGGATGGCTTCTCCCAGGGGTTGGCGCTCTCGCGTAACCGATAGTGAAAGACCATCAGAAAGCCGGACAGCATAATGAAGAGGTCGACGCCCAAATCCGGCGACGACAGGATCGGAAGGTGCCAACCCGTCAGTTGCAGGCTGTGACCTAGGAGGACCCAGAGTGCGGCCAGTCCGCGCAGCCCGTCGAGGCATCCGATCCGCTTGCTCTCAATGATCATAGGGTATCCTTCTGGTTGAGGCTCAGCTTCGCGGAAGCTAACGCAATGTGCTGCAACGCACAACTCACAACCAGAAAAGTTGATCGGTCTCCGGCTTGGGGAGCGCGATCTTCCTACCCTATTTCATCGGATTCCGAGACGGACGAGCAAACGATCAGCAGCGACCGTCGCTCTGCACCTCGAGGTAACCGACGCCGATAATGGTGCCGTCAAAAGACCGGATGAAGGATGGCACATAATGCGTCGTCGGCGCGGTGCAGGACACCGAACCGGTATATTCGTTCATCGCCATCTCGTCCTGCGGCAGGGCGGAATAGTCGCTCGTAATCTCGAGTGAAGCCGAAGCTGGCGTGATGAAAGTCCCTAATGCCAGCGCAAAAGCCGGCGCTCCCAGTCGAAGAAGTCTTCGCATGCCCTTCTCCCGTGTTTTGATTACAAGCATTAACTAATGAAACACGCTTTTAGTTCCAGTGTCGCCGCTACTACTTTCGCACAGTTAATTCTTCGTATTTTCGGTCGAGCTAAATTGTATTATTTTATATGAAGATAGGCGGATATTTCCGGGTGCGCAGCAACATGCCGTATGCGTGCGTCAAAACTGATGAACTTACAGTATTACATGTGAGTAGGCTGGCTAACGCCGCAGCATCCGGCTGCGGACATAACCCTTCCCG
The DNA here is from genome assembly GCF_014851575.1 of Rhizobium sp. RHZ02. Taxonomy (NCBI): domain Bacteria; kingdom Pseudomonadati; phylum Pseudomonadota; class Alphaproteobacteria; order Hyphomicrobiales; family Rhizobiaceae; genus Rhizobium; species Rhizobium sp. RHZ02. The sequence goes on from NZ_JACUZX010000026.1 coordinate 16,163, forward strand.
ACCACGTCTTCGGCAATCTCGACCGCCCGCTCGACATGGCCTTTCTGCCGGACGAATCCTTCCAGGACGACATAGAGCCCCAGGATCGAGACGACGATTTCGCTACTATCGACGTCATAGGCGGCACTGAGAGCGCTTTCGACCGAGGCGCGTGTTGACGCGAGGCTGTGGCCCTGCCCGCAAGCACCACCGTGACCTTCCGTCGTCTGAAATCGAAGCACCATCATCGCCTCCAAATGGCAAAGTCTGTTACAGGGTAACGCCGGAGGGGAGTTTTAGTTGCGCCGCACCAATCTATACTCGAAAGAATCTCGCGGAGCCCAGCCCACGCTACTTGGCGCCCTGATCTGAGGCGCCATATATACCATAGGTTTAGTTAAGGGTTACCGCGATGAAGGTTCTGCTTCCGACGTTTCTATCGCTCGTCATACTATCGGGCTGCACGACGGACAGCTCCACCGAGGTTCAGCCCATTCCGGGGAGCATCACCTATGGCGGGCAACCGCGCACGAAACTGACCAAATCGCCGCCCGGCAGTGTCATCTACAATTCCTTCTACGACTCCCGCGGCCAGAGGGTTAAGGAAACCTATATCCTCCAGCCGGATCGCACGCTGAAACTGACGAGGCGCGTCATCGTGCCCGATTTCCCCTGATGCTCTCACGCTTGACAGCCGCAGCGTTCGAGAACATTCAAGGAACGTCGAATATTTCCGCGGTGCGATTCTCCGCCGAAGCAACCGGACGGCTGAATGTATCTTGAAAAGCTCAATCCCCAGCAGCGCGCGGCCGTCGAATACGGCACGCTCACTGACGGCACCCACGTTGCCGGTCCCTTGCTCGTCATCGCCGGTGCCGGCTCGGGCAAGACGAACACGCTCGCGCATCGCGTTGCGCACCTGATCGTCAAGGGCGCCGATCCTCGCCGGATCCTGCTGATGACATTTTCCCGCCGCGCGGCCGCCGAGATGGCGCGTCGTGTCGAGCGTATCTGTGTCCAGGTGCTCGGCGGCAAATCCGGCATCATGGCGGACGCGCTTGCCTGGAGCGGAACCTTTCACGGCATCGGGGCACGGCTGTTGCGCGATTACGCGGAACAGATCGGCATCGACCCCGCCTTTACGATCCATGACCGGGAAGACAGCGCCGATCTGATGAATCTCATCCGGCACGAGCTCGGCTTCTCGAAAATGGAGAGCCGATTTCCGACAAAGGGCACCTGCCTTGCGATCTATTCGCGCGTGGTCAATTCGGAAAGCGAACTCGGCCTCGTTCTGCGCGACGCGTTCCCCTGGTGCTCGGCCTGGGAAAACCAGTTGCGAGACCTCTTCGGCGCCTATGTCGAGGCCAAGCAGAGCCAGAACATTCTCGATTATGACGATCTGCTCCTCTACTGGGCGCAGATGGTCAGCGAACCGATCATCGCCGACGATATCGGCAGCCGCTTCGACCACGTGCTTGTCGACGAATACCAGGATACGAACCGGCTGCAGGCCTCGATCCTGCTCGCTTTGAAGCCTGGCGGACAAGGCTTGACCGTCGTCGGCGACGATGCGCAGTCGATCTATTCGTTTCGCGCGGCCACCGTGCGCAACATTCTCGACTTTCCCGCCGCGTTCAGCCCCTCGGCAAACATCATCACGCTCGATCGCAACTACCGTTCGACGCAGACGATCCTCGCGGCGGCGAACGCCGTCATCGACCTCGCCTCGGAGCGCTTCACCAAGAACCTCTGGACCGAGCGCCAATCGGCCCAACGTCCAAGGCTCGTCACCGTGCGCGACGAAGCCTACCAGGCGCGATACGTGGCGGACAAGGTGCTGGAGAACCGCGAAGAAGGCGTGAAGCTCAAGCAGCAGTCGGTGCTTTTCCGCGCCTCGCATCATAGCGGAGCGCTGGAGGTCGAGCTGACCCGGCGCAACATTCCGTTCGTGAAGTTCGGCGGGCTGAAGTTCCTCGACAGCGCGCACGTGAAGGACATGCTCGCGGCTCTCCGCTTTGCTCAGAACCCGCGCGACCGCGTCGCCGGCTTCCGGTTGATGCAGCTGCTCCCGGGTGTCGGGCCGTCGACGGCGCAGCGCGTCATCGACCAGATGGCCGCGGATGCCAGCCCGATGCAGGCCCTTTCCGACCTGCCGGCCCCTCCCCGCTCGGGCGAGGATTGGACGGCCTTCGTTGCGATGCTGCAGGAGGTGAAGACCGGCAAGGCCGGCTGGCCGGCAGAAATCGGCCTCGTCCGCGAATGGTATTCGCCGCATCTCGAGCGCCTGCACGAGGATGCATCGACGCGCCAAGCCGACCTTCTGCAACTCGAGCAGATCGCCAGCGGCTATCCTTCCCGTGAGCGTTTCCTGACGGAGTTGACGCTCGACCCGCCGGATGCGACCAGCGACCAGGCCGGTGTGCCGCTGCTCGACGAGGATTATCTGATCCTCTCCACGATCCATTCCGCCAAGGGGCAGGAATGGACGCGGGTGTTCATGCTGAACGTCGTCGACGGCTGCATCCCGTCCGACCTCGCCGTCGGCACCAGCGCCGAGATCGAGGAGGAACGGCGACTGCTCTACGTCGCGATGACCCGCGCCAAGGACAATCTCGACCTCGTCGTGCCGCAACGCTTCTTCACGCACGGCCAGAACGCGCAGGGCGACCGGCACGTCTATGCGTCGCGCACGCGCTTCATTCCGGCAACCTTGCTGCAGTTCTTCGAGGTGGTCGGCTGGCCGCAATCCAGAGCCGATGGCGGCGCGTCGCATCAGGCGCGACAGGTGCGCGTCGATGTCGGAGCACGCATGCGCGGGATGTGGCGCTAGAGCGCCAGCGGCGGCTCCGCGGGCTTGAAGAAGGCGTCGATGGCCGCCTGGTCGACCGCCTCTGGTGTCGCCGGCATCCACTGCGGATTGCGATCCTTGTCGATAATGGCGGCGCGGATGCCCTCGTAGAAATCCGGGCTTTTCAATATCTGCTGGCAGGCGCCGAGTTCGCGGTTCAGGCATTCGGCAAGGTTCCTGCTTTGCCGGCCCTGGCGCAGCAGACGAAGCGCAAGTTTCAGGCTGGTCGGGGAGCGGGTCCGGATGATCCGCAGCGTTTCGGCGGCAAAATCGCCGGGCTCCTTCCCAAGCGCATCGATGACTTCCTCGACGGTGCCGAAATGAAAGCAACGTTCGATCAGGTCGCGGTTGCTTTTGACGGCGCTCGTCCCCGGATCGCTGGAGAGATTCTTCAACACCACCTCGACGTCACGGGGCGTCGCGTTTCGCGGCAGTTCCGCCAGCGTATCGACGATGTCAGGCAGCCGGAAGGAAGCGATGTGGTGATCGGCCAGTCCGGCATAGACGATGTCGGCCGCGTCGACGGTCAGTCCCGTCAGCCCCATCCAGGTGCCGGCCTCGCCGGGCGCGCGCGGCAGCAGCCAGGTCGCCCCGACATCCGGAAAATAGCCGATCCCCGTTTCCGGCATGGCAAGCTTGGTTCGCTCCGTTACGACGCGGTGGCGGCCGTGCGATGACAGGCCTACGCCGCCGCCCATGGTGATGCCGTCCATCAGCGCCACATAGGGCTTTGGGTAGGTCGCGATCCGGTGATTCAGGCGGAATTCTTCGCGCCAGAAGGTCGTGGCTAGGTCGGTGCCGGCGCGGCCGCTCTCGTGCAGCGCGCGAATGTCGCCGCCGGCGCAGAAGCCGCGCTCCCCCTCGCCCGAAACGATCACCATGGCGATGCTGGCGTCTGCCGCGAAGTCGCCCATTGCGGCGGCAAAGGCGCGGACCATATCGAGTGTCAGGCTGTTCAGCGCACGCGGTCGATTGAGGCGGATGATGCCGGCCGAGCCGCGCCGTTCGACAATCACCTCACTCTGGTGAACCTCGTCTCGCATGCTGACCTCCTCGCTCGTTGCATCCTTCGCGTCGCAATCCGGCGTCAAGCGAACCGGTGCCATCAACCGTCATGCCACCTTAGCGCACTCGACGGCATAGTCGATGGCCGGGCTGGGATTGATTTCGTTTCTCAGAACGAGGCGGCGGCGAGCGCTCGATGGAGGCTCTGAAGATCGTCGACGTTGCGATCCATCAGGAACTGTTCCCAGTCGAGCGCGCTTTGGACGATTGTCTCCAATGAATCGTGTGTCGGCTTCCAATCCAGAACGCGTTGGGCAAGGCTTGAGTCCGCAACAACACTTGCGGCATCGCCCGGACGCCTCGGCGCCATGTGGATCTTGAAGGAGTGTCCGTGCAGGCGCGTGACCATGTTGAGCACGTCGAGCACCGAATAGCCGGCGCCGTAGCCGCAATTGGCAACCAGCGAGCCGCTCCCACGACGCAGATGCTGCAGCGCCTTCAGGTGAACCGCGGCGAGATCGCTGACATGGATGTAATCGCGCACGCCGGTACCGTCATGAGTCGGGTAATCGATGCCGTAGACATGAACGCCGGTGCGTTTGCCGAGTGCCGCCTCGCAGGCGACCTTGATCAGGTGGGTGGCGCCTGATGTCGATTGACCGCTGCGCCCCAACGGGTCGGCGCCGGCGACGTTGAAGTAGCGCAGCGCGACATAGTTGAAGTCGTAGGCTGCCGCCGCGTCCCGCAGCATGAATTCCGTCATCAGCTTGGACTGGCCGTAAGGATTCTCGGGATTGAGCGGCGCGGTCTCCCTGACCGGCTCGGACGTCTTCTGCGGCCCGTAGACGGCGGCGGTGGAGGAAAAGACGAAATGGCGGATGTTGGCATTGATCGCAGCGCTCAACAGCGCCCGCGTCTTGCCGGAATTGTTGTCGTAATAGGCAAGCGGATCGGCGACGGATGCAGGCACGATCGCGGAGCCGGCAAAATGGATAATGGCGTCGACGTCGTTCTCGATGAAGATCGTCTTCAGAAGCTGGGCATCGGCGACATCGCCGAGATAGAAGCGCGCACGCGGAGAGACCGCCCAGCGAAAGCCGGTCGAAAGATTGTCCAGGACAACGACGTCTTCGCCCGCATCCAGCAATGTCCAGACCATGTGGCTGCCGATGTAGCCCGCGCCACCCGTGACCAAAATTGCCATATCCCGCATCCCCGCTTCATTCACGCGGGGGCATCTGACGCTGCTTTCCTTTCAGAATTTCCTATCGAAAGCGCGCTGCGGGGCTTCCTCGCGGGTAAGTTTGATGGCGTGGTTAGAGGCCGATTTCGGGCTCCGCTACAATTTTATCGATGTACTATTTCGAGGGCTCTTTTCTGCGGCAGCTCACAGGTCCTGACTTTCAATGCCGCCGAAGGAATTTGGTAAGATCTTCCCACAGGATCACTATCCCAATGACGAACAGCCCGCCGGGCACCAGATAATACAGGGTCCTGACGGGATAAACGGTGAAATACAGCAGGTACAGGACGCCATAGATTCCGGAGATGACGAGCACCGTTCCCAATAAGAGAGAAATTATCTTCCTCACCACGGTCCCACTCTCCCCGCTAAACCTCTAAGGGAATTGCTACACCAAACATGCCCAAGCTGTATAGCTGGCATGCCAGTCGTAAAGACAACTGGACTGGCAGGAGCAACAATGCCAGCCCTACTGGACACGGAACCGACATAGGCTGAGAGCGAATATTTTCAATCCATTGTCGGAGTGACAAAGATAGGTTCGTCCTCGGGCATTCCCATGCTGCATTCAAAGGAGGATCATCATGCCCAACACGATACGTCTTCACCGCATCCTGGCTGCCAGCCCTGAGAAAGTCTATCGCGCATTCCTGGAGGCGGATGCGCTAGCCAAATGGCTTCCGCCAAATGGGTTTACCTGCACGGTGCATCATCTGGAGCCAGCGGTCGGCGGAACACACAGGATGTCCTTCCGGAACTTTACGACTGGAAATAGCCACTCCTTTGGAGGCAGCTATCTGGAATTGGTTCCGAACGAGAAGCTCCGTTACACGGACAAGTTCGACGACCCGAACCTTCCCGGTGAAATGGAGGTCACGGTAACCTTGAAGAAGGTCTCTGTCGGCACCGAACTGAATGTTGTCCAGGCGGGCGTACCGGACCTTATTCCCCCGGAGGCATGCTATCTCGGTTGGCAGGAATCGCTGCGCAATCTGGCAAAGCTCGTCGAGCCCGAAATCAACGATTGAGGAGCTAGGCAATCCTAAGCGAAAGTGGAGCTTGGCGGTTGAAGCCGCCTCGCTCCTCCAGGCTATTGCCGTGAGGGAGCCGCAGGCGCACCTTCGTCTGTCAGCTTTTGATCCCATTAAAGCTTGAGGATGTCGTCGCAGCACCGTTGGGCAGCGAACTCGATCTGCGCCGGGTCGCGCACGAAGCGCCAATCGACTAGTGACAACGATAAATAGTTTCCTTCGAGCGCCAGAGCGCCAGTCTAACCCCTGCGGTTGCAATGCCTCTAACCATCGGGCCGCGAAGATGTTATAGTCCCCACGCTTTAGCATCCGTGGGCAGGCATCCGGAGGGGGATCCATGAGGATGACGAGGAAGCAGTCCGGCCTTAAAAAGAGCGCTGAGGAGTGGGGACGGGCGCGGGAGTAACGACCGAACCCTCCGCCGGAGAGGCGCAAGACCTTGCGCACCAAACGACCAATCTGCCGACAACGCCGTTGGCCGCCCATCAGACAACCTATTTCTTCAAGAACTCCGCCTTCGAATTCGTCCTCCTGGCGAGCCTCGGTCGCGCCTACTACCAGGGCGCAAACATCGGCAAGGTCCTGTTCACCATCCGGCAGATCGAAGACGGCAACTTCGACAGCGCGTACCGGGCGATGATCGCCGCTGGCGATGAAGCCCGCCTCCTGGCCGAAAACTCGGCAGATGGCGGTCACACGGAAAGCGCGCGGCAGGCCTATCTCTGGACGCAGAGTTTCTATGACAGCGCCATCTACTTCGCGGACGGCACCGGTGATCCAATGCGGGTTGCGGCAGCCTGGCAGATGATGGACGATTGCTGGCTGAAGTCGATCGATCTATGCGATCCCCCAGTTGAACAGATCAGCATTCCTTATGAGGGCGTAGGCCTGCGTGGCTTCTATTTCCGGGGCAAGAGCGCCCGGGAAAAGCGCCCCCTGCTGATCCTCGTCAACGGCAGCGACGGCTCAGCGCTCGACATGTGGATGCTTGGCGCAGCCGGAGCAACGGCGCGAGGTTACGACTGCCTGACGTTCGACGGGCCGGACAAGGTTACGCCCTGTGGAAGCAGCAACTCACCTTCAGGCCGGATTGGGAGCATGTTGTCACGCCGGTGGTCGACTTTGCCCTGGGCCGTCCCGGTGTCGATCCGAAGAGGATCGCGATCCAGGGCATCAGCCAGGCCGGATACTGGGTTCCGCGCGCGGTTGCGTTTGAGAAGCGGATCGCCGCCGCCATCGTTGATCCCGGTGTCTGCGATGTTTCCAAATCATGGACGGCCACGCTGCCGCCTCCGATGATCGAACTCCTGAAGGCAGGCCGCAAGGATGAGTTCGACGGCAATCTGAACAAGATGCTGGACCCGGCCACCAAGAAATCCGTGGCCTTCCGGATGAGACCTTATGGCGTGACGTCGTATTTCGACGCCTTCAAAGCGACGATGGCGTACAACCTCATGGACGTTGCCGGGAAGATCGAGTGCCCGATGCTGATTACCGAGCCGGCCAACGAAGCATTCTGGCCAGGGCAGTCGCGCCAGCTATACGACCTCTTGAGCTGTCCCAAGACGCTGATCCCCTTCTCGGCATCCGACGGCGCGGACCTGCACTGCGAGCCGGCGGCATATGGGCTGAGGGACCTGCGCGTGTTCAACTGGCTCGACGAGACGCTCGGAGCAATCTAGCTATGGTCTGGGAAGGATAATCGCCCGGGTCGAGCCGGCTCCACACTCCTAGAGCTTGAGGATGTAGTCGCACAGCCTGTCGGCCGCCATCTGGATCTGGGCCGGGTCGCGCAGGAAGCAGGCGCGCAGAAAGAGCTCGCCGCCAGCGCCGAACGCCGCGCCGGGTGCCAGCCCGACACCCGTCTTGTCGACGATGTCGATCGCTGCCTTGCGGCTGTCGGTCACGCCGTCGATCTTCAGGAATGCATAGAGGGCGCCGTCCGGCTTCAGCGTCTCGACGCGGTTCGTTGCAATCAGCGCGTCGCACAGGATGTCGCGGGAGCGTCTGGCCTTGTCGATGTTCGACTGCACGAGGCTGTCGCCCTCATTCAGGGCCGCGACCGCACCACGCTGCATGAACTGCGCCACGCCCGAGGTCGAATACTGGATGAGGTTCTCGATCACCTGGCCGGTTTGCGGCGGGGCAACGATCCAGCCGACACGCCAGCCGGTCATCGACCAGTTCTTGGAGAAGGAGTTGACGAACATCACCTTGTCGTCGGGCTCCATCACATCGAGGAAGGACGGCGCGCGACCGCCGGCAAAGTAATAGCGCGCGTAGATCTCGTCGGCCATGATCCAGAGATCGTGCTTGCGCGCGAGCGCCAGGATGGCTGCGAGATCATGCTTGGTTGCGGTCCAGCCGGTCGGATTGGACGGCGTGTTGATGAACAGCCCCCTGGTCTTCGGGGTGATGGCCGCCGCGATGCGGTCGAGATCGACCGCCCACTTGCCGCCCTCGAAGGTCAGCTGCACGCCGACCGATCGGGCGCCGGCAATTTCCAGGGCGGCGGCGATGTTCGGCCAGGCAGGCGTCAGGTAGACAAGCTCGTCGCCCGGCGAGGTCAGCGCCTGCACGGCGATCTGGATCGCCTGCATGCCGGAACCAGTGACATAGAAATGCTCGACCGGCAGAGAGAGGTCGAAATGTCTGGCATAGTAGTCGGAAAGCGCCTGACGCAGTTCCGGGATGCCGCGCTGATAGGTATAGAAGGTCTCGCCGCTCGACAGCGCTTCGATCGCCGCCTTGTTGATGAAATCCGGCGTCGACAGATCTCCCTCGCCGACCCAAAGCGGCAGGAGGCCGTCACGGCCACGGGCATAGTTGACGACTTCGACGATCCCGCTTTCTGGCGCCAGGAGGGCGCGCGGGCTAAGACTGCTGACTATCGACATGCATCACTCCGGTTTGCGCCCATATAAAGCAAATAAGGCGGCAAATCCCATGACATTCGGTGATGCGATATCGATTTTCGTGATGGATGAGCCCCGCGCCCGTCGGCGAAGGCTCATAATCTCATCAGACGGCCGGACGCTTGGCCAGCAGGTCGCGAATTTCCGTCAGCAGCGCCACATCGGCCGGCGGCGCGGCGGCCTCGTCCTTGGCCTCCTTGATCTTCATCTGCTTGTCCACCTGCTTCTGGAGCGTATTCACGCCCTTGACCATCAGGAAGATAATCCATGCGAGAATCATGAAGTTGATCAAAACCGTGATGAAGCTGCCATAGGCCAGGACCGCGCCCTGCTGGCGGGCAGCAGTCAGTGTCGGCGCGTTCACGTTGGACGACAGGCCGATGAAATAGTTCGAAAAGTCGAAGCCGCCGAAAATGGCACCGACGATCGGCATGATGATATCGTCCACCAGCGACCTGACGATCCCCCCGAAAGCGCCGCCGATGATAACACCGACAGCAAGGTCCATGACATTGCCGCGGGCGATAAATGCTTTGAACTCATTGAGCATCCGATCCGTCTCCCTCTGATGCAGTCGCACTGACAGGTCATTGTTTTTATTAGCTACATGTTCAATGCAATTATTCAATTGCCAATTACAAATTATTGGGCCGGCGTGCGGTCTTTGACTTAAGACCTATACACCCCCTGATGTTCAAGGACGCCAAATTCCCGTAATCTCCAATAGTCCGGGAGAACCGGTGCATGGTGCATCGGTGGAGGTTCAATGCTGCCAGGCTGGGTCATACTTGCATCTGCTTTCGGCTATCTGCTGCTGCTCTTTGCGGTCGCGAGCCATGGCGACCGCAGGCGTCGGATGTTCGGAACGCCCGTGGGCGGCCGCCCGGCGGTCTATGCGCTCAGCCTCGCGATCTACTGCACCTCCTGGACGTATTTCGGTGGTGTCGGACTGGCATCGCAACGCGGGCTGGAATTCCTCGGCATCTATATCGGCCCAATCCTCGTCTTCACGCTCGGGATGCCGGTGCTGCGGCGGATCATCGAGCTCGCGAAGGCCGAGAAGCTGACATCCGTCGCCGATTTCATCTCCGCGCGCTACGGCAAGAATCCGGCGGTCGCGACAATCGTGGCATTGATCTCCCTCGTCGGCGCTATCCCCTATATCGCCCTGCAGCTCAAATCGGTGTCGAGCACCGTGACGGCTATGCTCAACCCGTCGGATTACGGCATCGGCAGCGGCAACCTCTATTTTCTCGACCTGCCACTGCTCGTAACGCTAGTGCTCGCCTGCTTCGCGATCATGTTCGGCACGCGCCACACGGATGCGACCGAGCACCAGGACGGGTTGATCCTTGCCGTCGCCATGGAGTCGGTGGTCAAGCTGTTTGCCTTCCTCACCGCCGGCGTCTGCGTGGTCTGGTTCCTTTTCGACGGTCCATCCGATCTCTGGCAGAAGGCCAGCGAAAACCAGCTCGTGCTCTCGGCCCTGAACTACCAGACACCGATCAGCCGCTGGATCACGCTGACGCTGTTGTCCGCGTTTGCGATCATCATGCTGCCGCGACAATTCCACGTCACCGTTGTCGAGAACAGGACCGCCCGGGAGCTTCGGCTGGCCGGCTTCCTCTTCCCTCTCTATCTCGTTGCCATCAATCTCTTCGTGCTGCCGGTGGCGATCGGTGGCCTGCTGACGTTTGGCGGCAGCGGCAATGCCGATCTCTACGTGCTTTCGCTACCGCTTACCGGGCAGATGCCCTTTGTCTCGCTGATTACCTTCATCGGCGGCTTTTCCGCCGCCACCGCCATGGTGATCGTCGCTTCGGTGGCGCTGTCGATCATGGTGTCGAACGACATCATCATGCCGATCTTCCTGCACCGGAAGCTCGTCGACTGCTCGGGTCAGCGCAGCGATTTCGCCAAGACGCTGCTCAACATAAGGCGCAGCGCGATCTTCGCCGTACTGCTGCTCGGCTACGCCTATTATCGTTCAACCGACAGCACGACGGGGCTGGCCTCGATCGGCCTCCTCTCCTTCGCCGCGATTGCGCAGATGGCCCCTTCCTTGTTCGGTGGCCTTGTCTGGCGGCGAGCCAATGCGCGCGGTGCCATTCTTGGGCTGACGTCGGGCTTCGTGATCTGGGTCTACCTGCTGTTCCTGCCTTCGCTTGGCGGACCGGACTATTCGGGTGTCGCAAGCGCAGTCCTCGGTTTCATCTTTCCCGGCACGACGATCTTTTCGGCACCCGATGCCGATCCGCTGGTCAATGCCACGGTCATGAGCCTGCTCGTCAACACCGCCTTCTTCGTCGTCGGATCGGTTACCCGCAATGCGCGGCCGCTCGAACGCATCCAGGCCGGCATCTTCGTCAAGCGGCAGTCCCGCTCGCAGTTTGCCACGCGCGGCTGGAAGACCCGCATCAGTATCGCCGATCTCAAGGCGACGGTCTCGCGTTATCTCGGCGAGGAGCGCATGGAGCGTTCGTTCCAGACCTACCAGCAGAATTCGGGCCGCAAGCTGGAGGACGACCAACCAGCCGACATGGCGCTCATTCATTTTGCGGAACAGCTACTCGGCAGCGCCATCGGCTCTTCCTCCGCTCGACTTGTGCTGTCGCTGATCCTTCAGAAAGTGGAGGACGCCTCGGCCGACACCGCCTGGCTGCTCGACCAGGCGAGCGAGGCCCTGCAATATAACCAGGACATGCTGCAGACGGCGCTGTCTCAGATGGACCAGGGCATCGCTGTCTTCGACAGCTCGAACAACCTGACGATCTGGAACCGCCGTTTCCGGCAGTTGCTGGACCTTCCGGAGAATACCGGACAGGTGGGCTTCCCGCTCGCCGACATCGTGGCGATCCTCAGCCAGCGCGGCGATGTGCCAGCCGGCGACGTCAACCAGACCGTCCGGCACTTCCTGACGCTGGACAAACCCTTCGCGCTGGTGCTCGGCGGCGGCGAACGCATCATCGAAGTGCGCTCCAACGCGATGCCGGACAAGGGCATCGTCGCAACCTTTACCGACATCACCCAACGCGTCGCCGCCGACCGAGCGCTCAAGCAGGCGAACGAAACGCTGGAACAGCGCGTTGCCGAGCGGACGGCGGAACTGACCCGTGTCAATCGCGAACTCGGCGAAGCGAGAGCCGCCGCCGACGAAGCCAATCTAGGAAAGACACGCTTCTTCGCCGCTGCCGGGCACGACATCCTGCAGCCGCTCAATGCGGCCCGGCTCTATTCCTCGGCGCTTGTCGAGCGCATGGGAAAGTCCGAAAGCAGTGCGATCGTTCGCAACATCGATTCCGCGCTGGAATCGGTCGAAACCATCCTTGGCGCGGTTCTCGATATTTCGCGGCTGGACACCGGGGCGATGCGGCCGCGCCTCGCCTCCGTGCCACTTTCCGACCTGCTGGAGCGGATCCAAACGGACTTCGAGCCGATCGCCCGTGAGAAAAACCTGAAGCTGGTGGTGATGCCAACCTCGCTTCGGGTCCGCTCCGATCCCAACCTGCTTCGCCGCCTCGTGCAGAATCTTGTTTCCAACGCGATCAAATACACGATCGACGGAAAGGTGCTGGTTGGTGCGCGTCGGCGCGGACATCAGGTCGTCATCCAGGTGATGGATTCCGGGATCGGCATTCCGCCTTCGAAGTTCCGGACGGTCTTCAAGGAATTCGCCCGTCTCGACGAAGGCGCCAGGACGGCTTCCGGACTGGGCCTCGGCCTCTCGATCGTCGATCGCATCGCGCGTGTCCTCAATCACCCGGTGGAACTCCACTCGACACACGGCAAGGGCACGGATTTCCGCATCGTCATGCCGCGCGACGCGTCGCGACTACTCGAGCGCTTGGGCGCAGCCCAGCCGGTGGAGCATTCGGCGCAGAGCCTGCAGGGATTGAAGGTCCTCTGCGTCGACAACGAGCCGCATATTCTGGAAGGCATGCAGCTGCTGATCAGCGGCTGGGGCTGCGAGGTGCGATGCCTGGGTTCGCTGGCCGATGTCGGCGCGCTCGATACACGCCAGCCGCCGCCGGATCTCGTGATCGCGGACTATCACCTCGGCGACGGCACCGGCGTTTCCGCCATCCTGACGCTCAGGGAGCGTTTCATGGCGTTCATTCCGGCGCTGATCGTCACGGCCGACCGCACGCCGGAGGTCCGCGCCGAAGTCGAGCGGCACGGCATTGGGCTCCAACACAAACCGGTGCGCCCGGCAGCGTTGAGGGCCTACATTACGCAGATTTCCGCTCAGAAGCGGGCGGCGGCGGAGTGACCGCCGCATCCTTCGCCATCACGCCGGACACGAGGCCGCGCACACGCTCGGCGGTTGGCTCGTCGCCGAAAAGTATGCGGTAGATGATCGGCGCAACGACCTGATCCATCACGCTATCGACCAGCGGAAAGCTCTCGCCGCGCGCGAGCGCCCGATCGCTCAGCAGCTCCACCTGCTCGCGGGTGAAGGCGCAGCACTTGGCGGCATTGGCATTGTCCTGCGCGGCCAGCACGTCGCGGATAATCTCGCGCCCAACGCCGGAGGACATCTCCTCGGCATACTGTTCCGCCCAGGCTTCAAGATCGCTTCGGCCGCTGCCGGTGTCGATCGGCTGCATGTCCGGGCGCAGGCGCTCGACGGCGACGTCGGCCAGCAATTCCTGCAGGTCGCCCCAGCGACGGTAGATGGTCGACGGGGTAACGCCGGCCTTTGTTGCAATCAGCGGGATTGTCACGTCTGCCCGGTCCATGTCGGCCAGCAGTTCGCGGACTGCCTGATGCACTGAAGCCTGCACCCTGGCGCTGCGGCCGCCCGGCCGGGGATTTTCTTTTGCTGCCATTTCTAACGTCCTGTTTCCTGCGCCGGCGCATGGTTCAACATCTTTGATCGAGCTGTTAACGCAAATTATTTGCTTTTAGTGGCAGGTCGACCTACATGGCTAACGCAACAAATTAGCTTTAAGAGGCTTATATATGTTCGGCGCCGCCAAATCCACACCGACCTCCCGTAATCCGATCCCCTTCCATGCAATTACGCTGGCAACCTTCTTCGGCGCTTCCGCAGCGCCGACGCCACTCTATCGAATCTATCAGGAAAGCTTTGCGGTCTCGCCGGTGCTGATCACCGTGATCTTCGCGGTTTATGCCTTCGCGCTCCTGACTGCACTGCTGATAGCGGGCTCGATCTCCGACCACCTCGGCCGCAAGCCGGTGATCTTCACCGCCCTGATGTTGGAGATCGTCGCCATGGCGTTGTTCGTCGTGGCAAGCGGCCCAGACTGGCTGATCGCGGCGCGGATCGTGCAAGGCCTGGCAACCGGAATTGCCGGCGCCTCGATTGGGGCAGCATTGGTCGACGTCGACCGGGCGAAGGGCCAGATCGTCAACTCCATCGCACCGCTGTCAGGCATGGCGGTCGGTGCAGTCGGCACGAGCGCCCTGATCCAGTATGGTCCCTTCCCGCTCCACCTCGTCTATGCCATCCTGCTCGCGGCTTTCGCCGGGCAAGCCGGCGCCATCTGGGCGACCCGGGAGACTGGCGGCCGTCGGCCGGGTTTCTGGAATTCGTTGAAGCCGACAATTTCGATTCCGCCGCAGGTCAAACGGCCGCTCGCCTTGGTGACGCCGATCAACATCGCCAATTGGACGCTTGGCGGCTTCTACCTCTCGCTGGTTCCGTCATTGGTCGCCAGCACGACGGGCAGCCGGGCGCCGCTCACGGGCGGGTTGATCGTGACGGCGCTGATGGTGTCGGGGGCGGTTGTGGTCTATCTCAGGCGCGCCAAGTCCGGCGCGGCCAATCTCGGCTTCGGCACGGCGGCGACCACGCTTGGAATTCTGACTGTTGTCGCCGGCGTCCACTTCGGCAACGTGCCGCTGCTGCTCGTCGGCACCTTCTTTACCGGCGCCGGATTCGGCACAAACTTCCTCGGGTCGATCGGCACGATCATGCCGCTCGCCAAGGCCGACGAGCGCGCCGGCCTGTTGTCGGCCTTCTATATCCAGAGCTATCTGGCGTTTAGCCTTCCGGCCATTCTCGCCGGCTTCCTCGCCAAGTCTCTCGGCTACCAGCTGACCACCGATCTCTACGCAACGGCGATCATTCTGGTAACCGGCGCCGGGCTTCTCGGCCTGCGCGCCGAGCGCAGCAGGGCTGCCAGGCTGCCTGCCTGAGACTAGAACCCTGAAAGGGCCTAGAGGTAACTCGTCACCGCCGGCTCATTCCACCAGTTGTCGTGGCGCCCATCCATGTAGCGGATGGGCAGCGCGGCGAGCTCCTCCGGCGTTATGTCGTCGAGGCAGGCGATATTGATCGAAACGTAGTCGCCGCCGATCTCGGGAATATGGCCATGCCCGTAGGCATGCAGGCCGCAGATCCGGCAGAAGCGGTGATGGCCGCTCATCGATGCGAACTGGTAGTCGCCCGCCGCTGTCTCCTCGCACAGCAGGCGGAAATCCTCAGGCTTGACGATCGCGCCCCAATAGCGCCGCTTGCCGCAGACCGAGCAATTGCAGCGACCGGTGCCGGCCTGGAGATCGGCATCGACCTCATAGCGGATTTTGCCGCAATGGCAGCTGCCCGTGTAGGTTCTCTTCATGGGGTTCCTCCTCCGCCCTTTGCAACGGCCGGAGTCGCCGAGTTCAGTCGATGGCCACCGCGTCCAGGCAAGACAAAATCAGGCTTCCTGCCCCGCCTGCAGTCTATTGGAATTGATCGAGGCTGCATGCGCTTCAAGAATGGCGGCGGCGATAACTTTCTGAAGCTCGTATACCAGCGTACGCGACCGCTTGCGATCCAGATCTTGCGCCGCCTTCGCAAGATTCAATCCCTCGTTCAGGACAATATGATGAGCTCGCGTCAGCGCCCAACTCTCAATATCCAGACCTATCATTCGGAATCTCCGCCAAGTCATTCAGCATCAAAGATATTCACGAATCACGATACGCAGAGCACTTACGCAGCAAGAAGAATCATAGTTGCAATATTTTGCAAATAGCATTTGCCAAAGAAATACACGTCGAATGCGAAATTACTCCGCCTGAGCCACGATAAAATACAATCGTGCCATTCGCGGGTCGATCAACTGCATCAAGGCCTGTGCTCATAGGTATTCCGCGAAGCTTGCACGGACCTGCACGCCAAGCGCGCATACGTGCCGATCTCTCATGCGCGGCCTGGGAGATCGGGCGAACGTTTGGTCAGACCTTGGTGGCAGGACCCTTGTTGCGCGCCAGCAGGGCCTTCACCGTATCGTCGTTGATCTTCCCGCTCGGCTCCTGGCCGATCGATTTCTGGAAGTTCTTGATCGCCGCAACCGTCTTCGCGCCCATCTCGCCGTCCGGCTGGCCAGCGTCGAAGCCGTTGTTGTTGAGGATCGCCTGGATGTTGCGGATCGCCTTCTTCATATCGACGGTCGAGGTCTTGGTGGCATTGCCGACCCACTCGTCGGGAAGGTCCACGCCATTCGCCTTGCTGTCGAGCGGCACGGCCTTCCACTGGTCAACCTTGGCACGCGCCTTCTCAAGCTGGTCCGGCTTCATGGCTTTCGCAACTTCCTCGCGCTTCTGTGCCGCGTCCTTGTCACCGCCCTTGGCGGCAATCGCAAACCACTTGTAGGACTCGGTCAGATCCTGCGTGATCCCATTGCCGCGGGCACAGAGGATCGCCAGGTTGAACTGGCTGTCGGTGATGCCGAGGTCAGCTGCCTTGACGAACCAGTCCGCGGCTGCCTTGTAATCCTGCTGGCCGAGCGCGCCGGAGGCATAGAGCACGGCGAGATTGTGCATCGCGCTGGCGTTGCCGCGGTTTGCCGCCTGCTCGTAATACTGCTTCGCCTTGGCGATGTCGCGGTCGACGCCTGTGCCCTTCTCGTAGATGTTTCCGAGGCGATACTCCGCCGGGCCGAAGCCCTTGTCGGCGGCGAGCTGATACCAGCTTATCGCTTCCTTCGGATCGGCGGCGACGCCGGCCCGGCCCTCGCTGTAGCGGGCGCCGATTTCAAACAGCGCCAGCGGATCGCCGCTCCTGGCGGCATCCGCGAGCGACTTCGGCTGTACCGTGTCGGGAATGGCAATGCCGGCTGTTTCCGCCACCGGAGCGGCAGGCGTCGTCGCCATGCCGGCAGCAGCCGGCGTCGTTTCCTTGGCAACGAAACCGGAGGCGTCCTTGGGAGCGCCGGAGGGCGCGAGCGGGGCAACCGCGTCGCCGGTCAGCGGTGCGGCGGCCGTCAGATGGTCGGGTGCTGCCGGCGCCGGTGCCGTATCGCTGCTCGCAAGCGGCGCGGCCAGTGCGTCCACGGCCGGGGCTTCAGTGGCCGGAACCTCCGGAGCGGCTACCACGGCCTGGTCGGGCGCCGTCTCGCTGTCCACCGGCAGGGCATTGCTGGATGAATCGGTCAGCACCGCCACTTCGGCGGACGGCGCCGACTGGCCGGTCGTCAGCGTGCGGGCAAGCGGGAACGCCATGATGGCCAGCAATACGGCACCGACGGCCAGCAGGATCGGACGGCGGAAGCGCGAGAAGGTGCTCCCCTTCACCGCATCCTTGTCCTTTGCCTTCCTGTCGGCCTTGGCTGGCTGTGGCTTGGCGCTCGGCTCTGTCTCCATCGCAGCAGCCTGCGCGGCGCGGCGGGCTGCGGCGATGTAGTCCGCGCGCTCGTTTTCCGTTGCCGGCTTCGCATTCACGCGGGCGGCGTTCTGGCTGGCGCGCACGCGCTCGAGGATCTTCTTGACGTCAGGCGCGCCGGAGCCGGGCTCCAGTGGCTCATTGGCAGCTTCCGGCGGCATCACATCGACCGGATCGATGGAAGGAACCGGGTCGATGAGCGTGCGTTCAGCGGTGGCGGCCTCAGCCTTGGCCTTCTTGCCGGGCAGCAGGCGCTTGCCGAGGCCAGCAAGCAGGCTACCCTTGGAGGGAGCTGCGGATGATACGGGCTTCATTGCCGCTTCGATCGCGACCACACTGGTGTCGGTCGTCGCCATGACCGGTAGGGCGGGCGCTTCGTCGGCGACCTCGGGCTGACTGCTTGCCGAGGCGCGGGTTCCGAAAACCACCGGCTTCTGTGCTTCCTCGGCGCCGGCCTGCATCATCGTAAAAGTATCGACGGCAAAATCGACATCGGCCGCCGGCATTCTCGCTGCCGGCCTTGCGACCGCGCGGTCTTCCATGGTGTCCAGTCGCTCGGCGATCTGGACCAGCGTTTCGTGCAGGGCCTGGAAGGTCTTGTGCGTGCGCTCTTCGCTGCTGCGGCTCAGGTCTTCGAGCTGACGCAAGTCTTCGGCAAGCGCATGGAGCGCCGACATATCAGCCGCAGCCGGCGCGCCACCTTGCAGGGCACCGTTTCTTGCATAGGCTTCGACCACCGCTTCCGCCGCCTGGCGGGCAGCCTCGATGATGTATTCGTCGCTGGTCGCCATGTAGTCTTCGATCGCGCCCATGCGGCGGTCGAATTCCGCCGGCAGTTCGGCAGCCGGCCGCGGCTCGCTCATAAGCGCCGAAAGGTTTGCGATCTGGTCCTCGAGGTTGCGTAGCGCATGCGTATCAGCCGCCGGTGCCGCGGTGCTTTCCTCCAGGCGTGCGACGATATCGCCGAGCCGCCCTTCGATGCGCCTGATAGCACTGTCGTCCACGGAAGCAACGACGGGCTGAAGCGGCTGGAAGTCCATCTCGTCGATGCGGCGCGCGAGATAGTCGAGGCGCTGCGCAAGCGCATCGTTGACCGAGCCGACTTCGAGTGCGTCGATCTTGCGCGAGATATCTGCGAGTGCGCCGGTCAGTTCCGGCTGTGGCGCAGCCTTGTGGCTCCGCTCGAGCAGGTAGGACAGATGCTCCAGGCGCTCGTCGAGGCGCGAGGTCGCCTCGGCGTTGGCGAGTTCCTCGACGCGCAACGTCAGGGTTTCCAACCGATCCGCCAGGGCATCGGTCGGGGCCGCGCGGCTCGCGACGCTATGACCCATTAGATCGATCTGCTCGCCCAGGGCGTTCAGGCGGCCTTCGAGACGATGCATCATGGCCGGATCGCCGCTGGCGGCAGCGCGGCCGGTTGCCGCGATAGCACGGCTGATTTCGTCGAGACGGCTATCCATTGCCGCAAACTGCTCGGCCATCGCCCGATCGTGCGGCTGGATCATGCTGCCGAACTGCTCCATCGCCGTGGCGATGGAAATAAGCTTGTCCTCCAGCGCGCGAACGGCCGGGCTTTCCCCCATGCCGCCGATATGGCGCTTGATATCGTCGAGCCGGTAGGCAAGCGCCACAAGCTCCTCCTGCAGGCCGGCGGTGTCGAGCGCATGCAGCTGGTTCTCGACGCCGTCCCAGCGGGTCTCCATGTGGCGAATGGAATCCTCGCGGGCGAGCCCGTCCATCAACGAGCGGAGCTCTTCGAACTCGCCACGCAGCCCTTGCGCCTCAGGCGCGCTGGAGCGGCTGGCAAGCTGATCGATGCTGCTTGCGAGGCGGGTCATATCGGCACGGATGTCATCGGCGAACCGGTTGTCTTCCGCGCCGACCTTGATGCTGCGGATCTCTTCTCGCAATGCGTTCATTTCGCGCGTCACGCCATCGGAGATGTCACGCTTCAGGTCCTGGCGAAGATTGACGAGCGCTTGCGCGATCTCGGTCATCGTGTCTTCCGCCGGACGATAGGCCGGCTGTGCCGAGGCCGGTTGCGGAGCGGCGGGACGCGGCGCGCGTTCGGCAACAGGGAGCGGCGCACGCGACGGAGCTGGCTGCTCGCGCGTGTAGGCGGCGGGTTCGCGCGCAGCAGGACGTTCCCGGCTTGCTTCCAGGATGCGCTGGCGCTGGCGAATTTCTGCGAAAGGATCCGGCCGCGCCTCGGCGGCATGGGGTGCGCGGGCGGCGTAAGGATCAGAGTAGACGTCGCGCTCCGGCGCCGGAGCGCGTTGGCGCTGGTCGCGAGCACCCGCACCCATCAGACCCTCGATCCTCGCCTCCAGGCCTTCGATGGTGCGGTTCAGCGCATCGAGCGAAGCCCTGTCGGAATGCCGTGGGGAATTTGATCGCGATCCGTTCATCTTCTTGCTCGCTTCATCTGTCCGAACCCTCGTCAGGGCCGATCATTGGCTTCCGTCACCGCCGCATCGGAATGCGGGCGTGAGCACCGTTCATGAAGGGATAATCAATTAGACTTTCCTCAACCTGTACGGCGTAGCGGCATTCCCATGAAACGCGAGACTGAAAAAAGGAATGCAAGTCGCCAATGCTCAAACAGCACCTTTCACGAAACGTGGTAAATAACCCGTTAACCGA
Source organism: Rhizobium sp. RHZ02 (assembly GCF_014851575.1). Taxonomy (NCBI): domain Bacteria; kingdom Pseudomonadati; phylum Pseudomonadota; class Alphaproteobacteria; order Hyphomicrobiales; family Rhizobiaceae; genus Rhizobium; species Rhizobium sp. RHZ02. The sequence continues at coordinate 36,444 of NZ_JACUZX010000026.1, forward strand.
CGTGAGATTTTTTTAACTTTTCAGGATTTTCAGCACTTTGCGTGCTGAAATCGGCCAGTCCCCTGAAAGGCTCAAGACGGAGATCAGAACGATTCCGTCCATGGCCGAACCTCGATTTCCTGTGACCAGGCGCTTCGGTGCTGCAGTAAGACATCGATGTAGGTCTGCGCGATGGCATCCGGGTCGAGCGTCGCATCCGGCTTGGCCGGGTCTTCCCGGCGCACCTCCGATCGGATTCCGCCATCGATGATGAAATGGGCGACGTGAATTCCCTTCGGCCCCAATTCACGGGCAGCGCTCTGGGCAAGGCCGCGAAGGGCGAACTTGCCCATGGCAAACGCGGCCGACTGGGCATATCCCTTCACGCTCGCCGTCGCCCCGGTAAACAGGATCGCTCCGCGCCCTTGGGGGATCATGCGCCTTGCAGCCTGCTGGCAAACGAGAAAGCCGCCATAGGCGCTGACCGCAATTGCCTGTTCGACCGCTGCCGGATCGAGTTCGGTCAACGGTCCGCGCAGGCGCCCGCTGGCGTTATAGACTACAACCTCCGGATCCCCGATTTCCGCCGCGACCTCGTCGAAAAGGGCGGCGACGGACGCCGGCTGGGCGGCATCCGCCGCAAACATCAGCGCGCCGGTTTCGCCAGCGAGTTTGCTCAGCTTGTCGGTGTTGCGCGCCGCCAGCGCGACCCTGACGCCGCGCCCGGTCAGTTGACGCGCAAGCGACGCGCTGAGGCCCGGGCCTGCACCGACGATGAGAGCGGAACTGTAAGGAAACTCGGTCATAGCTGTCCTCCGGTCGTTGTCGACGAAACCTGCGGCGCAGGTGAGCATCAAGCTTGCCTGCGGATACTACACCCACCGCGCCTGGATGGTATTCATCTCAAAGCTGGTCTCGATCGTATCGACGCATTTCAGGCGGGCGATCTTTCCATGATAAACCGCCGCTCCTCGAGGCCGGCCTAGACCACTCCACCATTGTGCTAATGCCCCACGCGCATGGTTTTGGCCTCGCTCTCGTGATATCTTCTACCAGAAGTAAACGAACCGCTTGGAATGAAAGGGAGTTCGATTTTGGGCTAGTTGGAGGGAACCGTCATGAAACTGACGAGACTGATGTCACTGGCTTCCGCCGTAGCAACATTGGCTCTTGCTACAGGAGCGGCATATGCACAACAAGTCACCGGAACACTGGGTGCGCCGGGTGCTACGACAACCATCGATGGCAGGCAGCTGCCGGCGCCGGACCCGAGTTTCGGCGGTACCATCACCAACGATGCTCTCAGTTCGAAACCCTGGTGGGCGCCCCGTATCGTGCCGCCGAAAGGAGCGCCGAACATCCTGCTGGTCATCACGGATGACGCAGGCTTCGGTGTGCCGAGCACGTTCGGCGGCGTTATTCCGACACCAACCATGGATCGCGTCGCCGCCAATGGCCTTCGGTACAACAATGTCCACTCGACTGCCTTGTGCTCGCCGACCCGCGCGGCTCTCATCACCGGACGGAACCATCATTCGGTCGGGTTCGGCGTGATCTCCGAGCAGTCGACGGGTTTCCCCGGCTATAATAGTATCATCCCCGAGGACAAGGCCACCATCGGCCGGATCCTGCGCGACAATGGTTACGCCACCTCCTGGTTCGGCAAGGACCATAACACCCCGGCCTTCGCCGCCAGCTCGATCGGGCCGTTCGACAAATGGCCGACTGGCATGGGATTCGAATATTTCTACGGTTTCGTCGGCGGCGACGCGAACCAGTGGCAGCCGAACCTGTTCCGCAACACCACCCAGATCTATCCCTTCGAGGGCAAGCCAGGCTGGAACCTCGTGACCGGCATGGCCGATGACGCCATTGATTATCTCACTCGCCTCAACCAGACGGCGCCTGACAAGCCTTTCTTCATGAAATACGCGCCCGGCGCAACACACGCGCCTCATCACCCGACGAAGGAGTGGGTAGAGAAGATCAGCGCCATGCATCTCTTCGACCAAGGCTGGAACAAGCTGCGCGAGCAGATCTTCGAGAACCAGAAGAAGCTGGGCGTGATCCCGCAGGACACGCAGCTGGAGCCCTGGCCCTCCAGTATCCTCAAGAACTGGGACGATCTGAAACCAGAGGACCAGAAACTCTTCATCAGGCAGGCGGAAATCTATGCCGCCTACGCCGCCTACAGCGACCACGAGATCGGGCGCGTCGTCCAGGCGATCGAGGACATGGGCAAGCTCGACAACACGCTCGTCATCTACATCAACGGCGACAACGGTACGAGCGCGGAAGGCGGCCCTCTCGGCACACCCAATGAGGTGGCGTTCTTCAACGGCATCAATGAAATGCCGACCGATGTACAGATGAAATGGTATGACGTCTGGGGTACCGAACAGACCTACAACCACATGTCGGCGGGCTGGTCCTGGGCCTTCGATACGCCCTTCTCCTGGTTCAAGCAGAACGCCTCGCGGCTCGGCGGCGTCGGGCAGAACATGGCAGTCTCCTGGCCGGCACGGATTACCGACAAGGGTGGCTTGCGCGAGCAATTCATGCACGTGATCGATGTCGTCCCGACGCTGCTTGAGGTAACAGGCATTCCGGCGCCGGACATGGTGGACGGCATCAAGCAGGCGCCGATCGAGGGAACGAGTTTCGCCTATACTTTCGACAAGGTGAATGCCAAGGCGCCGACTCGCCACAAGACGCAGTATTTCGAGATGTTCGGCCAATGGGCCCTTTACAATGACGGCTGGCTGCTCAGCACCAAGGTAAACCGTGCGCCCTGGGAAGCCTTCGGCACCGCCAACCCGGACCCGCTAAACAACCAGGTCCTTCAGCTCTATGATCTGAGCAAGGATTTCAGCCAGTCGCAGGACGTCGCCGCTGAGAATCCCGACAAGGTCAAGGCGATGAAGGATCTCTTCCTCGCCGAGGCGAAGAAATACCAGGTCTTCCCGATGGACGCCTCGGTCGCCGCACGCATCGTCGCCCCGCGCCCGAACATCACGGCCGGCCGCACCGAGTTCACCTACACGCATCCGATGACGGGCCTGCCGCAGGGCGACTCGCCGTCCCTGCTCAACAGCTCCTACACGATCACCGCCGACATCGACGTGCCACAGGGGGACGCTGAAGGCATGATCCTGACTTCGGGAGGCCGCTTCGCCGGTTACGGCTTCTATCTTCTCAAGGGCAAGCCGGTGTTCCTCTGGAACCTGGTCGATCTGAAGCGGGTGAAATGGCAAGGGCCGGATGCGCTCACTGCCGGCAAGCACATGCTCGAATTCGACTTCCAGTATGATGGCCTCGGCATCGGAACGCTCGCCTTCAACAACATGAGCGGCGTCGGCCGATCGGGCACGGGCACACTCAAGGTGGACGGCAAGGTCGTGGATACCCAGAAGATGGAACACACCCTTCCGATGATCCTGCAGTGGGATGAGGCTTTCGACGTCGGTTCCGACACGCTAACGGGCGTCAACGATGCCGACTACTCGCCGCCCTTCGCGCTGACTGCCAAGCTCAACAAGCTGACGATCAAGGTGGATCGCCCGACCTTGAGCGAGGACGACATCAAGAAACTCGAGGATGCGCAGGCGGTGGCTGTGGACGGTAGCCCGATCCACCACATGCAGCCTGCGCCGCAATGATCGCGTTGAAACACGCCGGCACTGCGGGCACCGATGTCAGCCATCCGCCCCCAGCATGCGGCGCCTAACGAAATAGATGCCCGGATCGTGACAAGCTTGCGGATACTACACCCGCCGCGCCTTGATCGTATTCATCACGAAGCTGGTTTCAATCGTATCGACGCATTTCAGCCGGGCGATCTTTCCCTTGATGAACCGTTCGTAGTCCTCGAGGCCTGAACTCATAACCTTCAGCACGTAGTCGCGCGATCCGGTGACGAGATGGCACTCCAGTACCTCGTCCCACCCGCGAACCGCGCTCTCGAACATCTGGATTTCGTCCTCGTGCTGGCGGCTGAGCCGAACCGACGCCAGCGCCGTCATCGTCCAGCCGTCAATGGTGGGATCGACGAGTGTCGTGTAGCCCTGAATGATGTCAGCATCCTCCAGCCGGCGCAGACGGCGCAGGCAGGCGGACGCAGAAAGCCCGACACGCTCGGCAAGCTCGTTGTTGGGAAGGCGAGCGTCGCTCATCAGCTCCTTGAGGATTTTCCGATCCATATCGTCAGCAATTTTCTGCGTCACAATTCGCCATTCTCCGCAATAAGTTGCTTTATAGAGCATAGCCGCGCGGCAAATAGCAAGAACAGTCCGCGCGTTCTGATATAATTTGCGAGCATCACGGCATCTCGCGAGGAGACGACAATGACCGCACCGCATCCTTCCAAGACTCATATCGGCAACCACGCCCTGCATCCCGAAACGCAGATGCTGAACTATGGCTACGATCCGGAATTGTCGGAAGGGGCGGTAAAGCCACCGGTGTTCCTAACGTCGACCTTCGTCTTCAAGTCCGCCGAGGACGGCCGCGATTTCTTCGACTACGTCTCCGGCCGCAAGGAACCGCCAGAAGGCAAAGGCGCGGGGCTCGTCTATTCGCGCTTCAATCACCCCAACAGCGAGATCGTCGAGGACCGGCTTGCCGTTTACGAGCGAACAGAAAGCTGCGCCCTATTTTCGTCAGGTATGTCGGCGATCGCCACGACGCTCTTGGCCTTCGTTCGTCCCGGCGATGCCGTGCTCCACTCCCAGCCGCTCTACGGTGGAACGGAAACCCTGCTGGCCAAGACCTTCCTCAATCTCGGCGTTGCGGCGGTGGGCTTTGCCGATGGCGTCAGCGAGGCATCGGTGCAAGCGGCTGCGGAACAAGCCATGGCCAAGGGCCGGGTGTCTGTCATCCTTGTCGAGACGCCAGCCAATCCGACAAACAGCCTCGTCGACGTCGCAATGATCCGCCGTGTCGCAGACGCGATCGGCAGGAAACAGGGACACACGCCTGTTATTGCTTGCGACAACACGCTGCTTGGCCCTGTCTTCCAGCGGCCGATCGAGCACGGCGCCGATATCTCGCTCTACTCGCTGACCAAGTATGTCGGCGGCCACTCGGACCTGATCGCGGGTGCTGCCCTCGGCTCGAAGGCCGTCATGAAGCAGGTCAAGGCACTGCGCGGCGCCATCGGCACGCAGCTTGACCCGCACTCCTGCTGGATGCTCGGCCGCTCGCTGGAGACCCTGCAGATCCGCATGGAGCGGGCCAACAACAACGCCCGCGTCGTTGCCGACTTCCTGCGCGAGCATCCAAAGGTCGAGGGGATCCACTACCTGCCCTATCACGACGCCAATTCGCCGGTCGGGCGGACCTTCGCGGCGCAGTGCAGCGGTGCGGGATCGACCTTTTCGTTCGATATCGTTGGCGGCCAGCCGGCCTCGTTCAAGTTCCTGAACGCCCTGCAGATCTTCAAGCTCGCGGTCAGCCTCGGCGGCACGGAATCGCTCGCCAGCCATCCGGCAACGATGACGCATTCGGGTGTGCCGGCCGACGTCCGCCAGCGGATCGGCGTCCTGGAATCGACCATCCGCCTGTCGATCGGCATCGAGCATCCGGACGATCTCGTCGCCGACCTGCAACAGGCATTGGACGCCGCGTGAACCTGGAGCCTAGCGGCGGCTCAGGCCGCCGCCGTTTCCCTCACATCGTCGAGCAGGAAATGCACGACGACGTACTTCGTCGTGTAGTGGCGGCCGCTGTCGGAAACATTGTCGACGCTGCCGCCATCGGCGGGGTGCCACCGATGATAGTGCGGATTGGTGGTGATCAAGGTGATCGCCTTGCCGGCCATCTTGCCATCGAGACGGTAGCGCATTTCGGCCAGCGGCCAGATGCGCTCGTAGTCCTCCATGGACATGCGGACCTTCAGGGCCTTGCGGCTCACCGCCTCGCTGCGTGAGCCGTCTTCGTGCTCCACCGCCGGCAGCTCCAGCGTGACTTCCTCGGCTCCATCGAGAATGGAATTGAACTCCTCCGGCCACATCCGTCTCATAAAATCGCTCCTCCAAAGCTCTTTCATCAGTCTGCCTTGTGAAATCTAGCCTGTCTTCCCCCGGAAGCAAACAGTTCCGGCAAAGCTTAGACGAAAGCCTCACGCGCAGTGTGGGCGTTGTCCACATTTAGGAACGCCGCTATGCACTTGCCCTCAGCCCCATCGCATCATTGTATGTGCCGACGCATCGATGACGGAGAAACAGCCGGGCTGACGGCGAACGAGACCTTTGGGGCGCTCTATCTCGATATGGATGGCTTCAATGGCATCAATGACAGGCTCGGCCGTCACGCCGGCGATGAGGTTCTGCGAGAGGCCGCAAACCGCATCCGCACGGCTAGAGTTGCAGGCGTTTTCAATGCCCGCACACGACCCACAAGATTGCCGTTCCCGCACCGCCACGACCGAAAACTGCCATCAAGAGCTACCGGTAGGCTGCTTCGAGCTTCGCGATATCGAGCTTCACCATGTCGAGCAGGACTTCGGTGACACGCTTGGCGCGCTCCCGGTCGGGATCGGCAATCATCTCACTCAGCACGCGGGGAACGATCTGCCAACACAGGCCCCATCGGTCCCGCAGCCAGCCGCACTGCTCCTCCACGCCGCCGTTCTCCAGGAAGGTGCTCCAGATCCGGTCGATCTCCTGCTGCGTCTCGCATTGTACCGAGATCGAGAATGCATGGTTGAACGCATCAAGCGGACCGGCTTGCATGGCCACGAAATCCTGATGCCCGAGCTTGAACTCGATGATGATGACACTGCCGGGCGGGCCGCTCGGCGTCTCGGCCGGAAGCACGGTCGTGCGCCCCATGGACGCATTCGGGATCGTTGCCACATAGAATTCGACTGCCTGCTGGACGTCCTTCTCAAACCAGAGATTCGAACTGACCTTGAGCATGGATTGTCCTCCTCGTTGTTGCTCTGATGAAAGGTTCGACACCCCAAGGACGTTCCCGGTCGGCCCTTCCCGACACCGCACCACACAATCGCATCACAAATTCGAGCAAGCGCGAAATTTGACGTTTACGCAAACGTCAATATTTTGTAAGAGACTCTCAAATGCCGGCTTCGTCCGGCGTGCCGAATTGGAGGAATTCGAACGATGCCAGTCTATAAGGCCCCGGTAAACGACACGCTTTTCGTGCTGAACGACGTGCTCGGCCTGGAACGCTACAACAATCTTCCGGGGTTTGCCGACGCGACGCCTGACATGATCGAGGCGATTCTCGGAGAATCGGCAAAGCTTGCCGAGGAAGTGCTTTTCCCGCTGAACTATTCCGGCGATCAGCAAGGCTGCGTGCGCCATGAAGACGGCTCGGTCTCGGTGCCCGATGGTTTCAAGGGCGGCTATGACGCCTATTGCCATGGCGGCTGGACTGGCCTTGCGGTTCCCGAGCAATTCGGCGGCCAGGGTCTTCCCTACGCACTGCATGCCGCCGTCGGCGAATACACCTCCTCCGCCAACATGTCGCTGATGATGTACCCGGGGCTCACCCAGGGCGCGATCGCGGCGATCTTCGTGCATGGCTCGGAGGAGCAGAAGCAGACCTATCTGCCGAAGATGGTTTCCGGCGAATGGTCCGGCACCATGAACCTCACCGAGCCGCATTGCGGCACCGATCTCGGCCTGCTGCGCACCAAGGCGGTGCCGCAGGCAGACGGCAGCTACAAGCTGTCAGGCCAGAAGATCTTCATCTCGGCCGGCGAGCACGACATGACCGACAACATCGTGCATCTGGTGTTGGCGCGCATCGAGGGCGCACCTGAAGGCACGAAGGGCATTTCGCTGTTCATCGTGCCGAAGTACCTGGTCAAGGCGGACGGCACGGTCGGTGCGCGCAACCAGGTTTCCTGCGGTGCGATCGAGCACAAGATGGGCATTCACGGCAACGCCACCTGCGTCATGAATTATGACGGGGCAACCGGCTTCCTCATCGGTGCCGAGAACAAGGGTCTCAGCGCCATGTTCGTGATGATGAACGAGGCGCGTCTCAGCGTCGGCCTGCAGGGACTGGCGATCTCCGAAGTCGCCTATCAGAACGCCGTCAACTATGCCCGCGAGCGCATCCAGGGCCGTTCACTGTCAGGCCCGAAGGCGCCGGACAATAAAGCCGACCCGATCATCGTGCATCCGGATATCCGCCGCTCGCTGATGACGATCCGCGCCTTCAATGAGGCAGGCCGCGCCTTCCTGCTGTGGACGGCCCTGAAATCCGACATCGCCCACCGTTCGGCGGACGAGAAGGAGCGCCAGACCGCCGACGACATTCTCGGCCTCGTCACGCCGATCCTGAAGGGCGTCCTGACCGACAAGGGCTTCGACCACGCGGTCATGGCACAGCAGGTCTTCGGCGGTCACGGCTACATCGAAGAGCACGGCATGAGCCAGTATGTGCGCGACGCGCGCATCGCCATGATCTACGAGGGCGCCAACGGCATTCAGGCGCTCGACCTGGTCGGCCGCAAGCTCGGCCAGAACGGCGGCCGCGCCGTCATGGCGCTGTTCAAGGAAATCGGCGATTTCTGCGAGGAGAACCGCAACGAAGAACAGATGGCCTTCTTCACCAAGAACCTGAAGAAGGGGTTGAACGACGTGCAGGCGGCGACCATGTGGTTCATGCAGCACGCCATGGCCAAGCCCGACAATGCCGGCGCCGGCTCCACCGACTACATGCATCTCTTCGGCCTCGTCGTGCTCGGTTACATGTGGGCAAAGATGGCCAAGGCTGCCAATGATGGCCTTGCCGCTGGAGAAACCGAACGCGAAACATTCCTGCGCAACAAGCTGATATCAGCCCGTTTCTTCATGGAGCGGATCATGCCGGAAACGGCACTGCGCAAGGCCCGCATCGAGACCGGCGCGGAAACGATGATGACGTTGGCCGCCGAGGCCTTTTGAGTTCAACGGCGCTTGCCGCCGATAGGGAGATAGAGGAATGACCGAGGTTTTCATTTACGACCACGTGCGCACGCCACGCGGCCGCGGCAAGAAGGATGGCTCGCTGCACGAGGTGCCGTCGGTGCGGCTTGCCGCCAAGACGCTGGAGGCGATCCGCGACCGCAACGGGCTCGATACGGCAACGGTCGATGACATCGTCATGGGCTGCGTCGATCCAGTGATGGAAGCAGGCGCGGTCATCCCGCGTGGGGCCGCCTTCGAGGCAGGCTACTCCACCAAGGCGCCCGGCATGCAGATCTCCCGCTTCTGCGCTTCCGGCCTCGACGCAGTGAATTTCGGCGCGGCGAAGATCGCCCAGGGCGCCGATGACATCGTCATCGCAGGCGGCGTCGAAAGCATGTCTCGCGTCGGCCTCGGCATGTCCGGCGGCGCCTGGTTCATGGATCCGTCGGTGAACTTCCCGGCCTATTTCATGCCGCAGGGCGTCTCCGCCGATCTGATTGCCACCAAATACGGCTTCTCGCGCGACGACGTCGATGCCTATGCCGTCGAGAGCCAGAAGCGCGCTGCGAATGCCTGGGAGAATGGCTACTTCAAGAACTCCGTCATTCCTGTGAAGGACCAGAATGGCCTTGTTATCCTTGCCCATGACGAGCACATGCGCCCAGGCACCGACATGCAGGCGCTGGCGGCGCTCAACCCCTCCTTCCAGATGCCGGGCGAGATGGGCGGCTTCGAAGCCGTCGCCATCCAGGCGCATCCGGAGGTCGAGCGCCTCAACTACGTTCACCACGCCGGCAATTCCTCCGGCATCGTCGATGGCGCGGCCGCCGTGCTGCTCGGCTCGAAGGCCGGCGGCGAAGGCATGGGCGTCAAGCCCCGCGGCCGCATCAAGGCCTTTGCCAATATCGGCTCCGACCCGGCGCTGATGCTGACCGGCCCTGTCGACGTCACCGAAAAGCTTCTGAAACGATCAGGCATGTCGCTCGCCGACATCGATCTCTTCGAGCTCAACGAAGCCTTCGCCGCCGTCGTGCTGCGCTACATGCAGGCCTTCGAGATCCCGCACGACAAGATCAACGTCAACGGCGGCGCCATCGCCATGGGCCATCCGCTCGGCGCCACCGGCGCGATGATCCTGGGCACCGTGCTGGACGAACTGGAGCGGCGCGACCTCAACACCGCGCTCGTCACGCTCTGCATCGGCGCCGGCATGGGCACCGCAACCGTCATCGAACGCGTCTAAGGGAGAGAGACGATGACCTACAAGAACTTCACCGTCGAAACCGACGCGGACGGCATCGCTCTCGTCACCTGGGACATGCCCGGCAAATCCATGAACGTCTTCACCGAAGAGGTGATGGACGAGTTGAACGCCATCGTTGATGCCGTCGTTGCCGATAGCGCCGTCAAGGGCGCGGTTATCACCTCGGGCAAGTCGAGCTTCTCGGGCGGCGCGGACCTCTCGATGATCAAGTCGATGTTCTCGCTCTATCAGCAGGAGAAGGCCGCCAATCCCGATGGCGCTGCGCAGAAGCTGTTCGATCTCGTCGGCCGCATGACCGGCCTCTTCCGCAAAGTCGAAACCTCCGGTAAGCCCTGGGTTTCGGCGATCAACGGCACCTGCATGGGCGGCGCCTTCGAATTGTCGCTCGCCTGCCATGGCCGCGTCGCCTCGAATGCCAAGTCGGTGAAGATCGCGCTGCCCGAGGTCAAGGTCGGCATCTTCCCCGGTGCCGGCGGCACGCAGCGTGTCTCGCGCCTGGCGGACGCCCAGTCGGCCCTGCAGATGATGACGACAGGCCAGTCGCTGACAGCAGCACGCGCCAAGGCGATGAACCTCGTGCATCAGGTGGTCGAGCCGGATCAGCTGATCCCGGCTGCCAAGCAGATGATCAAGGACGGCCTCAAGCCAGTCGCGCCTTGGGACGAAAAGGGTTTCAAGGCGCCCGGCGGCGGTATCTGGACGCCTGCGGCAGCGCAGCTCTGGCCGGCCGCACCGGCGATCCTGCGCCGCGAAACGGCGGGCAACTACCCGGCAGCACTCGCAATCCTCAAATGCGTCTATGAAGGCCTACAGGTGCCTTTCGACACCGGCCTCAAGATCGAACAGCGCTATTTCACCGAGATCCTGCAAACCAGCGAAGCCTTCTCGATGATCCGTTCGCTCTTCATCTCCATGCAGGAGCTCGGCAAAGGGGCCCGCCGCCCCGCCGGAATCCCGAAAACGGAGTTGAAGAAAGTGGGTGTCGTCGGCGCCGGTTTCATGGGAGCCTCGATCGCCTATGTAACCGCCGCCGCCGGCATCCCCGTCACCCTCATCGACCGCGACATCGAAGCGGCGGCCAAGGGCAAGGGCGTCGGTGAAGGCCTGGTGAAGGACTCGATCGGTAAGGGACGCCTTACGCATGATGACGGTGCGGCGCTGCTTTCGCGCATCGTCCCGTCCGCGGACTATGCCGACCTCAAGGATGCTGATCTCGTCATTGAAGCCGTGTTCGAAGACCGTGAGGTCAAGAAGGCCGTGATCGAGGCGGTTGAAGCCGTGCTGCCGGAAGGCGCCATCTTCGCTTCCAACACCTCGACCCTGCCGATTTCAGGCCTTGCCAAGAACTCCAAGCGCCCTGCCGATTTCATCGGCGTGCATTTCTTCTCGCCGGTCGAGAAGATGATGCTGACCGAGGTCATTCTTGGCAAGCAGACCGGCGACAAGGCGCTGGCGGTGGCACTCGATTACGTCGCCGCAATCAAGAAGACGCCCATCGTCGTCAACGACACCCGCGGCTTCTTCGTTAACCGCTGCGTCTTCCGCTATATCCACGAAGCCTACGACATGCTGATCGAGGGCGTCCCGCCCGCGATGATCGAGAATGCTGCCAAGATGGCCGGCATGCCGGTCGGCCCGCTCTCATTGAACGACGAGGTGGCGATCGATCTGTCGCAGAAAATCCTCAAGGCCACCGTCGCCGATCTCGGCGAAGCCGCCGTCGATCCTGAACATATGGCGCTGATCAACAAGATGGTCGACGAGCTCGACCGCCGCGGCCGCAAGAACGGCAAGGGCTTCTACGACTATCCGGCGAAACCGGCCAAGAAGTCGCTTTGGCCCGAGCTGAAGACCTTCTACCCGCAGAAGAAGGCGGAAGACGTCGATGTCGAGGTGCTGAAGCAGCGCTTCCTCGTCACCATCGCACTGGAGGCAGCCCGCACCATCGAGGAAGGCATCGTCACCGATCCGCGCGAGGCCGACGTCGGCTCCATCCTCGGCTTCGGCTTCGCGCCCTATACCGGCGGCGTGCTCTCCTACGTCGACGGGATGGGCGTGAAGGCCTTCGTGGAGCTATGTGAAACGTTAACCGTAGCTTACGGTGCACACTTCAAGCCGACGGCGCTGCTTGAGGACATGGCGGCCAAGGGCGAGACCTTCTACGGCCGCTTCGACCCTTACGCAAAGGATAAGGAGGCGGCGTAAGCCGCCTCTGGCACCTGTCATCAAAGCCAGCGGTGCTTTCGGCTGGCTTTCGATCTCGCGGCTACTTGGTCACGGTAAGGCTGGCCTGCATGCCCGCCTCGTAATGCCCCTTGATATTGCACAGAAGCAGGTAGGCGCCGGGCGCGAGCTTCGTTTTCAACTGCCCGTCCGCTCCCGGCTTTAGGTCCGAGACTTCGCCGATGCTCTTGAGCTGCTTTTCATCGACCCTATGCCTGGATGCAATCAACGGAACCTTCTGGTCCGGGGACTTCAGCTTGACGAGCACCATCTCGTGCTCCTCGGTCATCGCGTCGTTGTGAACCGCGAAGATCGTTTCCCCTGCCTTGATCGTGGCCTGGTCGAGCGTCAGGGTCATCGGCCCGCCGCCCTCGCCGCCTTCGGTCACTTTCACAGTCGTAGCCGCCCATGACGGCGAAGCGGTTGCGATCGCGGCAGATGCGGCGAGAGCGTACCATGCGTACCTGTTCATCAAATCAGCCTTTCCGTTGCAGCCCGCGCTTCATGTAGGCAGCACGTCTGACGCCAGCCTGAACGGCTGGTCCAACCGTCGCAGGCTCGGCAACACAAAGCCGGTCCCGGGCGATGGACGACACTTCATTGGCCGGCGATGGAGGCCGCGATCTTCTCGGCCTCAAGTCCGATTTCCCGGAGAAGGCCGGTTGGAACGGCGGTGAAGCCGCAAAAGTAGAGGCCATCATTCGCCGGCTGGAGATCTCCGCGCGCGGGACCGTCGGCGCCGCCAAATCGTTGTTTGAAGTCGGCCAGCAGCGCCTCGAGCCCCGGCCGATAGCCGGTCGCAAGGACGATCGCGTCAAAAATGCCGGAGCGGCCATCCGCGAATTGCACCTGGCGATCGTCGGAACTCGTGACGGCAGGGAACACCTTGATATCCCCCGACCTGATCCGCTCGATCGTGCCGATGTTGATCATCGGCGTGCGGCCCCTTTCGATAATGCCGGCCAGCGGCCCGCCTTTTGCCCTTTCCACTCCGAACGCCCCGAGGTCCCCGAAACGCAGGCTGAGGATCGGCGCGTTCACCGCGTCGACTAGGCGATAGGGAAGGAACCGCTGGGCGATGGCAATGCTGGCGGTCGTCACGCCGAACAGCTCGAGCGGCACGACGTTGACCGGACCACGCACGGACATGGCGACATGAAGGCCGGCCTCGGCGCATTCGAGAGCGATCTCGCCGGCGGAGTTGCCGAAGCCGACGACGAGGACCCGCTCGGCTGCAAGCTCCGCGGCATTCCGGAACTCCGAGGAGTGCAGAAGCTTGCCCGAAAACAGCTCCTGCCCCTCCCAGGACGGCCTTATCGGCGCGTTCGAAAGCCCGGTCGCGAGGATGACATTGCTCGCCTCGAATGCCCCCTCGAAGCTCTCGACAATCCACGCCTTGTCCTTGCGGATCGTCGTCGCGCGCACGCCGAACCTGACCTCGATGTCGTTCGAGGAGCTATAGGTTTCGAGATACTCGATCACCTGCTGCCGCGAGGGATACTTCGGAAACCGCCGTGGCATTGGCATTCCCGGCAGAGCCGAGTGCATCTTGTGGGTATGCAGCCGAAGGCGGTCGTAGTGGCGATGCCAGGAGGCAGCCAGCGTGTCGCCTTTCTCAAGCACCAGAAACGGGCGTCCACGCGCCTGCAGCGCCACGGCGCAGGCCAATCCTGCCGGTCCCGCACCGATGATGATCGTTTCTGTATCCGTCATGGGAGCTCTTGGCTCACGATGCCAGTCATAAATGGGCTCTCGTGCTGACACCTAGGGCGCGGCGACCCTGACGACATCCGACAACACCCACTTCTTGTCAAAAAACTCCTTCGTCGGGCCGTAGGCGCGGAACATCAGTTCGAACTGCCGCTTCGGATCGGTCGGCACCCAATTGGTGTCCTTGCCCTTGGGGGCCTTGGGACCGAAATAGAGATCGACGGATCCGTCTCCGTTCTTCACCAGTTCCGGAATCTGCGACGAACGGCTGGCACGCGCAACATTCTTGATCAGCGCGTGCGTCTGCCGGTCATAGGCCGTCACCGACCAATATTGCTGGACGGGAACATTGCCAGGCACATGGAGACGATAGGTCTTGCCGCCGTCGAAGGCATTGCCATCCTTGTCGCGGATCGAGATCGCATAGAACTGACCGGCCCCGAGCCTCTTGATGCCGATATAGGCATAGCTGTAGGCAACGCCGCGATGATCGACCGGATAGGCGTCCTGTTCGGCGAAATCAGATTGCATGGCCTTGATGAGATCGGGATAGGCCGGGAAGGTCCAGCGGCTCTTCTCGCTGAATAAGGGCGGCAGACCGGCATCGTATTTCGCCTCCAGTAGGGTCTCGGCCTCCTTGATGCCCTTGGTCAGCAGGGATTTGGTGTGGCGATCGGGCTCAAACGGCTTGTCTTTCTCTATGCCGATCGATTTCAGCTGGTCGATCATCACGCGGTCGCGGGAGATCCACGGCTCTTCCTGTACGACACGGTTCAGATTGTCGAAGAAGCTCGCGTCCCATCTGATCGTGGAATCGAACAGAACATCCTTCACGTCGGAGAAAACGGTCTCCGGCGGATTGGCGGCGGCCGACAGCGGATAGATTTTCAGCTTCTTGCCGTAGTCGATGGAGGCCTGGACATCGGCATCACCATGGCTCGCAAGGTTCGAACGAAACAGCATGTAGCCGCCGTAGACCTCGGACCGCAGCGGAATGAACCCGTCCGGCAGCTTGTCCGTGTAACCCGGCGGCAGGACCACGAACTTGCCGCCTTTGCCCTTGTCGTATCCGAGCAGACCGGCATCCTCGAGCGGCAATTGCCATGCGGTGACGATATTGCCGTTGAAGGAGGCCTTTTCCTCCGCCGGCGGCAGATCGAGAACGACGGGGCCGTCCTTCGTGCTGAAGAAAACCATGAAGTAGAGAGCGTCCGGATTGGGCGTCAGCGTCTGGTTCATCCAGTCCAGCGGGCGACCCCAATAGATGACCTGTCCGACCTTGCCGGGCGTCTTCTCAAGCATCTCCTGCCGCATCAGATCGTAGTTGACGACGGGTATGCCCCAAACTGCCGCCTGGACTGCATTCCGCTCGATCTCTTGGTCGAACACCTGCCGTGCGGTCCTATCTGCCGAAAGTGCCGGACCGGCGAGCAGCAGCATGCATAGTAGCGCGATAGACCTCATGGCAGGCCTCCTCCGATCTTGATGCGTCATCCGGAGTGAATGCTTGCGGGGCTCAATACGGAAGTACGTTACGGTAAATGTGACCAGTATCCCATCTGCAGACTAGAGGCGGGTCCGACCATGCGAAATCGGGATATGCTGATGCAATATCCGATCGAGTGCATGGTGCCTCAGCGGAGCAAAACAGCGCCGAGTTAAGCCATATCAATCACTTATCCGATCTCTCATCCTCGCTCCCCGGCCCCGTGCCTAAAATCCTCCCGCTTCCGTCGCCGGGGTGTTTCGCGAGACTTTCGCGGGCAGGCGGGAGCCGGCGCCCTGCCGGAGGCTGTAACGTGTAGTCGAAGGCAGGGAGGCGAAAGCCGGGCATCGGCATTAGACCGCTGCCATCACAAGTCTCCCCCGGACGTTCCAGCATCCGGTTTGGTTCAGCCATGCAAGTTCGGGCCGATCTGCTCGGACGCAGCGAGACGAGGCGATCGCCTGAAGGGGTAGGGATATCCCGAAGAACGCCGAAGGCCACGCAAATGCGGAGCCACAATAAATCTAACCAGTGAGGTTCCGCATTTGCGTGGGCTCTCCGGATCGATGGTCGAAAACATGGCGGCGGAGCTGCCGTGGAGGAGACGCATGCGAAGCAGCCTGTTCCTGAAAAGACTTCTCGCCCTGCCCGTTGTCGACGTGCTCGCCGTCGTCGAGGCCATGAATTTCGAGGATGGCGGACTGGTCGATGGCGAGGAAAAGGCGCGATCCGGCGGATGCGTCATCACACGGCTGGCCGCCAGCGAGTGCGGCTTCTGGAAAGATTGCTCCATCGCCACCTGCCGTCGTGCCCGGGCCTGCAGGGGCAGGCTGACGGCGGCACAGATGCACCACGATGCCGGCTATCACCCTTACTTCCCGCCTTGAACGCGCGCCAATGAGGACCGGCGCCAGACCATCCTTCGAATGATGGGAACGATGCAACAGACGACTGCTGACGACACGGAGGAGTTCCGCGATCTGGAACGTCGCCTGGCTGAGGCGGCGCTGCGGCAACCGGAACTCCGGCCGCGGCTCGCCGCCTTCCCCGGTCGCTACGGCCTGCCCGGCAGCGCCAAATTGCCGATCGTAACGGCGACCTTTGAAGGACCCCGGCGAGGCCCGTGCAGTGGCCGTCACGATAGCGGCTCGCATCGAACCTGCAGGTCGACCGGCGCCCCGCTACCCTCAGCCCCGCAGGCCAGGTGCCTCGTAACCGGTGCGCTCGACGTATTCCGTGTAGCCGCCGCCATATTGGTGGATGCCGTCAGGCGTCAGTTCCAGCACGCGGTTGGAAAGCGCCGCGAGGAAATGCCGGTCGTGCGAGACAAACAGCATCGTGCCCTCGTATTGCGACAGCGCCTTGATCAGCATTTCCTTGGTGTCGAGGTCCAGGTGGTTGGTCGGCTCATCGAGCACCAGCAGGTTCGGCGGATCGAAGAGCATCTTGGCCATGACAAGCCGCGCCTTTTCGCCACCCGACAGCACGCGGCACTTCTTTTCGACGTCGTCGCCGGAGAAGCCGAAGCAGCCGGCCAGCGCTCTCAGCGGCGCCTGCCCTGCCTGCGGGAAGGAATCCTCCAGCCATTGCAGCACTGTCCGCTCGCCATCGAGGATATCCATGGCGTGCTGGGCGAAATAGCCCATCTTGACGCTGGCGCCGAGGGCAACGCTGCCCTGGTCCGGCTCGGCGGAACCAGCAACCAGCTTCAGCAGGGTCGACTTGCCGGCACCGTTGATGCCCATGATGCACCAACGCTCCTTGCGGCGGACCATGAAGTCCAGGCCTTCGTAGATGGTTCGGCTGCCGTACTTCTTGTGGACGTTCTTGAGGTTGATCACGTCTTCGCCGGAGCGCGGGGCCGGCAGGAAGTCGAAGGCGACCGTCTGGCGGCGCTTCGGTGGCTCGACCCGGTCGATCTTCTCCAGCTTCTTGACGCGGCTCTGCACCTGCGAGGCGTGCGATGCGCGCGCCTTGAAACGCTCGATGAACTTGATTTCCTTGGCAAGCATCGCCTGCTGGCGCTCGAACTGCGCCTGCTGCTGTTTCTCGTTCTGCGCCCGCTGCTGTTCGTAGAACCCGTAATCGCCGGAGTAGCTGTTCAACGAGCCGGCGTCGATCTCGATGATCTTGCCAACGATGCGGTTCATGAACTCGCGGTCGTGCGAGGTCATCAGAAGCGCCCCGTCATAGGTCTTCAGGAATTCTTCCAGCCAGATCAGGCTTTCCAGGTCCAGGTGGTTGCTCGGCTCGTCGAGCAGCATGACATCCGGACGCATCAGAAGAATGCGGGCGAGCGCCACGCGCATTTTCCAACCGCCCGACAGTCCGCCGACATCACCGTCCATCATTTCCTGGGTGAAGCTCAGGCCTGCCAGCACTTCGCGCGCACGCCCTTCCAGAGCGTAGCCGTCCAGTTCCTCGTACCGTGCCTGGACTTCGCCATAGCGCTCGATGATCCGGTCCATTTCGTCGAGCTTGTCGGGATCGACCATTTCCACTTCGAGTTCACGCAACTCGGCCGCGACGACGCTGACAGGCCCAGCACCTTCCATGACCTCGGCCACGGCGCTACGGCCGGCCATCTCGCCGACATCCTGATTGAAATAGCCGATCGTCACGCCCTTTTCGGCCGCGACCTGGCCTTCATCGGGCTGCTCCTGCCCGGTGATCATGCGAAAGAGCGTCGTCTTGCCGGCGCCATTCGGGCCGACGAGGCCGATCTTCTCGCCTCGGTTGAGGGCTGCGGAGGCTTCGATGAAGAGGATGCGGTGGCTGTTCTGCTTGCTGATATTCTCGATGCGAATCATGTCTGCGTGGAGTCCGAAAGCGTTGCTGCGCCCCTCGATCATGCCGGCCGGGGCTTTTTGCGGCTCTCGCTAGCACGTTCGCGGCGCAATGGCCAATCCCAGGCCATGCAAAGAACTCTACGTCAGGAAAATGAAGGTCGTTTGTCGACCGGGCGGAACTGCAACGGGCGACAGAACTTTTCCACAATAGGTCCTCGCCCCTTGATCAGCCGATCAGCGATCATTTATGCGTTATCGGCGCGCCGGCGGGCGTTTCGCATATGTCAGGGATTATCAGATTATGGAAATTTTCACCTCGGCCGGCTTGCTGGCGCTCTTGCAGGTCATTCTCATCGACCTCGTGCTTGCCGGCGACAACGCCGTCGTCATCGGTCTTGCCGCCGCCGGATTGCCGGCCGACCAACGCAAGAAGGCGATCCTCGTCGGTATTCTTGCTGCCACCGTGCTGCGTATCGCGCTCGCCAGCGTTACCGTCCAGCTTCTCGAGATCATCGGCCTGCTGCTGGCCGGCGGTATTCTCCTGCTCTGGGTCTGCTGGAAGATGTGGCGCGATCTGCGCAACGGCAGCGGCGAAGTGGAGGGTGCCGAAGGCGACGCGGCGGCGCCGAAGAAGACCTTCTTCCAGGCAGCCAGCCAGATCGTCATTGCCGACGTGTCGATGTCGCTCGACAACGTGCTCGCCGTTGCGGGGGCTGCCCGCGAACATCCGACGATCCTCGTCATCGGCCTCATCCTGTCGATTGCGATGATGGGTATTGCGGCGAACTTCATCGCGCGCCTGCTCAACCGCTACCACTGGATCGCCTATCTCGGCCTTGCCATCATCGTCTACGTGGCGCTGAGCATGATCTATCGCGGCGCCCTCGAGGTCTGGCCGCACCTCGCGCCGGTGGCCGCTGCCGCTTTGGGCTGAACCGCCATAGGTTCGAACGGCCCTCAGGGGCCGTTCACGAGCTGCAGGACGAGGCGGCGAATATTGCCGCCCTCGCTCATCTCCGCCTTGTCGAAATCGCGGCCCTGCTGTCGCTGTCGCGCCGAGAGTTCGCCGAGCCGCTTGGTGAGTTCGACCCGGATCTTGCGGCAATCCGGGTCATTGTCGGCGGAAAAGCCGACGCTCATCGCCTCGATGTCCCGGACCATCTGCTCGATATAGTCCCCGTGCACCCGCTCATGCGTTTCGATGCCGGCAATGAAGGTCGCCCAGCTTGCCTGGGTGGCAGCGGGAAGCTTGCCGGTCGGCTTCGGCAGCGTGTAGGTGATGATCAGCTTCGGCCGCGCCACGGCAAGCACGCAGGCATCGCCCCGGCGCTCGTATTTTCTGGTCCAGGTCAGCTTGAAAGTCGTGTGCGCCACCACCCGACCGCCGGCAAGCTCGGGACCGTGCTCGCCGATGGAATCGTACAAGGCTGCGCCGGAACTGCCCGTCACCGCGTAGGTCCGCACCTCTTCGATCGGCTGCCATTCCGCCTTCGCCGCAACCGGCTGAAGGACGCAAGCCATCAGCAACCAACGAACCAATCCTGCCTTCACGCGAATCCCCCGGACAATCCTGCTCCGACCCTAGTCGGCAGGCGTCTCGCATTCAACCGGCGATCCGGATGCGGCACTAGGCACGCTTTGTCGGGATCGACCCCTAAAGGTCTGTCATAAAACCCAAAAAAAGCCTGAATATTCGAGAGTGATCACGCTATCGAGTGGATCGCGTGTCGCTAATCGAAATCCTCTGGCAACGATTTCACCGTATGATGCACCATTCGAACAAGATGTAAGACGCCTGCCTGTGGGGGCAGTTCATAGATTGGGGTCTGCTGTGACAATCTATCTGCCTATCGCAGAATTGTCGGTGAACATCTTCGTCATTCTCGGCATGGGAGCAGCCGTCGGCTTTCTCTCCGGAATGTTCGGTGTCGGCGGCGGCTTCCTGATCACGCCGCTCCTGATCTTCTACAACATCCCGCCGGTCGTTGCCGTCGCCACCGGCGCCAATCAGGTCGTGGCCTCCTCCATATCCGGCGCCATCACGCATTTTCGGCGTGGATCGCTCGACCTGAAGCTCGGAACCGTACTGCTGATTGGGGGTCTCACCGGTGCGACAATCGGCATCTGGATCTTCTCGCTGCTCAGGCGGATCGGTCAGCTCGATCTCATCATCTCCTTGCTTTACGTCGTCTTTCTCGGCACGGTCGGTGGACTGATGCTGGTCGAGAGCGTCAGTGCCATGCGCCGTGCGGCGAAGAACGTGCCGCCGACACCGCGGCGCCCCGGTCATCACCATTGGGTGCACAAGCTGCCGCTGAAGATGCGGTTCAAGAAGTCGAAGATCTTCCTCAGTGTGATCCCGGTCGTCGCGCTCGGCTTCGGCATCGGCATCCTGACATCGGTCATGGGCGTCGGCGGCGGCTTCATCATGGTGCCGGCGATGATCTATCTCCTGCGCATTCCGACCAACGTGGTCGTCGGCACGTCGCTGTTCCAGATCATCTTCGTGACCGCCTACACGACGGTCGTGCAGGCGGCGACGAACTTCTCGGTCGACATCGTGCTCGCCTTTTTCCTAATGATTGCCGGCGTGATCGGCGCGCAGTATGGCGTGCGTGTCGGACAGAAGCTGCGCGGTGAGCAGCTTCGCGCGCTTCTCGGACTGCTGGTGCTTGCCGTCGGCCTTCGTCTTGCCGTTGCGCTCGTCGTAACCCCAGCGGACGTCTACTCCGTCGTCATGGGAGCGAATTGATGCGCCGCTTCCTCGCTGCTCTTCTATCTATCGTTCTCTTGCTGCCCACCGCAGCAATGGCGCAGATGCTGCTCCCGGGCCAGGCCGCGCAGAGCAAGACCGAAGGGCTGGAGATCGGCACCTCCACCAGCGAAATCGCCATCACTTCGGATTTTCGGGGCGCGGACCTGACGATCTTTGGAGCCGTGACCAACACTGACAGTCTTCTGTTGGCAATCGGCCAATATGACGTGGTCGTCGTTCTCGAGGGGCCGCGAGAAAACGCGACCGTGCGCCGGAAGGAGCGCGTGTTCGGCGTCTGGATGAATACGCGATCAATGACCTTCGAGGCGGTGCCGCACTCCTATTCGATGTCGAGTTCGCGCATGCTTGACGACATCACCACGCCGCTCGACCTCACCGATAGGGGGATCGGCATCGACCACATCCCGCTGACGCCGGTCGGCTTCGTCGGCAACGCCAGCAATCTCGGCGAATTCCGGCAGGCCTTTCGCCGACTGCAGGAAAACGGCGGCCTCTACGATCGCGACCCGAGCGGCGTGCGTTTCGTCAGTTCCAGCCTTTTCAAAGCCAGCCTGCGGCTGCCGGCAAACATTCCGAACGGCGTGCATACCGTGCGAGCCTATCTCTTCAAGAGCGGCAATTTCATCACTGAGAAGTCGGTGCCGTTGCGTGTCATCAAGACGGGCATCGAGCAGATGATTACCGACGCGGCGCACTCGCAGCCGATTGCCTACGGCCTGGTTTCTGTCTTCCTGGCGCTCATTACCGGCTGGGGTGCCAGCGTGGTGTTCCGCAAGGATTGATCAGGCGGATTTCGTCTTGCGGGCGACGACGCCGAGATAGGCTTCGGTGAGGCGCGCGAGGACGGACGGCGTTCCGGCAGGCAGCTTCTTGCCGAGATGCTTGGCGCGTAGCTCGTCCATGAATTCCTCCCAGAGTTCGGTGCCCCCCTCCTCCAGAAGCTCCGCCCGAATGGAGAGTTCCTCGGTAACCGGAAGATGCCTGCGACCCCACGCACCCATGTGCGCGAAGATGGGCACGAGTTGGATCGCCATTTCGGTCAGGCTATAGATTGCCTTCTGCTTGTGCGTCGGATCATCCTCACGCGTCAGCAATCCCCTGTCGACTAGGCGGCGGAGGCGGTCGGCAAGAATGTTCGAGGCAATTTTCTCCTGCGAATTCTGCAGCAGTTCGCGAAAATGGCGCCGATTGCCGAACATGATGTCGCGGATGACGATGAGGCTCCAGCGATCGCCGAGGACCTCGAGCGTCAGATTGATCGGGCAGCCGGAGCGATGAGCGTCGTCCATTAGCACCTCCAAAGACTGCTTGCATTTTGCCATCAGTCAACCAAGCGTTCAACCAGTTACGAGTCGCAACCAGTTTCGAGGAGGACGAAGGGATGAGAAAGCTTATCGTTTGGAATCTGATGACGCTTGACGGCTATTTCGAAGGGACGAAGCCGTGGGATATCGATTTTCACACTCTTGTCTGGGGTCCCGAACTGCAACAGTACTCCGAGCGTCTTGGCGAAGAGGGCGACCTGCTCGTCTTCGCCGCAAGACATATGAGGGCATGGCCGCCTATTGGCCGACCGCCACGGACGAGGAAGGCGAGAAGATCAAGACCTATATGAACGGCATTGCCAAGATAGCCGTATCGAGGTCGATGCCGACGGCCGACTGGAACAACCCGCGTCGTGAGTGAACCCGTCTCGGAACTCAAGAAGCTGAAGGCCGAAACCGGCAAGTCGATCTTCATTTTCGGCAGCGCCGAACTGGCGGATTCGCTCCTGAAGGAAGGCCTGGTGGATGAGATCCGCATGTGCCTTGTGCCTGTCATCCTCGGCGGCGACAACCCACATTTCAAACCGGGAGACTGGCAGCTTCCGCTGAGGCTACTGGACAGCACGACGACGAAGAACGGCGCAGTGATCCTTCGCTACGAGCCGGTCCAAGCATGAGCGTCAATGGCTGCGGCCCTGCCGCAGCCACAGCGGGATTGGATCAAGCATTCGGCAGCCCGCCCCGTCGCTCAAGCGCAGTCTTGCGGATGGTCTCTGCGATCTCGGGGCTGCTGCTCGACAGCATCTGGAACTCCACCGCATAGAGCGACAGCAGCGACACCTCAGTTGCGGCACTGACAGTTGCTGATCGCGGCTCGCCCGTGATCAGCGCCATCTCGCCGAAAAAGCTTCCGCTGCCAAGTTCCACCGGATGATCGGGGGTTGCCACGCTGACCCGCCCCTCGACGATGAAGAACATCTGATCGCCAATATCACCCTTGCGACAGATCACGCTACCGGCAGGGACGACGCGCGGTCGCAGCGCCCGCACGATCTCGACGAGTGCGGCAGCGCCGAGCTTCTGGAATAGAGGTACGGCGGCGACCAGTTGCCAGTTGCGAACAAAGTCCTGACGGCGAACCTCTTCGTAGAAACCGGTGGCGAGGATACCGGCCCAAAGCGCAAAAATGCCGATACCGCTCATCATCACCAGGCCAGCCAGTATCCGCCCTCCGAGGCTCTGCGGGATCTCGTCGCCGTAGCCGGTCGTCGACAACGTCACGACGGCCCACCACATCGCCTGCGGGATGCTGCCGAATTTGTCTGGCTGGACGTCGCGCTCGATGACATAACCGGCCAGCGCGGCACCAAAGAGAACGATGCCGAAGACCGACGTGACGCCAAGCAGATTGCGCGATTCGTTCGCAACCACCTTTGCCATCAGCCTGAAGAAGCTCGAGTCCCGCAGCGGCTTGAGAAGCCAAATGGCGCAATACAGGCTCCGATCGCGGGATCCAACGAACAGGAATGCAACGACCGGAACCAGAACGGCAAGCAAATCGATCGCAAGGGCCGTCACCCCGCTCGACGGGCGTTGTCGACGTGAGAGCAACGTCCCAACCAATTGGAGCACATAGACCACCCAAATTGCCGCAAGCAGCAACTCAAAGGCCAATTGCTCTTCCGCGGCGAGATTGGGCGTCGTCAGCGCAGCAACGATCAGGAGACCAATTGCGGCGAACAGCGCGTTGATCGGCGTCGAAATCTTCGAGAAAGGCACTGCCGACATCAGACACTCCCAACCGCGCCCGGCATTCTTCGACAATAAATGCCTTTGGGCCACGCGCAAAGTACACTTGAACCAACGCTCGTGCGGCCTCCCAGGGCCAGGCAGTTTGGCAAGGGAAGCGGGCCTGACGGCCAAACTGTTCTTCGAGCGGCGAGGTTTCGTCGTTTTAACGCAGCAAAGCGTCGAAAAGCGCAGGCGGGCGCTGACAAAATTCCGGATTGGAAAAGCTGCTCTCCTAAGCGGCACTGCCGCCATTTGCAGGTGGCAACTCGCATTCCGCTAAAAACCGCTCGTTAATATTTACGAGTTAGTAATCTCTCGGAAACGAGAGGTTCTTGTAATGCGTATCCGTGCCCTCCCCGCTCTCGTGCTTCTGGCACTTGTTGCCGGCTGTGCGACCGCTCCCAAACAGACCCGAAACATCTGCGCCGTCTTCGAGCAGCGCGACGGGATGTTCACGAGCTGGCAGCGCGCGGCGGAAAAGACGGAGCGCAAGTATGGCGTTCCGGTTCCGATCCTGATGGCGACCATGTATACCGAGTCCGGCTTCCAGCCCTATGCGCGACCACCGCGCACCAAGCTGTTCGGCTTCATTCCGTGGACGCGACCTTCGACGGCTTACGGCTATTCGCAAGCGCTCGACGGCACCTGGGATCACTACCAATCCGCCACCGGCAGCTGGGCCGCGCGCCGCACCAACTTCGCCGATGCGATCGACTTCATCGGCTGGTACCACGCGCAAAACAGCCAGGTGACCGGCATTCCCCTGAACGATGCCTACAACCTCTATCTCGCCTACTATTCCGGCCCGAAGGGTTACGTGCGCGGCGACTGGCGCTCGAATGCACAGCTGCAGAAGACGGCGCAGCGGTTCAACAACATGGCAGTGACCTATCAACGGCAATTGCAGGAGTGCAATTAAGGCCTTCACTGGGAACGTCCAATAGAAACACTATACAACACGAACCAAACAAAATTGGGTCGATCTTCGTACATCTACAGTATTGTTTGACAATACATTCGGGACCATGGGATTCTTTCCGAAATAGAATCAGGAGAATAGATGGCCGAGCGCTACTTATACGATTACAACTCGCACCGGGCGGTCATGTATGAGGTTGGCGACTATCTGTATGCGCTTTCTGGCAACAAAGCGGAACACTGGATCTCCGGCGACTACATCTTCAACACGAAGACACAGGCGATTGCCTTCTGGATTCTGGGAAACGATGTGTACGGCCATCTCGGCCGTGGTGAGCTCACTCGCCAGCCGCTCTACTATTTCGGCGACTAGCGCGACGGCGGTTTGCACGCCTGTCGCCTATCGCGCGCTTAACCCACCAGGTTGCCAAACCTGACTGAGTAGATCCGGTCACGCCCAAGGAGGTGGGCGATGAGCGCAGTGTGATCGAACAGGCCCTTCATCGCCTTGTGGCGAAGGTCGAGGCCGCCGGTCAAGACGCCGAAGGCCGGCATCAGCAGGCGGGCGCCGTCGGTGGCAAAGCACGGCCGGCGGACGGATTTTTCGCGGCGGCGGACGGTTGCGGCCGGATGCAGGTGCCCGGCGATCTCGCCCTGCTGCAGCCCGCCTCTCGGCTCGTGGCGGAAGGTCAGACCGCCGTAATGCATCTCATCGACGGAAGCACCCGGCAGATCGACAGTGCCGTCAGGATCATGATTGCCGTTGATCCAGATCCATTCGCGGCCGCGCGCCATTTCCGCAATCAGGCTGCGGAACGACTCGGGCAGATGCGCCGAGCCGACGCGGTCGTGGAAATTGTCGCCGAGCGAGACCACCAGCTTCGGGTCGTAGCGGGTGATGACGGCCGAAAGCACAGTCAGCGTCGCCAGCGTATCGTAGGGCGGCAGCATCATGCCGCGACGGGCGAAGGCCGCACCCTTTTCGAGATGCAGGTCGGACACGACGAGAATGCCGGCATCGGGCATGTAGAGCGCGCCGAGCGGATCGCAGACGGCGGCAACGCCGTGGACCGAAGTCTCGACGCCCGGTCGCGCGGCCAGTCCGTTCAGTTCACGCGCAAGCGCCAGGCGGTTCATCACTCGGGTCAGTCCTTGGTCTCGGAAGCTCCTTTTCGGGTCGCTCCCTATCTCCGTATCGGGCATTCCGGATGGTAAGCCGGCGCAAACCTATCCGGGACTTATTCTAAGCCAGCGCCTCGGCGATCAGGTCGTCGGCGGCTTCCGCCAGCACGGCATCATGCGCCTCGCCATGCACTGGCTCCTTGCCGATCTCCAGCATGACGGGGACCGCCAGCGGCGAGATGTGGTCGAGCGCGCGATGCGTGATATGGCCCTTGATTCGCCTCAGCATATCGCCAAGCCGGGAAATATCCAAAAGCCCGCTTGCCGCATCCTGCCGCGTCGCCTGCAGCAGAATGTGATCCGGCTCGTGGGTTCTCAGCACATCATAGATCAGATCGGCCGAGACCGTGACCTGGCGCCCGGTCTTTTCCTTGCCCGGGTGACGGCGCTCGATCAAACCTGCAACCACGGCACAATTGCGGAAGGTTCGCTTCAAAAGGAAAGATTCGTCGAGCCAGCTTTCGAGATCGTCGCCCAGCATGTCCTCGTCGAAGAGATCGGCAAGGCTGAGCCGGCCGTTGCGGATCATCAGCCCCATGTCCTCGAAGCCCCAGATGCCGAGCGAATAATCCGTCGCGACGAAGCCGAGAGGCTTGGCGCCGGCTCGCTCGAGGCGCCGGGTCAGCAGCATGCCGAGCGTCTGGTGCGCCAGTCGTCCCTCGAAGGGGTAGATCACCATGTAGCAGCGGCTTCCGCGCGGAAAGGTCTCGATCAAGAGCTCGTCGCGCTTCGGCAGCATCGACTTTTCCTGCTGGATCGCCAGCCAGTCGCGCACCTGGTCCGGCAGGCGGCGCCAGCGGTCGGGATCTGCTATCATCGAGCGCACCTGGTCCGCCAGATAGGTGGAAAGAGGAAACTTGCCGCCGGCATAGGATGGGATCTTCGGATCCATCGAGAAGGCCTGCGAGGCAACCGCCTCGTTCTCGCGGATGCCCTCGAAACGTAGCACCTTGCCGGCGAAGATGAAGGTGTCGCCGGGCGAAAGCTGCTCGAGGAAGTATTCCTCGACCTTGCCCAGCGTCGCACCGCCGCGGCCGATCCTGCCGCCTTTGCCGCGCTTGACCATGCGCAGGTTGAGCATCGGGCTTTCAACGATGGTGCCGAGGTTCAGCCGGTATTGCTGGGCGACCTGGGGATTTGAGACGCGCCAGCGTCCTTCCTTGGTCTTGCGGATCCGGGCATAGCGCTCATAGGTGCGCAGCGCATAGCCGCCCGTCGCGACGAAATCAACGACGCGCTCGAAGGTCTCCCACGAGAGATCGGCGTATGGCGAGGCGCTCAATATCTCGTCGAAGAGTTCCAGCATATCGAAAGGTTCGGCGCAGGCCATGCCGAGCACATGCTGCGCCAGAGCATCAAGCGCGCCCTTCCCGACCGGCGGCGTGTCCTGCGCGCCGATATAGTTCGCGTCGAGTGCTGCCTGGCATTCCATCACCTCGAAGCGGTTGGCGGGCACGAGGATCGCCTTCGACGGCTCGTCCATGCGGTGGTTGGCGCGGCCGATGCGCTGGGCAAGCCGCGAGGCTCCCTTTGGCGCGCCGACATGGACGACAAGATCGACATCGCCCCAGTCGATGCCGAGGTCGAGCGTCGAGGTGGCGACAACCGCCCGTAGCCGGTTTGCCGCCATCGCGGCCTCCACCTTGCGGCGCTGGCCGACATCGAGCGAGCCGTGATGCAGCGCGATCGGCAGGTTTTCCTCGTTCACCGTCCAGAGTTCCTGGAACAGCATCTCGGCCTGCGACCTGGTATTGACGAAGAGCAGCGTCGTGCGGTGGTCGAGGAGCTGCTTGTAGACGTCGGGGATCGCGTATTTCGCCGAATGGCCCGACCAGGGAATGTGCTCCTCGGTCGACAGGATCGAAATGTCGGGCTTGGCGCCGCCTTCGACGATGACCAATCCGGCGTGGTGATCCTCGCCTTCCCGCTGCGCGACTAGCCATTTCTGCAGGTCCATCGGGTCGGAGACGGTAGCCGAAAGGCCGATCGTCTGCAGGGCGGGTGCCAGCCGGCGCAGGCGGGCAAGGCCGAGCGAAAGCATGTGGCCCCGCTTCGAGGTGACGAGCGAATGCAGTTCGTCGAAAACGACGTATTTGAGGTCCTTGAAAAAGCGCTCTGCCTCGCGGCTGGCGAGCAGCAAGGCCACTTGCTCGGGGGTGGTCAGCAGAATGTCGGGCGGGCTCAATCTCTGGCGCTGGCGCTTGGCAACGGGCGTGTCGCCGGTGCGGTTTTCGACCGTCACCGGCAGGACCATTTCCTCCACTGGCTTCATCAGGTTTCTCTCGATGTCGACGGCAAGCGCCTTCAGTGGCGAGATGTAAAGCGTGTGGATACCGGTGAAGGCGGAGCCCGGGAGGATCTTGCCGCGACGCGTCAGGTCGGTCAGCGATGGCAGAAAGCCGGCGAGCGTCTTGCCGGCGCCGGTTGGCGCGATCAGCAGCGTGCTGTCACCAGCCTCGGCGCGGGCCAGCAATTCCAGCTGATGGGCGCGTGGACGCCATCCCTTGTCCGCGAACCAGCGGGTGAAAGGCTGAGGCAGGACAACGCGGGCTTCGGAATCGATCTGGTCCACGGCCCTAAAGGTAGTGCAGCGGCTGCAGAAATAGAATGGCAGACCTTGTAACTACAGGAAGCGATGCGGGTGGAAGGGCTTCGGATCGGCAAACGTGTCGTTGCCGGCCATCTGCTCGGCCAGCAGCCGGCCACTTGCCGGGCCGAGCGTCAGGCCGTGATGGGCGTGGCCGAAATTGAACCAAACGCCGCGATGGCGCGGCGCCGGTCCGATCACCGGGCGCATGTCGGGCAGGCAGGGACGCAGGCCGAGCCAGGGCGTGGCCTCCACTGGCTCACCGAGCGGGAAGAGCGCGCGGGCCTGAGCCTCGTCGCGGCGGAGCTGGATGGTATTCGGCGGCGCATCGGGCGCAGCAAATTCGATGCCCGTCGTCAACCGGATACCGCGCGCCATCGGCGCCAGCACGTAGCCGGCTTCCTCGTCGACGACGGAGTGGCCGAGCGGCTGGCCTTCGCGCTGCGCATAATGCCGGTGGTAGCCGCGCTTGACCGCCAGCGGCAAGGAATAGCCGAGCTTGCGGAAGATCAGGCCGGATTGCGGGCCGAGGGCAACGACGACCTCGCCGGCTTCGATGATCTCGCCTTCGGCTGTCGTGATCGACCAGCCGTTCTTCTCCTCGCGAAGAGCGGAGGCGTCAGCTCGGACGACCGTGCCGCCGGCTGCCGTGAAGAGGTTGGCATAGGCTGCCGTCAGCGCCTGTGGATCGGTTACGGTCTTCGGGTCGAGCCAGTGGACGGCGCCGGCGATGCTTCCACCGCGCGCGGCGAAGGCAGGCTCCATCGCCAGAAACTCGCTGGCATCGAGAATACGGATCGCCAGACCATGGGCGGACAGGCCCTCGGCTTCCGCACGGGCAGCCTCGAAACGGCGCGGGTTCTTGTAGAACGACATCCAGCCGCGCTCGCGGATGAGGTCGGAGGCGCCGGCGCGGCCAATCAGCTTGTCGTGTTCGGTGACACTGGCTTCGATCAATGGCAGCAGCGCCCGTGTCGCCTTTTCCAGATTGGTCGGCGAGGAATGCCACCAGTAGCGCGCCAGCCATTTCGCGATGCGCGGCAGGTAGGCCGGATCGTAACGGACATCCGATGAATTGTTCAGCGCATACTTGGCAATCGCGCCGAGCTGTCGTGGGAAGGCGTAGGG
The DNA here is from genome assembly GCF_014851575.1 of Rhizobium sp. RHZ02. Classification (NCBI taxonomy): domain Bacteria; kingdom Pseudomonadati; phylum Pseudomonadota; class Alphaproteobacteria; order Hyphomicrobiales; family Rhizobiaceae; genus Rhizobium; species Rhizobium sp. RHZ02. The sequence continues at coordinate 66,463 of NZ_JACUZX010000026.1, forward strand.
AACGACGGAGGAACGCTCGATCAGTCCGGCATTGCCGTAGCTGGTGCCGCCGCCCGGTTCGCCGCGGTCGGCAAGCACGACGGAGCGGCCGCGATCCTGCAAATGAATGGCCGCACTGACGCCGACAATGCCGGCACCGAGGACGAGGATATCTGTTTTCATAGGATGGACTTGATCAGAGGGCGCGGAGGCTTTTGGCCTCCGCGCGATTGGATCGGCAAGCGATCAGTAGATGTCGAAGGGGAAGTACTTCTTGGTGATTTCCTTGTACTTCCCGTTCGCAACGAGCGCGTCGATCGCCTTGTTGAAGCGCTCCTTCAGCTCGGTCTCGCCCTGGCGGATGCCGATGCCGGCCTGCGTTTCCGTACCGGGGACGTCGCCGAGCAACTTGCAGCAATCCTTGCCTGCCTTGTTCAGCCAGTCGACCACCACGAACTTGTCGGAGATCAGGGCGTCCATACGACCGTTCTGCAAGTCGGCGACGGCTTCATCCTGCGTCGGATACATCTTCGCTTCGGCGCCGCCCTTGGCGTAGACGTCGTTCAGGTAGTCGGCCTGCGTGGTCGAAGCCTGGGCGCCAACGGTCTTGCCCTTCATGTCATCGACCGAAACGCCCTTGAGCGGGCTGTCCTTCGGCACGGCAACCGCAAGCGGCGTCGTGTAGTATTTGTTCGTGAAGTCGATCTGCTTCTTGCGTTCCTCGGTGATGCTCATCGACGCAATGATGGCGTCATATTTCTTGGCCAGGAGCCCGGGGATGATGCCATCCCAATCCTGCGCTACGATCGTGCACTTGGCCTTCATCTCGTCGCAGAGCGCATTGGCCATGTCGACGTCGAGGCCCTTCAGGCTGCCGTCGGATTCGACATAGTTGAATGGAGGATAGGCACCTTCCGTTGCGATGCGGATCGTGTCCTCGGCGGATGCGAGGTGCGTCGCCGCAAGCAAGGCAGCGGCGGCCAGGAAAATCGTCTTTCTCATTGCTGTTCCCTTATTGGAATTGTTTTTGCCCAACGGGGCCGACTTTAGCGAATCCGTCCCGCTTCACAACCCCGGACGACCAAAATGCGCACGTCTATCCGATCCTTCGCATATCGCCGCTTGACAGGTGCAATAATCATAGATATTTTTTATCCACGAATTGAGGATGGTCTGATGAAACTGGGTGATGGAGTCGAGCAGGCGATACACAGCGTTTCCATGCTGGCCGGCCTTTCCGAAGGCGGGGTGCTCTCGGCCGCGGCACTCGCAGAGTTCCATGGCGTTTCGACGAGCTATCTTCTGAAGCATCTGCAGGCGCTTTCCGGCGCAGGTATCGTGAGCACGGTTCCGGGGCCGAAGGGCGGATACAAGTTGGCGAAGCCGACAGAGGAGATCAGCCTTCTCGACATCGTCCTTGCTGTCGAAGGGCCGGAGCCGGCTTTCCGCTGCGGCGAGATCCGCCAGCGCGGGCCGAACCAGCTTCCAGGGCGCTATTTCACCAAACCGTGCCAGATCAGCGCGGCGATGCTGAGGGCCGAGCGCGTCTACCGCGCCGAACTCGCCAAGACCAGCATCGCCGACATCCTGGTGCAGCTCGCTGCTGATGACGACGGCGGGATCGCCGCCCGCGGCTGCGCCTTCCTTGAGATCAATGAACGCAGAGCGGCTCGCTGAGCCGCAGAACCCTAAAAGGAGAATGAACCATGCAAGCACGTTTCAACTTCGCCAAGGCCGCGCCGGACGCTTACAAGGCGGTCGCCGCCCTCGAGCAATATGTTCAGGAATCGGGCCTTGAACGCCGCTTCATCCATCTGATCAAGCTGCGCGCCTCGCAGATCAACGGCTGCGCCTATTGCGTCGACATGCACGTGAAGGAATCCCGGCATGACGGGCTTAGCGAACAGTGGATCAACCTGATGTGCGTCTGGCGGGAATCGCCGATCTATGACGCCAAGGAACGCGCCCTTCTCGGCTGGGTCGATGCCGTGACCCGTATCGCCGAAACCGGCGCACCGGACGCCGATTTCGAAGCCCTGAAGGCCCACTTCACGGAAGAAGAGATCACCAAGATCACGGTCGCGATCGGCACGATCAATGTCTGGAACCGGCTGGCAGTCGGCTTCCGCTCGCAGCACCCGATCGACAAGCCGGCACGGGCTGCCTAAAGCGCGATGTAGCGATCGGCGCGGTGGTTGACGGCCACGAAGAGGTTCAGCACCACCGCGCCTAGAACGGAATAGAAAACCACCGGTGGCGTGGTGACAAAGAAGGCTGCGGCCAGCACACAAAGGTCGATCGCCATCTGCACGAGGCCGGCGCGGATGCCGAAACGCTCCTGCATATAGACGCCCAGGATGCCGACCCCACCGAGGCTGGCGCGGTGGCGATAGAGCGCCAGAAGGCCGAAACCCAGCAGCAGACCGCCGAGAAGGGCCGCCCAGGCCGGATGGATGGCGGAAATGTCCATGACCTTCGGCTGCAGGCTGGTCATGAGCGATGTCAGGCCGATCGCGATAAATGTCTTGACCGTGAAGGCCATGCCGAGCCGCGTCCACGAAAGATAAAAGAACGGCAGGTTGAGCAGGAAGAAGGCGAGACCGAAGTTCACGCCGAAGGCGTAGTGGAGCAGAAACGCGACGCCGGCGGTGCTGCCGGTCAGAAGGCCGGCGCTGGCCAGAACATAAAGCCCGAGCGCCGCAATAAGGCTGCCGGAGAAAATCCCCTGGACGTCTTCGACCGGTGTATGGCGAGTGGCGCTGGTATTCCAGAAACCGAGGGCATTGAAGAGCTGTGCCATTGTCGTTGATCCCCAAACGGCAGACATGTTCATATGCGCCAGGGCGAGACCCGAGCGTGACGAAATGTAGGTGATGAATGGTCCCGGGTGCCTCGAAATCCTGAAAGAACCCTACTGAATTAGCCAGGATTATCAGGCGTTTTCGCAGTGCAATCAAGCGAAATACGTAAGCAATGCTGACCTATTATTCACTTCGCAAGAATCGTTCCGCTATCCCGCCTTGCGCGTAAGGAACAGGATACCTGAAATGATGTTTGAGCCATCTTTGCGAATGGGCGTCTTGCTGACGGCGATGACCTCGAGACCGTGGCGGGCGCAGAGCGCGCGTATATAGCTTTCGGAATGGGCGTAGCGCAGCGACGGCGCGAGATGAAAGCCATCGCCCTCACCCGCGTCCTCGACCGAAAATGCGAAATCGGCGCCCGGCAAGACAAGCGCTGAAACCGCCTCGAACACACTCTCGAGATTGCCGAGATACATCAACACATCCGCGGCAGTGACGAGGTCGGCACGATGCGTCGCTCCCTCGACAAAGAGGCCCGTCGCTTCCGGAGCCAGCGACAGATCGGCTTGCGCCAAGTGATCGTAGATATGCTTCTCGGCAGCCTTGGCGAGCATGTTCTGCGACAGATCGAATCCCTCGAGGCGCGCAACGCGATCACGGATCTCCGGTCCGAGCAAGCCGGTGCCGCAGCCGAGGTCCACGGCCAACGCATAGTTCCTGCCGGTCGTCGCGACGAGCGCCGCAAGCTTGGCGGGAACGCTGTAATCGAGCTTCTCCACCAGTGACGTCTCGAAGCGATCGGCATAGTCGTCGAACAATCGCTCGACATAGCTGCTCGGCGGCTGGTCCGGCATCTCGACGTCGCCAAGCAAAGCGAGCTTGAGCTCGGCTCCGAAAATATCGTCCGGACTGACCTCCAAAGTGCGCCGGTAGGCGTCGATCGCGCCTGACTTATCGCCGGCCCTTTCGCGGTAGCCGGCCAGCCGATACCAGCCGGCCGCCCAGCCCGGCACGAGTTCCAACGCCTGCTCCATCAATTCGGCGGCGGCGTCCGGTTCGCCGCTTTCGTCGAGCATCTTGGCGTAGTCGGCGCGGCGATCGGCGATCACGTCGCCTGAAGTGAGCTGGTTGGGCTGCATGGTGAAGACCTATTGGGATTGGCCCGCATTTGGCTGCGGTCACAAAAAAACTCAAGTCCTATTTCAGAGGCGGAGACGCCAGACCTGAAAAAGGCTTGCGAGCGGCGTTCCGCGCCCGTATTTCAGGGACAAACAGGAGATGGCGCATGTCCGATCAGGTGAACAAGTTTCTCGGCGATTCCCTCGGCCGCACATTGGTCAAGCTTTTGGTCGTATCGCTGATCGTCGGCTTCATCATGGCCGTGTTCGGCTGGGCGCCGCTGGATTTCGTCTACGGCTTCCGCAATTTCGTTCTGGAAGTCTGGCATCGCGGCTTTGCCGCTTTGGGACGCGTCGGCGATTATTTGTTGCTTGGTGCGACCGTCGTGATCCCGGTCTTCGTCCTCATCCGTCTCTTCAGCTATCGGCGTTAATATGACCTCTCTCATCCTCTCGCGGCGTGGGCTACTACACATATCCGGCCTCGTGCTGGTCGCCGGTGTTGCAAGCTGCACAACCGCGCCCAAGTTCGCTTCCACGCCTTCTGATAGCGAAGACGAAACGGCGGACGCTCTACCGCTAGTCAATCAGCTGCGTGCCAAGAACGGATTGCCGCCGCTTTCGGCGGATCCTGCTGCCAAGGATGCCGCGATGTTCCAGGCCAAGCGCATGGCATCGGCAGGCAAGATGAAGCACGTGATGGGGATCGGCGACGGCTTCGGCCCGCGCGTCAAGGCAAGCGGCGTACAGATGCCGGCCGCCGAAAACATCGCGGCCGGCCAACAGTCGGTGCCGGCCGTTGTGACCGCCTGGATCAACTCTCCGCACCATCTGGAGAACATGCTCGGTCGTTACAATGGTCTCGGCGTTGCGGTAGCACGCAATTCTGCTTCCAAAAGCGTGCCCTATTGGGCAATGGTGCTTTCCGGCTGAGGCGATTCTGCCTCCTTCCTCAGAGGCAGACATGGATACGCACGGTCACGAGAACAGGCTGGCATTCGACGTGACGCACCGACTGGTGCTGTCGATTGCAATTCCGATGACGCTCGGCTTCATGACGACGCCGCTCCTTGGCCTCGTCGACACCGGCGTCGTCGGCCACATGGGTCAGCCGGATGCGCTGGCAGGGCTTGCGATCGGCGCCATGCTCTTCGACCTTATCCTCGGCAGCTTCAACTTCCTGCGCGCCTCCACGACCGGACTGACGGCGCAGGCCTTCGGACGGCACGACCGGCACGCCCAGCAGGGCGTCTTCTGGCGAGCGCTGATCTCCGCGCTCGGCTGCGGCATAGCGCTTCTCTGTCTTTCGCCACTGCTACTCGCAGCCGGGCTGAAGCTGATGGGACCGGAGAGCGCCGTTGCGGCCGCCACCAGCACCTATTTCTCCATCCGCATCCTTGCCGGCCCGGCAGCGCTTGCCAATTACGCGATCCTCGGCTTCGTGCTCGGCCGCGGCCAGGGCACCGTTGGCCGTTGCTGCAGACGATCATCAACGGCATCAACATCATACTGGCGATCTATCTCGGCCTCTGGCTTGACTGGGGCGTGGCGGGCGTCGCCTGGGGTACGATGGTCGGCGAGACAGCCGGTGCTGTCGTCGGCTTGCTGATTGTCCTTCGCGGCTTCGATCGCGCGCATCGGCCGACACGCACGGAGATCTTCTCCCGGCATCGCCTCGCCGAGCTTTTCGCGCTGAACCGCGACATCCTGATCCGCACCTTCGTGCTGCTCGCCGCTTTCACTCTGATGACGCGGATCGGCACGAGCTTCGGAGCGGTCACGCTGGCCGCCAACGCCGTGCTGATGAACTTCTTCCTGCTCTCCGGATATTATCTCGACGGACTGGCCAACGCGGCAGAGCAGATCACCGGACGGGCGATCGGCGCGCGATACCGGCCGGCCTTCGAGCGTGGCCTGAAGCTGACGGCGCTCTGGTCCTTCGGGCTTGCCGGCCTCATTTCCGTGTTCTTCCTGCTGGCCGGTCCATGGTTGATTTCGGTGCTAACCACCTCGCCGGAGGTGCAGCAGGCGGCCGAAACCTACCTGCCCTGGGCCGCCGTCACCGGACTTACGGGGGCGCTGGCCTTCCTGATGGACGGTGTCTTCATCGGCGCCACCTGGTCGACCGACATGCGCAACCGGATGCTCATGTCGTTTGCCGGCTATCTCATAGCGCTGGCCGTTTTCGTGCCGCTGTTCGGCAATCATGGCCTATGGCTGGCGATGAACGGCTTCCTGCTGTTTCGCGGTGTCTTCCTGGCGATGCTCGTGCGGCCGCGGGCGGATCAAACGTTCCGTCCTGCCCAGTAGTCCGTTCTCGTATCCCTGAGGTCGCGGATGGATCTGACCTGCTCGCGATCGAGCAGCTTCGACAGGCCGCGAACGATCGTGCCCGGGAGGCCCGGCCCCTCATAAACCATGCAGGAATAGAGCTGCACGAGATCGGCACCGGCCTTGATCTTCTCGAGCGCGGTTTCGGCGGACGAGACGCCGCCGACGCCGATGATCGGCAGGCCTGGGCCGACGCGTTTGCGCATTTTGGCGAGAACGGCGGTCGATTTGTCGAACAGCGGCTTGCCGGAAAGCCCGCCGGCCTCCTTCGCCTGACGCTGGTCCCTGAGGCCCTCGCGGGAAAGCGTGGTGTTCGAAACGATCAGGCCGTCCAGGGCATGCGACAGCGCTTCGGCGGCGATATCGTCCAGCCCCTCTTCCGTCAGATCAGGCGCGATCTTCAGGAAGACTGGGATCTTTCTGCCTGCCTTTTCGGCTTCGGCATCGCGGGCAGCAAGCACTGCCGACAAGAGCGCGGCGAGGCTTTCGCGCGCCTGCAAATCGCGCAGGCCCGGCGTGTTCGGTGATGAGATATTGGCGGTGAAATAGCGAGCGACCGAATAGAACCGGCGGATGCCGAGGACATAGTCGACAATGCGGTCCTCGCTGTCCTTGTTGGCGCCGATGTTGACGCCGATCATGCCGTTGCCGCGAATGACCGACAGGCGTGCGAAGGCGGCATCGTGGCCTTCGTTGTTGAAGCCGAGGCGATTGATGACGCCTTCATCCTCGACCAGCCGGAAGATGCGTGGGCGCGGGTTGCCGGGCTGCGGCTTCGGCGTCACGGTGCCGATCTCGGTGAAACCGAAGCCGATCTTCAGCAACGCTTCCGGAACCTCGGCGTTCTTGTCGTAGCCGGCCGCCATGCCAATCGGATTGACGAAATCGAGCCCGGCAACGCTCTGCCGCAGGCGCGGATCGGGGGCGATCCGGCAGGCCGGCACGGCGCCTGCCTTCAGTGCGGCAATCGACATGCCATGAGCGGTTTCGGGGTCGAAGAGGAAGAGACCCTTGCGGGCGGCGTGCTTGAAAAGCTCGATCATGGCGCAAGATCCGGAAAGACGTGCTGGCCGGCGACATCGAGCGGCAGCGGCGCCTCCCATAACACGGCCGACATCGGCAATTCCGCATAGAGGTGTGGAAAGAGAGCGCCGCCGCGCGAGGGTTCGAAGACGAGTTCGTCGCCGAACTTGCTGCTATCGACGGCAACGAGCAGAAGCCCCGCCTGGCCGGCGAAGTGAAGGGCCGCCGTCTGCCTGACCTGGGCGGCTGTCGAGAAGTGGATGTAGCCGTCCGTAAGGTCGATCGGCGCGCCACGAAAAACGCCGGCTGCCCTCGCCTCCTGCCAGAGCGTTTCCGTCACGATCTTGTAAAGCGTGGGTGTCAGGGTCATGATAACCTCAGAATGGCTGGTCTTTCCCGGGCTTTGCCGCAAAGCGGCGGCGATGTCCACGCCTCGCCGCGAAAAATGCGGTGGCCACCGAGATTTCCGGAGGAAACCATGAGAAATATCGCAATCGGCCTTTTCGCGCTTCTCCTGCCGCTCGGCGTTCATGCCGCTGAAACCGACGCATTGCGCTTTCAATTGGAGCGTAGCGGCGACCACTTCGTGCGGCTCGACAAGCAGACCGGCGCCATGTCGCTTTGCGAGGAGAAGGACGGCGCGCTCGTCTGCAGGATGGCCGCCGATGAGCGGGCGGCCTATGAGCAGGAACTCGACCGGCTTTCGGCCCGCGTCACGGCGCTGGAGAACAAAAGCATCGTCAACAAGGCGCTTCCCTCCGACGAGGAGATCAACCGTTCGATCGGCATCATGGAGCGCTGGATGCGGAGCTTCATGGGGATAGTCAAGGAATTCCCAAGCGAGGAGGAGCGCAACGCCCTTCCGCAAAAGACATGAATTGATATAGTCACCTCCGAATGGAGGCATGTATCGTGCGGAGGCACGAGGCATGTCTCGGCGATCGAACTCTTGGGAGGGAGCTATCGATGCAGGAACAGACAATCATCATTGCCGACGACCACCCGCTTTTCCGGGATGCGCTGCGCCAGGCAGTGATTGGTATGGAAGGCCATCCCGAGATCGTCGAGGCCGGCGATTTTGCCGCAGCGCGCATGGCGGCTGGAGCACATCCCGAAGCGGACCTGATGCTGCTCGATCTATCGATGCCTGGTGTCAGCGGCTTTTCCGGCCTGATGGCGCTTCGCTCCGAATTCGCCGGGCTGCCGATCGTCATCATTTCCGCGACGGATGACGCCACGACGATCCGTCGCGCGCTCGAACTCGGCGCATCCGGCTTCATCTCCAAATCCTCCGGGATCGACGACATTCGCCGCGGTATCCAGACGGTCCTTGCCGGCGATATCGCGACCCCCGAGACTTATCGGGACGGGCAGGAACAGGATCCTGATGTCGCCGACCTGATCCACCGGCTGCACACGCTGACACCGCAGCAGAGCCGTGTGCTGACGATGCTGGCGGAAGGTCTTCTCAACAAGCAGATCGCCTATGAGCTCGGCGTTTCCGAGGCGACGATCAAGGCGCATGTCTCGGCGATCCTGCTCAAGCTCGATGTCGACAGCCGTACGCAGGCGGTGATCCAGCTCGGCAAGATCAACATGGCCTTGGTCGCCTGAGGCGAGACAGGATTTTATTCCTTTCATCTCTTTACTCCCGCTGGGCTTGCGGTTAATATTTCGTCGTTGAACGATGGCGCAGGCGCGCAGGAATCAGGCGACATGCTGTCACACGAGCAGATTTGGGGGGCGATCGACAGGCTTGCCGAACGGCATGACCTGACGCCTTCAGGTCTTGCCCGGCGCGCGGGGCTCGATCCAACCTCCTTCAACAAGTCCAAGCGGCTCTCCGCCGATGGGCGGTTGCGCTGGCCGTCGACGGAATCGATCGCCAAGGTGCTGGATGCAACGGGCGCCAGCATGGAGCAGTTCCTGACGTTCATGCGGCCGGCAGGGAGCTTTTCCAGTCTTCCGGAAGGCGGCTTCCCGCGGCAGGGCAGCTCGATTCCGCTGCTCGGCTTTGCGCAGGCCGGTGCCGGCGGCTTCTTCGATGATGGCGGCTTTCCGGCTGGGCAAGGCTGGGACGTTGTGGAATTCCCGGCCGCACCCTCGCAGAAGGCAGGCGTCTATGCGCTCGAAGTCCAGGGCGAGAGCATGATGCCGCTCTACCGCGACGGCGACGTCTTGATCGTCGAGCCTGGCGCGCAGGTTCGACGCAATGATCGCGTCGTCGTCAAGACGCGCGAAGGCGAAGTGATGGCGAAGGTGCTGTTGCGCCAGAGCCCGCGATCGATCGAATTGATGTCGCTCAACCCGGAGCATCCCAACCGAACAATTGAACTTTCCGACGTGGATTGGATCGCCCGCATCATCTGGGCCAGCCAGTAGGAAGATATTCCATGCGTCCTGCGGCAATTCTGACCGCTGTTGCAGGGATCGGAATTGTCGCCGACCTGATTGCGGCCGGCGGACAGCGGCTTGGCTCGGCCATTGATCCGGCGGAAACGGCAGCGCCGATGGAAGCGCAAGTGCCGCCCCCCGCTCCGACGGCTCAACCGACCTCAAATCCCGAAGCCAGCATGAATGCGCGGCGTGTCGACGAGGCCAGCCAGTTCTACCCTGCGGTCATCGACGGCAAGCCACTCGAGCGCATCGCGCCCGTTGTGCCGGAGCAACCGGCAAACCCTGCCAAAGACAGGGGCGTGAACCTTGTTCGCCCGATCGCGGAAAGCGCCGGTGTCCTGGCGTTTGGCGACCGTCGCCTGCAGCTTGCCGGCATCGACCCAACGCCGGCGGACAAGACATGCATCGACAGCGGGGGCCGTGAGTGGCCATGCGGGATGCTGGCAAAGACCAATCTGCGGCTGCTGCTGCGCCTCAGGGCCGTCCGCTGCGATCTCGACAGTGCGGAATGGACCGGTACCGTCACGGCCGCCTGCAGGATCGGTACGCAGGAAATTTCACAGTGGCTCGTCGAAAACGGCTGGGCAGAGGCGGCGAAGGGATCTGCGCTCGCCGAGGCCGGCGAGAAGGCAAAACAGGCGGGCAAAGGCATCCATGGCAACGACCCTCGCAGCCTCGCAGAAACCAGCGGTCCTGAGGATCTGCCTTCCGATCTGCCGCCCGACGGCTTGTAATGTCGCTGGGCAACTCCTAGACTCTGGCCTCACTTCGAAGGGATCATCGAGACATGAACAAGCCGCTTTCCGCCCATGACGCCTTGATCTACGTGATGGTGATGGCATCCGCCGTCGACAGCACGATGAACGATCGCGAGATGGAGCGCATCGGCCAACTGATCGGCTTCCTGCCGGTCTTCCGTGATTTCGACGACGAAAAGCTGATTTCCATCGCGCGCGATTGCGCGGGACTGCTGGCTGGTCCCGAAGGGCTCGACATCGTGCTCGAAACCGTCAAGGACACGCTGCCGTCGCGCCTCTACGACACGGCCTATGCGCTCGCGGTCGAAATTGCTTCCGCCGATCTCTCGGTGAAGGCGGAAGAGCTGCGCCTTCTCAGCCTGCTTCGCGACCGCCTCGGCCTCGATAAGCTCACTTGCGCCGCCATCGAGCGCAGCGCGATCGCGCGCTTTCGCAAGGGCTAGAGCCTTTCAGGTTTAATACAGGCCGTAAGGGAAGTAGCGCAGGTAGATTTCCTGCAGGCGGCCACTGCGCGACAGCGCTGCCAGCGCGTGATCGAGCGCTGCCGTAAGGACATCGTCCTTCTGACGGAGCATGATCGTCATGCCTTCGCCGAGAAACTGCTCGGAGAGATAAGGCCCGTCGAACAGCGCGCAGCATTTCGCCGAGGCCTCCGACGAAACCCAGAAGGAGAGCTGGAGGGAATCCGCGAAGACGGCCTCCAGCTTGCCATCCTTGAGTGCTGCAAGAAGGGCGTCCTTGCTGTCGAAGGGTACGGCCTTCACCTTCGGGAAATAGGCCGCCAGCATGGCTTCGTGCGCCGTCGCCTTGACGACGCCGACCGGATGATCGGCCAGAGCGCTGGCATTCTCGCCCTTGATGGAAGCCTTTAAGTTTCGAACGAAGCGGGCGGGCAGCATGAGATAGGGGCGCGAAAAGGCGAACTGTCGCCGCAGCTCCTCGCTGACGGCGACGCCGGCAATCACGGCATCGCCCTGCGAGGCCGCGAGCGCGGCATTCAGGTCAGCGAACGGCAGCGCCTGGATCTGGCATTTGCTGGCAATCTCCAGCTCGTTACAGATCTCGCGGGCGAGATCGACGTTGAAACCGGAAAGCTTGCCATTCTGATCGGTAAAATTGAACGGTGGAAAGTCGATCGTCGTCAGGAAACGCAGGCGGACGAGCGACGAAAGATCCGGTTTGGCAAGGCGCTCCCTGGAATCGAAAAGCAGCGGCAAGCCTGGCATCGCCTCCTGCGCCGACAACGAGAGCGGGCAGAAAAACACAATCAAAGACAGCCAAAAGCTGCATAGCCCCTTAAGATTCAGGGATGCTAGTTTAAATTGCATCATTATGATCGACCTCGGGGAAAGCATGCACTGCCATTCTGGAAACGGTGTATCAGAGTCATGCGTGTCGGGGAATATGCGTCGGGCGGGATCGAAGACCGCACGCTCTTGGATGATGGTTCAATACGCCACGGCGCGCCGCCTGCGCGCGCGGTAAACGATTCCTACCAGAGGTTCTGCTGCAACTCGGCATCGGCAGGCCGACAATCGCCCGCCCGATGCAGGTCGCACGCCGCAACGGCGCGAGCATCGAACAGGAACTCATTGCAAGCGGCTCCATCGATGCCGACAGCTACTACGCATCCCTGGCGCGCGGGCTCCGGCTTCCCTTCCTTTCGGCAATCGACAGCTCCCTCCTCAACGATGACAAGGCACTCGACAGCCAGCTTCTGCAGGCTCGCTGCGTCCGGCTGAACTACATCAGCAAAGGCATGCTGGCGATCGTGCCGGAAGCCCGAAACCTGGTGATGCGCGAGCCAGCGCGCCTCCCGCGCGAGATGGGCGTGGGCGGCTTTCTGGTGTTCCAGTTGCTGATCGGAGGAATGCTGTTTTCCTCTCTCACCCATCCCTGGCTGATCATGCTCCTTGTCACCACCGCCGGCTACCTAGCGCTCGGCTTTCCGCCCGCCGGCAGCAGCGAAGGCGCGCTCTTGCTCCTCGATCTTGCCAATATGGCGGCAAGCTACGGCCTCTTTCTGCTGCTCGGCAGGGTCGCGATGCTGCGTGAGGAAAAACGCAGCATCGGCTGGCGCTGGATCTATGTCCCGCTCTATTGCCTGATGATCTCGGTGGCGGCATGGCGCGCCCTTCTCGAGCTGCCGAGAAAGCCCTTCTTCTGGGACAAGACGCCTCATGTCCCTGTCAGCACCAGTGAGAAGTTGCGCCCCGCTTAGCATGACTCGTCCCTAGGCGGGGGGACCCGAAATTTTTTCCGGGGACAGATCCCAAGCGTTAGGGCCACATTAAGCAATGTCCCATTCTATTCGCCAGGACGACGCCGGCTCACGGGCCGAATGCATGATGCGCATGTCGAGCCTTCCGGGCATCCCACCATGCCGTATCCCGCGACATAAAATGCTTCAATAGTCGGCCCGCCCGCGGTCGGGTCAAGCGACTGGACATAGCCATGCTGAAGAACTTGAAAATCCGGACGAAGATCATTTCTGTCGTCGCGCTTCTCGGGGCGATCGCGCTCGGGGGCCTCGTTTATGTCATCACCGAATTCCGCGGTGCCGATGCCACCTACAGCGCCTTCATCGATAACGAGGCACTGGCAGCCATGCAGGCATCCCGCGCCAGCGCCTCGGCAACCGCTGCCGTGCTGCAGGTCACGCTTATCGCCGGCCTCAAGCCGGAGACGCCGGCTTTCAATACGGCGCTCACGACGCCAAGCAAGATGCCTCAAGCGCGCGAACGCCTGGAACAGGCGGCGGCCTTGGTACCTAGCCGCAAGCCGGCGATTGACGACATCCTCGTCGGCATCGCCGAGATGGAAGCGCTTTCCAGCAAGGTCATCGACCTCGCCAAGGCAAAGGACAGTGCCGGCGCGCAGCTTGCAGCAAGCATGCTCAATGCGAAGCTGAACACGGTCACTCCGAAAATGATCGCCAACAATGATGCGCTGATGGCATTGCTGAACGATGGCGGCGACGCGCTCTCCATTAGCGTCAACCAGCGCATCACTCTCAGTTTCGTACTGATCGGGCTCGCTGTCATGGGCGCGATCGGCCTTTCTGTGTGGGTCGCGCAATCGGGGATCACCACGCCCATGGTTCGTCTGCGTGACCGGATGGCTCAGCTTGCCGAGGGAGATACGCACGGCGCCATCGACGGCCTCGACCGTCGTGACGAGGTTGGCCAGATGGCCGGCGCCGTTGCCGTCTTCCGCGACAATGCCGTCGATCGTATCCGGCTTGAGGGCGAGGCCGAAAAGAGCCGCAATCTCAGCGACAGCGAACGCCGAGAACGTGAAGCTCAGCGCGCAACCGAGGCTGCCGATCTCTCGCGCGCGGTCAGCGCGCTTGGCGACGGCTTACGCCGGCTGGCCGCAGGCGACCTCGCATCTCGGATCGATACGGCGTTTGTCGGCGACCTCGATAGTCTGCGACAGGATTTCAACAACTCGATCCTGCGCTTGAACGACACTATGCAGACGGTCGGCGCCAACGCCCGCGCCATCACTGCCGGCGCAACCGAGATCCGCGCCTCGGCGGACGAGCTTTCGAAGCGCACCGAGCAGCAGGCAGCGTCCGTCGAGGAGACGGCAGCGGCCCTCGAGGAGATCACCACCACCGTGAAGGATGCCGCCAAGCGTGCCGAGGAAGCACGTGGGCTCGTGGCACGCACGCGCGCCGGTGCAGAAAAGTCCGGCCAAGTGGTCAGCAAGGCCGTCAACGCCATGCAGCAGATCGCGCAATCCTCCGCGGAGATCGGCAACATCATCGGCGTCATCGACGACATCGCCTTCCAGACCAATCTTCTGGCCCTCAACGCCGGCGTCGAGGCCGCGCGCGCCGGTGAAGCCGGCAAGGGCTTTGCCGTCGTTGCCCAGGAGGTGCGTGAACTTGCACAGCGCTCGGCCAATGCCGCCAGGGAGATCAAGTCGCTGATCACCACATCGGGCGACCATGTGCAGACGGGCGTGTCGCTTGTCGGCGAAACCGGCAAGGCGCTTGATGCGATCGTTCACGAGGTTCAGGAGATCAACCAGCACGTCGACGCGATCGCCGAGGCCGCCCGCGAGCAATCGACCGGCCTGCAGGAGATCAACACGGCGGTGAACTCGATGGACCAGGGAACGCAGAAGAATGCGGCCATGGTCGAGGAAAGCACGGCGGCGAGCCACAAGCTCGCGACGGAAGCGGCGACACTCAACAACCTGCTCGACCAGTTCAAGCTGACCGGCACTGGCAGTTTCAGCGCTAACATTGCCGCGGCAGCGCCGCTGCAGGGCACTCACATCCATTCGGCGCCACGGCCGGCCGCGCCACCGGTCGCAGCCAGAAAGGCACCCGTCCGCATCGCCACTCCGGGTGTCACCCGCCCCTCTAGCTCGCCGGCTCGGGCGCTTGGGCAGAAACTTGCAAGCGCATTTGGTGCAAGCAGCGCCTCTTCGAGCCCACGCGACGACGCCGATTGGACGGAATTCTGATCCCAGCAAAACGGTACAAAAGCAAAGGGCGGCTCAATGCCGCCCTTTTCGATTATAGACTTTCGACTTCAAACAGCGAGCCATGGCCCGGCTGCCGCACAAGACGGAAGCTAAAAAGGGTGCTCAGGCAAACCCGAGCGGAATTTGCTCGACCTTGCGGCCGCGACCATAATCGCGCTCATAGGAAGCACGATCGTCATCGCGCGCAGACGCAAGAACCACTTCCGGCGCATAGTAGCCGTCAGCGTAAGTGCCGGTATCGCCATTCTCCCGGATCTCGCGCTTCGCCGTGAAAATCTTCAAAAGCATTCTGCAACTCCTCCTGATCATGCCGACAACGACCAAGGGGTCGCCTGCGTTCCCGTGATATCGGAGAATAGTTAAAAATTAACCATGTTTATTAGAGAATTGTCAACTATTTCAATTTCCTTCGAGGCTACCTCTTAAGGGCGTTCTTTCCTCGTGGAGTAAGACAGCGAACGACGGCGGCCCACGTGGGCACCACGCTCAGACCACAGTGCGGATGAAATCCGCTCAGTCCCAGCAAAACCATCTGAACTTGGAGCGGGTGAAGGGAATCGAACCCTCGTATTCAGCTTGGGAAGCTGCTGCTCTACCATTGAGCTACACCCGCGTTGGAGCGAGATTTCCAATAGATGGGTGCCGCTGTCAAGCGGGCATTGGCGTTGTCAGATGCGGAAGTGCTTCGAGAGTTTCAGGCCCTGGGCCTGATAGTTGGAGCCGAGGCCGGAGCCGTAGAGGCTCTCGGGGTGCTCCTGCATATGCTCATAGACGAGGCGACCGACGATCTGGCCGTCCTCGAGGATGAAGGGAACCTCGTGGCTGCGGACCTCGAGCACGGCGCGGCTGCCGCGGCCGCCGGCGGGGACGTGGCCGAAGCCGGGGTCGAAGAAGCCTGCATAATGCACGCGAAATTCGCCAACCAACGGATCGAAGGGGGTCATCTCTGCCGCGTAGTGCGGTGGCACATGGATGGCTTCGCGCGAGACGAGAATATAAAACTCGTCCGGATCCAGGATCAGTTCGTTGCGACCGCGGCTATAGAGAGGTTCCCAGAAGTCATAGATGTCGTGCTGCGCCTTCTTGTCGACATCGACGACTGCAGTGTGGTGCTTACCGCGGTAGCCGATCAGTCCATCCTTGTCGCCGGCCAAATCAATCGACAGGGCAATGCCGCCGCCGGAGACGTTCGGCAGCTTGCTGGCGACCAGCGTTTCGGCATCGTGGAGCGCGAGCAATTCCGGCTCTCCAAGTATCGAATGGCCGACCCGGAAGCGGATCTGCGACAGGCGCGAGCCTCGACGCACGACGATCGGGAAAGTACGCGGACTGATTTCGAGATAGAGCGGGCCGGAATAGCCAGCCGGAATTTTGTCGAACTCCTGCGCGTAGTCGGTGATGACGCGGGTGAAGATATCGAGACGTCCGGTCGAGCTTTTGGGATTGGCCGAGGCCGACATGTCGGCCGACAGGTCGAGGCGCTCCATCAAGGGAACGATATAGACACAGCCGGTCTCCAGCACGGCGCCTTCGCTGAGGTCGACGACGTGGAGGCTGAGGCGATCGAGCTTATCGGACACCAAATGGGAAGGACCCGGCATGAAGCTCGCGCGAACGCGGAATGCCTTCGCGCCAAGCCTGAGGTCAAGGCTTGCCGGTTGGATCTGGTCGTGGTCCAAATCGCGCTCGCTGGTGAGACGTCCCGCCTCAAAGAGCGCGGCTATCGCGCGATCCGCCAAAATTCCTGTTTCGCGAGCCATCATGCCCCATCCATATTCGCGGGAGACAAAACCAAACTCAAGGAATTGACGCAAGCATAGAACGGCAGTATTGCACTTTTATCCCGTGGTGATTTGGCCGGTCGGCTTGCAGCCACGTTAAACAAGTGGCTAAAAGGACCGGGTGCAAAACCGGTCTGCTTTCGCGGCCGGTTTTTTTGTTGTTTGAAAGTGGTGATTCATGAGCAAGACTTGGCGCCCCGCAACCCAACTCGTTCACGACGGCTCTTTGCGCTCGCAATATGGCGAGACCTCGGAAGCCATCTACCTCACGCAGGGCTTCGTCTATGAGAGCGCGGAAGCGGCCGAAGCGCGCTTCAAGGGCGAAACGGAAGGCTATATCTACGCTCGCTACGGCAGCCCGACAAACGACATGTTCGAGAAGCGCATGTGCGCACTGGAAGGCGCAGAGGAAGCCCGCGCCACGGCCTCCGGCATGGCAGCCGTCACCGCCGCAATCCTCTGCCAGGTGAAGGCCGGCGACCACATCGTTGCCGCCCGCGCCCTCTTCGGCTCCTGCCGCTGGGTCGTCGAGACGCTCGCCCCGAAATACGGTATCGAATGCACGCTGGTCGACGGTCGCCATCTGGAAAACTGGGAAAAGGCGATCCGCCCGAACACCAAGGTGTTCTTCCTGGAAAGCCCGACCAATCCGACACTCGAGGTGATAGACATTGCCGGCGTCGCCAAGCTCGCCAACCAGATCGGCGCCAAGGTCGTGGTCGACAACGTCTTCGCCACGCCGATCTTCCAGAAGCCGCTCGAGCTCGGCGCCCATATCGTCGTCTATTCGGCCACCAAGCACATCGACGGCCAGGGCCGCAGCCTCGGTGGCGTCATCCTCTCCGACCGGGAATGGGTCAACGAGAACCTTCAGGACTACTACCGCCACACCGGCCCGGCCATGTCGCCGTTCACGGCATGGACGCTGCTGAAGGGACTCGAGACGCTGCCGCTGCGCGTCAAGCAGCAGACCGAAAACGCATCGAAGATCGCCGACTTCCTGGCCGATCAGCCGAAGGTCGCCAAGGTCATCTATCCCGGCCGCAACGATCATCCGCAGGCCGACATCGTCGCCAAGCAGATGAAGGGTGGCTCGACACTGGTCGCCATCGAACTCAAGGGCGGCAAGGAAGCAGCTTTCGCGCTCCAAAACGCCCTGCAGGTCGTCAAGATCTCCAACAATCTGGGCGACGCCAAGAGCCTGATCACGCATCCGGCTACGACGACGCACAAGAACCTGACCGACGAAGCACGGGCGGAGCTCGGCATTTCCGGCGGTACCGTTCGTCTTTCCGCCGGCATCGAGGACACGGACGACCTGATCGAGGACTTCGCCCAGGCTCTCGCAAAAGTGAACGCCTGATCAGCCGACATCGGCCGGATCGACGCAAATCCGGCCGACCGCCACATGCTGCTTTGCCCCACCCAAGACAGGTCAAAGTCAGGCTTAAGTGGCGAAACTTCTTGCCTTTACAGGCATTACGGACGTGATCGACTATCGGTTTATTGACGGATCGGCTGTCGTATAAGATACCGGTAACGTATATTGACTATGGTGTAGGCATGTACCGCGCCCTTACACGAGACATTGAAGTCGTCGTCGAACCTTTTTATCTGGAGGAGCAATCCGATCCGGAAGACGATCGCTATGTCTGGGGCTACCGGATCGTCATCAGCAACAATTCCGACAAGTCCGTGCGACTGGTGAACCGCTATTGGAACATCACCGACCAGAACGGCCTCGTCGATGAGGTCACGGGCGCCGGCGTCGTGGGCGAACAGCCGCGGCTCGCGCCCGGCGATACCTATGAATATTCCTCGGGCTGCCCGCTGGATACGCCGTCGGGGCTGATGTTCGGCCACTACCAGATGGAAACGGACGAAGGCGAGCTTTTCAATGTCGAAATACCCGCCTTCTCACTGGATTCGCCAGGGCTGCTGAGAGTCCTGAACTGATCACTCCGCAGGCTCTGCCACCTCTTCCACTTCGAAACGATAGGTCGTCGAGCAGAATTCGCAGGTGACCGAAATTGCGCCGTCTTCCTGACTGGCATCAATTTCCTCCGCCGAGAAGCCCTTCAGCACCCCCTTGATCTTTTCGCGGGAACAGCTGCACCGATCGAAGACCTCGCGCGGTTCGTAGACGCGAACCCCACGCTCGTGGAACAGACGATATAGCAGCCGCTCGGTGCCGACTTGCGGATCCGTCAGTTCGTCGGCGTCGATCGTGTCGACGAGCGAGCGGGCTTCCATCCAGGCATCGTCTTCCTTGTGGGTGCCGCCAGTCCTATCGCCGTCGCCGCCGTGAAGATCCGGCTGGCGCATGCGCTCCGGCGCTTCCGGCAGGAACTGGGCGACAAGACCGCCAGCCCGCCAGCGGTGGCGCGGCTTGCCCGCGTCGTCGCGATCGAAGAGTTCGGCAGCAGCAAGACGCACCCGCGTCGGGATCTGCTCAGACTGGCGGAAATAGGTGCCGGCAATCTCTTCAAGGGTCGCACCGTCGAGCGCAACGATACCCTGGTAGGGTTGGGAAAACTTGCCCTGATCGATTGTAAAGGCCAGCATGCCCTTGCCGAGAAGCTGTTCGGGCTCGATCTGCCCTGCCGCAACGGCCCTGTCGAGGAGGCCCTGGTTGAAGCGTGCGTAGGCACGCACGTTCTCAGGCGTCGAGAAATCGCAAACAAGCAGGTCCACCGGGCCGTCGCCCTTGGTCTGGACCGTGAACTTGCCTTCAAATTTCAGCGACGTGCCGAGCAGCACCGTCAGCACAACGACTTCGGCAAGAAGCCGCGCGACGGGCGCGGGATAGCGATGGCGCTCGAGGATCGCGTCCAGCATCGGCCCGAGCTGGACGGCGCGACCGCGCACATCCAGTCCCTCAACCTGAAACGGAACGACATGATCATCGCCGGCGAAATTGAATTCGCCGAGGGTGGCTGCAGGTTCTGCCATGGTCTTCTCCTAGTCTGAGAGCGGCAGACAAGGGTGTCCATCCGCTCGCACGGCCACCGGGCCTTCCGGCCAAACGTGGCGTCCAGTATGGTTCAGATCGCGCCCAGGCACCAAGCAAGAATCGACTTCTGCGCATGAAGACGGTTTTCCGCTTCATCGAAGACCACGGATTGCGGGCCGTCGATCACCTCGTCCGTAACTTCCTCACCACGATGGGCGGGCAGGCAATGCATGAACAATGCATCCTTGTCGGCCTGCGCCATCAAAGCCGAATTGACCTGATAAGGCTGGAATACGTTGTGACCACGGGCCCGATGTTCCTGATTCATGGAGACCCAGGTATCGGTCACCACACAATCGACGCCGGCGACCGCACGGTCTGCATCATGGTAAAGCATGATTTCGGCGCCCTCATTGCGGGCCCAGTTCAGATAGTGATCCTTTGGCTCGGAACCAAGGGGCACCGCCATATTCATGCGGTAGCCAAAACGCGCGGCTCCTTCGACCAACGAATGCAGCACGTTGTTGCCGTCGCCGGTCCAGGCGATCGTCTTGCCCTTGATCGGGCCGCGGTGCTCTTCGAAGGTCATGACATCAGCCATGATCTGGCAGGGGTGCGTATCATCCGTCAATGCGTTGATGACAGGAACGGTTGCATGCTCAGCGAGCTCCAGCATGCGGGCATGATCAGTCGTGCGGATCATGATCGCGTCGACATAGCGCGACAGCACCTTGGCCGTGTCACCGATCGTCTCGGCGCGGCCAAGCTGCATTTCTGTGCCCGACAGGAACAGCGTCTCGCCCCCGAGCTGGCGCATGCCGACGTCGAAGGACACGCGGGTGCGCGTCGAGGGCTTTTCGAAGATCATCGCCAGCATCTTGCCTGATAGCGGCTTGTCGCCCTGCCCGGCCTTGAAGGCCTGCTTGCGCGAGATTGCGTCATCCATGATGAGCCGTAGGTCGGATGCCGCGACGGCGGAGAGATCGAGGAAGTGTTTGGGGGAAGCCATTATCGTTACCTATCACGCCCGCCTTCCGACAGGCACTATTCATTAAGCCGTCTTCTTGACCTTCGCAGCGCGCACGCTTTCGGCGGCGCGTTCGAGGCGGGCAAGGCCCTCGCGGGCTTCGTCAGCAGTGACGACCAGAGGCGGCAGAAGACGAATGACATTGTCGCCAGCGGGTACGCCGAGCAGATGGGCGTCACGGATCGCCTGCAGCAGTTCGGAGGACGGCACGGCGGCCTTGACGCCGAGCAGCAGCCCCTCGCCCTTGATATCCTCGATGATATCAGGATAGCGATCCTTGAGCGAGGCCAGCCCTTGGCGGAATACCAGCGAGACGTCACGCACCTGCTGCAGGAAGCCCTCCGCGAGGATCACGTCGAGCACGGCACTGCCAACTGCCATGGCGAGCGGATTGCCGCCATAAGTGGAGCCATGCGTGCCGGCCTTCATGCCGGAAGCGGCCTCTGCCGTGGCAAGGCAGGCTCCGAGCGGGAAGCCGCCGCCGATGCCCTTGGCAACCGCCATGATATCGGGGGTAGCGCCTGACCACTCATGCGCAAAGAGCTTGCCCGTGCGGCCCATGCCGGTCTGCACTTCATCGAAAATCAGCAGCAGACCATGCTGGTCGCAGATCGCGCGAAGTGCCTTCAGGAACTCGTTCGTCGCCGGGCGGACGCCGCCTTCCCCCTGAATAGGTTCGATGAGGATCGCGGCCGTTTCATTTGTGATGGCGCTGCGGACTGCATCGAGATCACCGAACGGCACCTGATCGAAGCCAGGCGCCTTGGGACCGAAGCCTTCGAGGTATTTCTCCTGGCCACCGGCGGCAATCGTCGCCAGCGTACGGCCATGGAAGGCGCCTTCAAAGGTGATAATATGGAACCGCTCGGGATGGCCCTTGGAAAACTGATAGCGGCGCGCGGTCTTGATCGCGCATTCCAAGGCTTCCGCGCCGGAGTTCGTGAAGAACACCTTATCGGCGAAGGTCGCATCGGTCAGCCGCTTTGCCAGTGTTTCCTGACCCGGGATCTCATAGATGTTGGACAGATGCCAGACCTTGTCGGCCTGCTCCTTCAGCGCGCCAACCACATGCGGATGGCTGTGGCCAACGGAGGTGACGGCAACGCCCGCGCCGAAATCAAGATATCGCTCGCCCGTTTCGCTGATCAGCCACACGCCTTCTCCTCGCTCGAACCGCAGCGGGGCACGAGAGTAGGTGTCGTAAAGCGCGGCTTCAGCCATGGCGCGATCTCCTATCAGCAATCATCAGCAGCCGGACTCCGGCTAAGGAAAGCAGGTCCGGAAAATTAAAAATGCCGCCTTTCGGCGGCGAGCAGCACTATTTACTTTTCGCACTGCAATGTCAACAAAACTGAGGTTTCGCTGCATGCGTCAAGCAGCCATCCCGAGGCGCTCGACCTATCAACAACTATGTTGCATAAATGACTCTCACGCCCAGCAAGTTGGGGAAAACTTGAAAATCGATTCCCCGAGATTCAACCGACTCTTGTCACGGAGTCGGCCTCACACTAGGTTAAAACTCAATTACTAGGCTGCATGCGGCGGAACTAGTCACCAAAATTTGAGTAAGCGTTTCTTGCCTCGGATACGTCCGTGGCAACGGTGAAGGATTCTGCCTACACCAACGCTAATAAGGCGGAGACAGGGGCATGAACTGGACAGACGAGCGCGTTGAAAAACTGAAGAAGCTGTGGTCCGAAGGCCTGAGCGCCAGCCAGATCGCAGCACAACTTGGAGGTGTAAGTCGTAACGCCGTCATTGGTAAAGTCCATCGTTTGAGTCTGCCCGGCCGTGCCAAGGCCGGCGGTTCGACGACCACCGTCAGAACCCCCAAGCGCACGACTTCGGCGCCCCGCGCCACGAACTACGCCTCGCGGATCACCACACGCACCGTTACCCGCCAACAGGGCGCGACGATGCTCAAGGAAGAGATCGAAATCGATACGGTGGAGGAAGTCCGCTTCCGTCCGGCCGCAAATGTAATCGTTCCGATTTCTCGCCGCCTTGGCCTCACCGAGCTCACCGAGCGCACCTGCAAGTGGCCGGTCGGCGATCCGCTCAATGACGACTTCCACTTCTGCGGTTGCGAGTCCCCGGACTCTTCCCCGTATTGCACGTATCATCAGCGCATGGCCTACCAGCCGGTCAACGAGCGCCGCAAGGCCGCTAACCGGGTCGCCTGACCCGGAAGCCGGATAAGGAATAAAGAAAACGGGCCCTCGCGGGCCCGTCAGACTGCTGACAAACCCGCCGATATTTTCGGCGGGTTTGTTTTTTGGACGTTGGTTGTTTTAGTTGGGTTCTGAGGCGGGGCGAAGTTGGCGGCCTCTGGCGCTCATGCCATGGCTGGTCTGGGTGGCTTGGTGAGCGCCATGGCGATCTTCTTGATGTTTTGGGCGGCTGCAGCCAGCAGGCACTGGCATGCGACGCGGGTGAGACTTCGAAAGCGGGCATAGCGATG
>NZ_JACUZX010000027.1:0-86037 GCF_014851575.1 Rhizobium sp. RHZ02
CGAACGACGAACTGCTGGCCTTCCTCGAAGCGCTCTGATTATGCCGAACTACCGCATGGCCGAAACGAGGCTCGACAACGGCTAAACTCGGTCATGCGGCATAATCCGGCCCACGGCATAATGCGTCAATTCGTGACAGATGATGGCCAAGTAACAGGCGTCGTCCCGGAAGGCGTCGTAGTGCGGCATCTGAATATAGTCGTGGCCCGCGGCGTAATAGGCCGACGAGCCGCCATGACGGATCATGGCGCCGGTGTTGGCAAAGAAGCGACCGGCCTCAGCGAGGCGCTCGAATGGATCGGACAGGCTTGCTGTTGGTTGGACCCGGGCATCGA
Source organism: Rhizobium sp. RHZ02 (assembly GCF_014851575.1). NCBI lineage: Bacteria > Pseudomonadati > Pseudomonadota > Alphaproteobacteria > Hyphomicrobiales > Rhizobiaceae > Rhizobium > Rhizobium sp. RHZ02. The sequence goes on from NZ_JACUZX010000027.1 coordinate 336, forward strand.
GGCCATCGATCTGATCGGCATTGAAGACGGTGTAGGCTTTCATGAAGGGGATGGAGCGTTCGACGTCATCGCCGCCATCAGCGGTTTCGGTACGGATGATCGAGCTGGCAAAGACGACGGTCGTTCCGCTTTCGCCCTTGCGAACCGCGCCGCCAAGTTCGAGCGCCTGGCGGAATGTCATCCAGGTCGAGGACGAGAAGCCGCGGGCGATTGCCTCCGACCAGAGCAGAATGACGTTGATCCCTGAATAGGGTGCGCCATTGAAGCGCAGCGGTCGCGAGACCGGATCGGACGGATAAGCGTTATGCCAGGGTTGGATCCAGGGACGGACACCCTGTTCGAGAGCGGCAATGATCTTGTCGGTGATGCGGCCGTGGATGTCGGACCGTTGGCTGGTTTGCTGCCTTGTCATGTTTGAACCTCCGCTTTGGGGTCGCGACCATCGCGACCTGCTACGGCGGTCCAAAAGCCGGGCTTCAAGCGCTGGCCGGCACCCGAAGGGCCGAAACGCCAGTGGAGGACGGCAACGCCGTTGCGGCCAGTGCGAGCCTGGCAGGACCCAAAGCCGCAGCAGGACGCGGGGGACGCCGTTTCAAGCGGATCAACAGGTTCAGGCGGCAATCACCCACACGACCGGCGCCTTGGCGTGCTACCCAAGATATCGCGCCGGCACCGATCGTCCCTGGCATCCGGTCAGGCTATGCTGTCAGCCGCGTCTTGCCAGCGACCCTGAGATGCCGACGATATCGTCGGTGCACTGCCTGTGGCATGGGGCCGTTGGGTGGGCGTTCACGTAGATGACATCGAATGAATGAGCGCAGGGCTCGGCGCCTTCACAGCAACATCGACGCTCCGCGATCAAGATAGGTGTCGAGGAACTGCTCAAGCCGAGCATTGCGCGGCTTCCTGAAGACCTCCTGCGGGGGCCCTGTGAAGACGATTCTACCGTGGTCGAGGAACGTGATCTGCTGCCCGACGGTGGCCGCAAAGCCGATCTCGTGCGACACGACGACCATCGTCATTCCCTCGGCGGCGAGATCGCGCATGACGTTCAGCACTTCGCCGGTCAGTTCCGGGTCGAGGGAGGATGTCGGCTCGTCGAAAAGCATGATCTTCGGCTTGAGGGCAAGCGCCCGGGCGATGGCCACGCGCTGCTGCTGTCCACCGGAAAGCTGCGACGGATAGTGCCCTGCCCGGGCCTCAAGACCGACTTTCACAAGTTGCGCCATGGCTCGTTCTTCAGCATCCTTGCGGCTCATCTTCTGGACGGTCTTCAGTGCCTCGCTCACATTTCCGAGCGCAGTCATGTGCGGCCAGAGATTAAACTGCTGGAACACCATGCCGATCTGGGCGCGGATCGCACGGTTAGCGGCGGGAGCGACGCGCTCCCGTAGGCCCTTGGCATTTTCGGTGAAACCCAGGATCTCGCCATTGATTGTGATGGTTCCAGACGTTGCTTCCTCGAGAAAGGCCATGCAACGAAGAAGCGTGCTCTTGCCGGAGCCTGAGGGGCCTATCAGGCAGGAGACCTGGCCTTGCGGGATCTCGAGGTCGATGTTCTGGAGGACTGTCGTCTCCCCAAACTTCTTGACGAGATTCTTGACTGCGATCGCTGGGAGGCTCATGCGTTGAAAAACCTGAATCTGGTGAATTTCGTTTCTACGAGGCGGCCAAGCCGGCCGGTGATCTCGACGAGCACCCAATAGAAGAGTGCCAGCACCGAGAGTGCTTCGACGAAGGCATATTGCTGTGCTCCGATCGCGCTCAGTGTTGCTGTCAACTCGGGAACGGTGATGATCGAAAGGACGGCCGTTTCCTTCATCAGAAGAACTGCCATGTTCAAAGACGGAGGCAGCACGAGCATGGTCATCTCAGGCAACAGGATACGCCGGATGATCTGCCCCTGTGTCAGGCCCACGCATTCGCCGGCCTCGATGTGGCCCCTGGGAACCGCCATGAAGCCGGATCGAAAGATCTCGCTATAGTAGGCGGCGCCGTAGATCGAGATGCCGATCAAGCCCGCCGGCAGGGGATCGAGAGACAGGCCAATGAAGGGACCTCCATAGTAGACGAGAAAGATCTGGATGAGGAATGGCGTCCCGCGCAAGACCGCGACGACAAAGCCGAGGGCCTTGTCGAGAAGCACTCCACCGAAGCGCCGACCCACAGCCACGAAGAACCCCAGGATCGCCGCCGCAATCGTGCCGACAACCCAGATCAGGATCGTCACGCCGGCGCCGCTTGTGATCGCCGGCAATTGGTCGAGGATGACGTTGATGTCAAAGGTCATCGCGGTAATCCCGGAAGAGAGCGCTCGATGAGGCCGCCGGCAAGGGCCACCAACCAATTGATCGCAAGATAGATGAGGCCCGCAGCAGCAAAGATCTGCAATGGCAGGAAGGTGCTGCCGGCAAGATCCTGCGCCATGCGGGTCAATTCGACGACGCCCACGACGGAAACCAGCGACGAGGCCTTGAGGATCAGGATCGCCTCGTTGACCAAGGCAGGGAACGTCAGCCTCAGTGCGATGGGCGCTTTGATACGGCGGAAGATCTGCCCCGGCGTCAAGCCGACCATCTCGGCCGACTCCACGAGGCCGACGGGGACGCTGGCAAATCCGCCGCGCATGTTTTCCGCCTGATAGGCCGCGGTGCAAAGCGACAGTCCGATAATGGCTGCGACGATGCTCGGTACGTTCAGCCCGATTGCAGGCAACATATTGTAGATAAGCAGCAGTTGCACAAGCAGCGGCACGCCGCGAAAGAAACTGATGAAGATTTGTGCAGGAACGACGAAGATAGCCTTCCTCGACAGCAGCAAGCCCGAAAGAAAGATCGCGATGGCAAAGCCGATCAAAATAGACACGACGCTTATCAGCACCGTGTAGATCGACGCGTAGAGAAGCAGTTCAAAGAGTTTGATGGACATGTCCGGCTTTTGCCCGCCTGGCTGTCATGGAGGCACGATGGCGTCTTTGATTGCGCCCTGGAAGGGGCGCAATCAACGATCGTCTTCTATCAGAACGCAGGGTCCTTGACGGCATCGGGCGTTTCGAAGGTGGCGCCAAACCACTTCTTCTGGAGCTCGGCCATACGGCCATCAGCCTTGATCTCCAGCAGTGCTGCATCGATCGCGTCCATCAGCGGCGCATGGTCGGCATCCTTCAGGCCAATGAAGCCGAAGTAGGACTTCTTGCCGAATGGTGGCAGCACGACCTCAAACGTTCCCTCGCGCTGCTTGGCGACGAAGGCGATGTTCGGCAGCGAGTTGGCGACACCGGCAATACGACCGGCGGCGAGATCGGCATAGGATTCAGTGAAAGCGGGGTATTCGCGTATATCCACCTTGGAAGGCAGCGTTGCCGAGAATTCCTTCAACTGATCGAGCTGCGAGGTAGCCTTGCCGACACCGATCGTCTTCCCGGCGATATCGTCCGGCTTGCTGATGGTCGTGTCACCGGCTTTCTTCAGGATTGCGATGGTCGCTTCGGCAATCGGCGGCGTGAAGCGGTAACGCTCCATGCGCTTTTTGGTAATGGTTGCAGGACCGGCCACAACATCGAACTTGCCGGCTTCGAGCGCCGGGAAGACGCCATCCCAAGGAAGCGCTACCCACTCAATCTTGACGCCCAGCTCCTTGCCGATCTCGGCAAAAAGATCAACGTTCAGGCCAGCATGATCGCCGGCATCGATAAAATCAAACGGCGCAAAGGCGGTTTCCGTACCGACCTTCAGCGTGCCGGCTTCCTTGACGGCGGCAAGCGTATCGGCGGCGTGCGCCGACAGCGTCGCCCCAACCAGAAAGGCAGCGCCGACGAGGCCCTTCAGCAGTGAACGTGCGATCATGATTGTCATCTCTCCAGTTTTCGCACCCGTGGATGCGTTCGAGTTCCCGATTTCAGTCCCGTGACACGGATTTCTATGATCCGCTTTTGACTATACAAATAGATATGCGCTAGCCTAAGGTGTCAACGTCAAAGTCGATGGACGCAATTTTTGTGCCGACCGGCTTCCTCGGGGCGCGAGTTTCGCGTCTGTATCGTTTCGCCAGCGGCATGATGGGGTCGCGTCTTGGAGCCAATTTATCTCAGGATATTCAAGGATATAGAGGCGAAGATCCTGGCCGGGGACTGGCGTCCCGGCCATCGGATCCCGAGAGAGCATGACCTCGTCGACGACTACAGCTGTTCGCGCATGACGGTAAGCAAGGCGATGACGGCACTGGTCGACCGCGGGCTTGTCGTACGCAAGCGCAAAGCCGGCTCATTTGTTGCCTCGCCGCAGATCGACCGCACGGTCATGGAAATCCAGGATATCGGCACCGAGGCGACCTTGGCGGGCTATGAGCATCGCTACGAGATACTGACACGAAAGATCGAGACCCTGAGCTCGGTCGAGGCCGCACAGTTGGACAGTCTGTCGGGAGCCGAAGTCCTCAGGATCCAATGTCTGCATATCGTCGATGGGAAGCCCACCGCAGTTGAACGTCGTATCATACTGCTGGACACAGTCCCGCTCGCAAGAGACGAGAGCTTCGCGACCGCGCCTCCGGCAAAATGGCTCCTCTCCCAAGTGCCGTGGTCCAGGGCCAAGCATGTGATACGGGCGGTCTCGGCCGATGCTGCGACCGCGCGCATTCTTGAGATCGATCGTGGCGAGCCGTGCCTGAACCTCATTCGTCAGACGTGGCAGAATGATCGCATGGTGACCTATGTCGAGATCACGCATCCCGGAGATCGCTTTCAGTTTGCCGGCATCTTTCATCCGGCCGAAAAACCTGCGTAACGTCGGGAGCCATGGGGAAGTGTGGTGAGCGAGGAACAGAAGTTTCGGGGAATTCCGCTGAAAGGTCTGCAGGCATTCGAAGCGGTCGGGCGCTGCGGGAGCGTGATGGCGGCTGCCGCGGAACTGAACGTGTCTGCGGGCGCCATCAGCCAGCAGATCCGCAAAGTTGAGAGCTTTCTCGGCATCACCCTTGTGGAGCGAAGTGGACGGACGGTGGAGCTAACGCAGTGGGGCCGGCTCTATCATCGGGAAATATCGAAGGGCTTTGAGCAGTTTGCGCTCGCCCAGCAGGTGCTCGAACGGGCGCGCAACGAAAATGCGCTCGTTCTCAGCGCGCTGTCGTCGGTCGTCAACAAATGGATCGGCAGGCGCATTTTTGACTGGCAAGTGCTCCATCCAGACGCTCACGTCAGGCTGACCGGCCGCGACAGGGAGCCGCGAATGGGCTTCGACGAGGTTGATTTCCGGGTCAGCTACGGGTCGGACGTTCTGCAGCACGATCACTATGCCGAGCTGTTTCGCGACTGGGTTGTTCCAGTGTGCTCCCCTGCCCTGACGGATGGCAGGAATTTGACGGCCGCCGATCTCCTGTCCTATCCGCTGCTGCATGTCGAGTGGGAACGGCATTTCACACCCTATCCCAGCTGGGCGGAATTCGCTGAGAAGATCGGGGCGAGCTTCAAAGGTCCTCCCTCCGGCTTGTCCTTTACCCTCTCGAGCAGCGCCATCGACGCCGCCATCAACAAGCGCGGAATCGTGCTCGCCCAGATGTCGATGATCGCCGACGAACTGGAAGCGCAGACATTGGTGATACCGGTCGATATCAGAATGCCGTTGCGCGAGAGTTACTTCCTTGCTTGGGACCGCTCCGCGCTGCAAAAGCCTTATGGCTCGGAGTTTCGCGACTGGGTCATGGCGATCTCGCGGCGGCAGGCGCAAATCTCCGCACCTGCGACTCTTTAGAAAAACTAGAAACGGAAGTCAGCGTTTGACGCCGAGCGCTACATTCGAGTCAGCTAACTCATTGAATTCCGTGATACTCATCCGCTGCGCGGCACGTGACAGTAGCGCCCTCCGTAGAACGTTTCGACCTCATTCCTTCTTCGGAATTTCCAGCCCGCGGTGCGATCTCAGTCCACGGGGGCACATTTCCTTGTCGTAGGTAGCGAGTTCGAAAGCTCTGATGACATCGCGGACTTCTACAAGGCCATTCGCGATAGCAATGCGTCGACAGTCTTCTTTCAATCCCGTGGCGGTAACGTTGCGACCGCTGCGACAGTGACCGCTTCGAAACGAATGGACTTCTCTGTCACGGCACATCTCCCAACAACGTCCCACGATATCTAATGTGGTTCGTCGCCGCTAAATCTACCAGAGTGAGCGCCGCTAGCGCTCTCCTGTCTCCGCTTTGCGTCGCCAATTATTGTGCCCTGCCGCCAGAGATTTGCTTCTGGCCGCCAACCATCTTGCTGATGTTCTCTCGGCTTTCCACTTGTCAATGCGACGGTAGGGGAGCCCGCGCGCCTTCCAATCACACGACTAGACCTGATCCAAGAAGGCTCAGTTAGATCGAGGACAATACCGAACGCTCTGGCCGCCCTGCCGAGCTTCGAGTCCGCATCGCGCAGTACGAAAAGAAACGCAACCTCTCAGGAAGGGACGTATAAGTGTTGAAGAACACAATCGCCGCATTCGTGCTTGCCGTGACAGCTGCAGCCGCGACCGTCACACCAGCTCTCGGCGGTGACGGAGTGGTCTATAAGCAAACCAAACACTGGATTGTCATGGCTTATCCCCAAGACATCAGGTGCATTGCGCATACTGCGTATCCGAGAACGGGTGATCAGATTTTATTTGGCATCGACACCAAGGGTTGGTTCCTATCACTAGCATCGCGGTCGGCCAACATGACTGCGGGTAACCAATACAAGGTGTCCGTGGTTACCTCGCTCGGTTCGTCCGGCACCTATATTGGTCGGGCTATCGGCAAAGATCAGATCATGATCGATAGCCTGACCAATGCGGACTTGTATGGATGGGCCAAGGCAAAATCCATCAACATCGTTGGCATGGGAGTCTATAATCTCAAGGGGTCGCTTGACGCGATTGTCTCACTAAAGTCCTGCGGTGATATGATCGTTGCCATGCAGGATGCCGGTGTTCCCCAGGCATCTGCACCACAGCAGAACGAGCCAGCGGCAGGCGTTCAAGTACCCAACGTTACGAGGCCAGCGCCAGAACCACGTCAAACAACACCGCAGCCTCCGCACGACAATCTGGTCGAAGCGATTGAACTGTGAAGGCCGTGGCCTCAAGCCAAAAACGCCGATTGAGTCCCTTCCTTCCTTTGTGTCCCAGCAGAGGGGGACGGATCTTATCCGCCCCCTACTTAGTTACCTTAACCGCCAGTCAACCAGACCGGCGCGTCTAACACATTCATGATTGCCACTAGATTGTGGAGCCTGGCATTCGTTCAGCCAGGTTCCCAGTGGGTTCTGTTCGGCACCTTAACGACTGTATTCCCTGTGCCTCTAGCCTGTGTGTAGGCTCATATCGGCGTCACTAGGCGCCAGGTTGGATAATGAAATTCCGCCGAGAAATTCAATGAAGCCTTAAGCCATCACAACTACAAGAGGTGCGACGCAACCGAAATTCTGGGATGTGCAGGCATCATGGAGACCAGCGATATAATCTACTTCTTGCCTCCCGCGCTCCTCGGGGTGATTGCGATCGCTTTCCTCCTCCTGTGGCGTATTGGTATCGTGGATACTTGGCATTGGAGTGCTGCGTTCGCGCAGGCGGGATTAGGCTTCGTAATTTCTACGTTTCCGATTGAACCGAAATTTGATGCCTTTGTGTCCGGAATGATTTTTATGGGGGCGGCTTGTTGCTACAGCATTGCCATAAGATTGCACTTTCGGGTGCCCAACTCAAAATTTTGGCATCGGACGTTCGTCACCGGCTACACCCTCCTGCTTTGCCAATTCGTTTTCGTTATGGAGAGCCTGAAGCACCAACTTTTTCTTACTGATTTCGCGTTCGCATGCGTGCTGGGAGCTGCTGTATTCGCCGTCGCCTCGAAGGCACACCGCGCTGCTGACATTGCCTTGGTTGTTACCGCCGCTCTCATTGTAGTTGATACCCTGGCGCGAACATTCCTTTTCACCTTCTTCTTCGAATCCAGCGACCAGTTGGCGGACTTCGCGGACTCCACTTACAACTTGGCCGTCCATATCACGACAATAACTATTGGCCTTTCGTTTCCTTTCGCTGCTTTGGGTGCCATGGCATCCAAAGCGATAGATCGGCACAGGGATACTTCTGAGAGAGATCCTCTCACGGGACTTCTAAATCGTCGTGGCTTTGAAAAGCAGGCCGTGCGTATGTATCGCGCGGATAGCGAAGGTGCTGTCGTGATCTGTGACTTAGACCACTTTAAGGAGATCAATGATCGCTTCGGGCACGCTGCGGGCGATCGCGCCCTTATCGAATTGGGCGCGGAGATCGAAGGCGTCATGGGTCGCAACGGATGCGCAGCACGGTTCGGCGGCGAAGAATTCATCGTTTATCTTCCAGCAAGCTCGCTTGAGCACGCGACTACACTTGCTGAAACGCTCAGAACACGCCTCGGCCGGATGGATTGGCAATCGAAAGGGATCCACCGACAGATTACCGCCAGCTTCGGCATCGCGACGGTGAATGGGTTGGATGACCAAATGAAGATCGCCATGGAACACGCCGACCAAGCGCTCTACTCCGCGAAGCGACTCGGCCGCAACCAGGTGATGGTTGCAGGCGTCTCTAGCCCGCTTTCTTCCGATCCTCATGTCTGGCGTGTTCCCGCGATCGTATAGTAGCGTGTCCATGCACCGCTCGATCATCAAGACGTGGAGCGACATGTCCTCCCTTGCCTCGATGAGCGAAATGGACTTGGCACGGAGGTCTTCTTCATCGCTGTGTAGCAGGGATAGTTTTCGGGATGGGGATTATGAAACTTCCTCCGGTTAAACTGAGAACTTTAGAGTTATGTCAGCCTTCGAGGCTGGCGCATACTTGGCGTCATAGCTTTTCAGGTCTTTGGCCAATGCGCCGTTGCTCTCGGGCGCTTCGTTGTTGACGACATGGATGATAAAGTCAGGCTCGCGCCCAAGGCTAGCGAGAAGGCGCAAGACGGTGGAACCTTCGATGATAACTGCACGCCGCCATTTTGGGTCGTCCTTATCGAGTCGTGAGCCGACAACCTGATTGATCCAGTCCTCGCGGTAGACCATCTTCCCCTGATTGGGGATGAGGAACAGATCGGTCTCGATGAGCGAGACGTTGAAGCGGTAGGCGAGGTATCGACCAAGGGTGTCTTACCGACACCCGGCAATCCGCCGATCGCGACGATTTTGCGTGGCAGGTTGTGGAGCACCGGCGTGAGGGCTTCGACAGCCGGTGCATAGTCGAGTTCTATTTGGGTCATAGATGGTCACGCCGGATCGGGCCTGCCTTCGGCCGTGAATTGCGATGACAACTACGCGCAAATTGCGGGCGTGTCCTTGCCCACAGTAGAAGACCGGGTTGGGCCCCAGGCGGACGTTTTGTCCACGCCGGAACCTATCGCGGCAGCGAACGATTTGCGACTGGGTCTTCGGTCCAGGTGGCAACGTCGTTGAACGCTCGTGACGGCCGGGCTAGGCGCCAGCCATCTGCAAGCGCCTAGCCGTTCTTCCGGGGGCGTCCGCCCTTGGCACCGTTGGCACGGCTTGCCTCTACCTTGGCCGTTGAACGGGATTGACCGCCTCGGCGCTGCGCGTCCATGAACTTCGCATTGCCAAATATGCCGTTCATCAACCCGGCGATAGTAAAATCCACGTCCAGGCTTTCCCAATGCAGGCCGGTCTCGCCGAGAAGCCCTACCTCCGCCAACTGCGCAACGGTTGCATTCTCCAGGCCCTGTATCGATCGGGCAGGCACCATGAACGCAGCGCCGTTGGTGAAATCCACGACGATGCGGCCGGATGCCTCATCGAAACGAGCTGATGCCGGAATGGGCGCGCGGGCGCGTTCTGCCTCCCCCTTCACGGTAGCTTCTCGGTAGTGACGATCTTCAAAGACAACTTCACCCATGGATACTCTCCCACTTTTCGATGAACAGGCGCTTGTTCGCCTGAACAATGGCAAGGGCTACGCTCAAATCCCGCTTCTTCATTCCCCGGTTTGATATCACGGTGAGATCGAGGATATTGATGCGGGCTTCCCCATCTCCATAGACATGGGTGTGCGCCGGTTCGTGGTCATCCGTGTAAATGACAAATCGCATTCCTGCTTCGCGGAGAACGGTGACCATGCTCCAAAATAACCTAACAACTTGGGTTTTTCAAGAGCCAGCGGTCGATTGGGGCCGCAAACAGTCATCACTCAGAAATGTGGAACCGACCCACAAATCGATTCCACATTTGAGTGAGTGGCTGGGCTATGAGCAGGACCCCTTCTGAACCCGCGACGCTCAAGGTTCCGGCGTTAACCCATCGCCTAAGAATACGTTTCCATGACGTCGAACTTGCCTAGTATGAAACCATGGCTATCGTCGCGACCTGACCCGAGATGGCGGGCCGCGGGGACCGAGCAGCTATTGCGGCAAGCTCGAACGCCAGAGGAAGGGAGGCTCGGGAGTCTCCAGAGGCAACGCCCCCGAGCCTCTCTTCCGACAGCGACGAACCGTGAGACTGGCTCCTCTCCGCAGCAATCGATTGCTTGCTCATCCCTACGATGCGAAAAGGGTCAGTTACATGCGAAATTGAGTCAAATAAAACGCGCGGCGGTATCACCACGGCGGCGGCAGGCGCAAATCTCCGCACCTGCGACTCTTTAGAAAAACTAAAACGGAAGTCAGCGTTGCGTTATTGATGAAGAAAGTCGCGTGGCGTTACCTTGGGCAATCAAAGAACCAATCCCACTGGAGAATGGCATGGCGCGTACCGACAAGATGAAACTGGGTACATTCGTCTATACATTCGGCTTTCACCCGGCCTCATGGCTGCATCCGGCAAGCGACGTCCATGGCGCCAACGATTTTAGCCACCTGCTCGATGTTGCCAAGCAATCAGAAGCGGCGAAACTCGATTTCATGTTCATGGCCGATTCTCCGGCCGCCGCCGTCGGCGACCCGGATGCTCTCGCCCGCATCCCGACCAAGATGAACCGTTTCGAGCCATTGTCGTTGCTCGCCGCGCTTGCGGTGACGACGGAGAAGCTCGGTCTCGTCGCCACTGTATCGACTAGCTACTACGAGCCCTACAACGTCGCTCGGCTATTTGCCTCAATCGACCATCTGAGCCACGGGCGGGTATGCTGGAACGTCGTTACTTCGGACCACGACGAGACGGGCTACAATTTCAATCGTGAGGGGCTGGATCCGCACGCGCTACGCTATGAGCGAGGCAACGAGTTTGTGGATGTCGTCTTTGGTCTCTGGGACAGCTTCGAGGACGGCGCGTTGCTGCTCGATCGCGAGAGCGGTGTCTACTATGACAAGACCAAGCACCATACGCTCAATCACAAGGGCAAGCACTTCCAGGTGCGTGGGCCGCTGAACATTGCGCGCTCGCCGCAGGGCCGGCCGGTCATCGCGCAGGCCGGCGGCTCGGAGCCCGGCATGGACATGGCAGCACGCACGGCCGAGATCGTTTTCAGCCTCGCCTCGAACATCGAGCGAAACCGCGCATTCTACGAAAACGTCAAGGGACGTATGCCGGCCTACGGACGTAACCCTGACGACCTCAAGATCATGCCCGGCGTCGTGCTGAACGTGGGAGAAACGGAAGCCGAGGCGCAGGCGAAGGTCAAATACCTTGTCGACTTGATGCATCCGGACGTCGGTCGCTTGATGCTTTCCGAGTTCCTCGAAGCGGATCTGAGCGGCGTCCCGTTGGATAAGCCGTTTCCGATGGATCGATTGCCGACGGAACCCAAGGGGTCGCGGGCGCTGTTTGAGGAACTCACCGATTTCGTAAAGAGCGGTCGTACCGTCGGTGAATTGGTCCGCCACTACGCCGAGAAGCACACAGGCAATGGCATCACCGGCACGCCGACACAGATTGCCGACTTCATGGAGGAGTGGTTCGAGACCCGTGCGGCAGATGGTTTCATCCTGATGTTCCCGACGCTGCCATCCAGCCTCGACGATTTTGTGAAACTCGTTCTGCCGGAATTGCGCCGGCGCGGACTTTTCCGGGAAGAATATGAGGGCAAGACGCTACGGGACAACCTCGGCCTTTCGATGCCGGCCAATCGTTTCGCAAAGGCGCAAGCCACAGGCTAACCAAGGAGAGAGCGGATGCCAGAGATGACAAGCCGACCTGTCGTCGATCAATCTGCGTTCAAGCTGTCTATGCGCCACCTGGCCGGCGCGGTGAGCGTCATCACCGTAGGCGAACGCGACGAGCGGACAGGCTTTACCGCGACATCGGTTTCGTCCCTTTCCGCCGAGCAGCCCTCGGTAATCGTCAGCCTCAATCGCGGGTCATCCTCCTGGCCTGTGGTTGAACGGTATCGCCGCTTCTGCGTCAATGTGCTTGCCGTCGATCAGCAGCATATCGCGCAGTCCTTCGCCGGCTTCGATGGGCGGCGAGGGGTCGAGCGCTATCAGGACGCGCAATGGTATAGTCTTTCGACCGGCACGCCCGCGCTGAAAGATGCGCTGACGGTTATCGACTGCGAACTTGAAACCGTACTAAACCACCATTCGCACGCGATCCTTATCGGTCACGTTTGCGCGATTAAAACGCGTGACGATGTCGAGCCGTTGCTCTACTGGCGTGGCGGCTACCGACGGCTATCGGGCGAGGCCGGCATCCGCCCCTAGCGAGCGGATGGCCGGTGATCGGGGACGCCGGCAGCATCGCGCCGAACACCAACCTGTTTGGCAATGACGCAGAGAAGTTCGAACATCATGGTGGCGCCGGCAAGTGCCGTCATGCCGGCGAGGTCAAATGGCGGCGCGACTTCGACAACGTCGGCGCCCACGATCTCAACTCCGGCAAGCAGACGGATCATTTGCTGCGCCTCACGGGTCGTGAAGCCGCCGGCCTCGGGTGTTCCGGTTCCCGGCGCCATGGATGGATCGATGCAGTCGATATCAAAGGTAACGTAAGTCGGCAGGCCACCGGCGATTTCTCGCGCCTCGCGCATCACGTCGTCTGCGCCGCGGGTGACAAACTCCTCCATGTAGATGATCCGGATGCCCTGCTCTTTCGCCCAGTCATGCTCGCCCGGATCATAGATCGACCCTCGAATTCCGATCTGAACGATTCGTTTCGGGTCGAGCAGCCCCTCCTCGATCGCGCGACGGAACGGTGTTCCGTGCGTATAGGGGTTGTCACCGAAATAGCGATCGTTGGTGTCAGAGTGCGCATCAAAATGAATCAGGCCGACCGGTCTGTTTTTTGCCACGGCACGTAGCACGGGCAGCGTTGTCAAATGGTCTCCCCCGACCGACAGCGGAATGGCACCGGCGGCGACGATCGTATCCATTCCCTTTCTGATGCGATCGAGGCCGTCGGTAAGATCGATCGGGTTCACGGAAAGATCGCCGACATCTGCGACGTTCGCGATGCTGAAAGGCGCGGTGCCCGAGACATGGTGTACGCGCCGCATGAGGCTTGACTGATTGCGAACCTCCCGCGGCCCGTGCCGTGCGCCTGCCCTGTTCGTCGTCCCGCCGTCCCAGGGAATGCCGACAAGGGCGATATCAAGCCCGATCGCGGTCTGCACGGCGGGCAGACGCATGAAGGTTGAATGTCCGGCAAACCGCGGAACTTCGGCAGCATCGACCGGTTGAAAGAAATTGCCGCTCATCGTTCCCGCCCTTTGCTTATGATGATGCCTCAATCTGTGATCCCGCCGCCTCTCGCGCAAGCCCAACTTTTCATAATGCCCAATCAGGCTGGCATGACGAGACAGCGGGTGTGTGGATTTAGCTCGCCGACAGCAAAACCGACAGCACGACGAATACGGCACACGGTGGCGCTCAGGTTCTGTTCGAGATCCTCAGCCTCCTGGTACTCAGCCCGGCGGTATCACGTCACTAAGTGCCATTGGCCTCGGCCAGCGCTAACCAGTGTGCCCTGCACCGACCGCCCTGGCATCAGACTAGGCTATGTTGTCAGCCGCGCCTTGCCAGCGACCGTGCGATGTCGACGATGTCGTCGCGGCCAGCGGTTGGATCCTCCTTGCTCCAGGCAATGCCAAGGCCGATCCGGAAGTCGATCCCGCTTACCTTCTTCAGTTCAAAGCCGCGATTGGGAAGATCAAGCGTCCACTCCGGTGCAAAGCCGATGCCAAGCCCGGCAGAGACCAGCGACACCAGCGCATAGGTGTCATCGCAGCTGAAGGCAATGTTGGCGGTGAGGTCGTTGTCGGCGAACTTCTCATTGAAGTATCGTTCCGAAAAGGACAGGTTCTGCCGGTTGAAGGCGATGATCTTCTGAGTGCGCAGATCATCGATGCTGATCTCGTCCCTGGCTACCAGTGGATTGGCATGGCCAACCGCCAGGTAGTAGCGCTCATGCGCAAGCGAGACGAAGCGCAAGGAGCCGATGTTTTCCACCGGGCGGATGAAGCCTAGATTGAGCTGGCCGGTCTCCAGGCCACGGATGATCTCGCCGGTATTGCCCGACGCGATGTGGATGCGGACATCGGGATACTTGCGGGCGATCTTGGCAAGGAAGGTTGGCAGCATGCCCATGGTGGCCGGATAGATGCTGCCGATCCTGATCTGGCGGATGCGGCTGCCGCCGGCTGCCCGGGTCAGTTCGGTGGTCAGGTCGATGTCGCTCAGGATCCGCACACAGCGATCGTAGAAGGTTTCTCCTGCCCTGGTCAGTTCCACCCTTCTGGTCGAGCGGATGAACAGCGGGCAGCCAAGTTCCCTTTCCAGCGACATCACATGGTTGCTTAAGGCCGGCTGGGCAATGCGCATCCTGGCTGCTGCCCGGCCGAAGTGCAGTTCCTCGGCCACTGCTTTGAAGTAGGAGAGTTGGCGCAGTTCCACTTGTTGTGCTCCTCCAGGCCAATAAAATCACTCGACAGCGATTTTGTAGAGTATACTCCGTGGAGAAATACTCCACAAGAATTTTCCTGCTTCGATGGAAATTCGGGAGACATTCGCGCGAAACTTGAGGCGGATGCGTCAGGCCAAGGGCCTGTCGCAGGAGGACCTCGCCTACAAAGCTGACATCGATCGAACGTACGTTAGCTCACTGGAGAGAGCAGTCTACAGCCCTACCATCGAAGTCGTCGACAAGCTCGCCAAAGCGCTCGGGACTGATGCGGCCGAGCTACTTAAGCCGTTTTAAAAAATGATGCTCTTGAAGGTATTCGAACCGCTGACGCATCAAATGCGCGCTGCTCATCGACAAGGGCCCACGTAAATCGACATAGCCTACTTCTCCAGAATGGCTTTCATGGACTGAAGCGGCCCGTCTCGCTCAGAGCAGCTCTACCATCGCATCAAGGAAAGCGCGGACGGCAGGGTTGGTCCGGCGGCTCTCCGGCCAGACGGCCGTGATGTTGTGGCGGTCGAATAAGAGGCCGGCGACATGGCGACGAGCGCTTGCCGCTCTTGATGGGATTCGGACGATGTTCCGGAAAATAAAACAGCGCAAGCGTCTGAAATTTCGAACTTTGTGGCGTAGGTTCTATTATGGACCTCCCAAACATCCTCGCGGTATTACAATACCACACTTCGGGATAACGCAGCTTATGGAACCGGCGAGCCTGCGACACATTGCGGCGTAAGACTCTATTGTGGAACTGCCAAGAAAACGCTGCCGCCAATCATTCCTATGCAACCAAAACGTCAGGCGCTACTCGCAACGCGTTTCCAGCGATCTTTGGAGATGCGGTTATAGCAAGGGGTTTGAGCCAACGACAACATTCTGCCAATACACCCGGAAGGAACGCAGAAGTGCGTCTTCGCTTATAAGACAGCTGCTCTCAAGCAGTCAAATAAAATTCATTTTTAAGTATTCTTATACGAAATAAATTGTATTTCCTTAATTTAGTTTGCACGACAACAGGAGGAAACGTCATGCATATGCCCCTACGCATGCTGGTCCTAGTTTTAGGCGCAGTGGTTACATTAACTTCCGCCGCGTCGCTTACTCTACAGGCCTACGCCCTCAATACCCATTCGGTCGGCAGCGCGGAGTATAGGGACCTTTCGCAAAACCGGGAGTTCATTGCGGAGATAGTCCCTCCCTCCCTCAACTTGCTGCAACCCTATGCGATCGCGATGGAATCTTTTGTCTACCACCGCACCAGCGAGAACAATCTGCAACAACTCGAAACGCTGCACGCGGCTTATCTTGGACGCAAGGCATTCTGGCTGAGCTCAACAACACTGCCATCAGACCTTCGCAGCAAGCTAAACAAGGACGTTGTTCCTGACACGGAGGCATTCTGGTCTGTTGTGATGGACAAACTCATTCCGGCAATTCGAGACAAGGACCAGCCAGCGATCGCTACTGCAGGTATCGCACTTAAGGACACCTTCGCCCGTCATCAGAAGACGATGGATGACCTGATGAAACTGACCCGAGTTGTGGTTCAAAATGGCGAAGCCCTATCGGAAAGCCAGAGTCAATTTCTAAAAAGAGCAGGGACAGCAGTAGCTTTGCTTTCGATCGCTTTTCTGGTTGGTGGCCTCGCCTTGCTCAGAAAAAGAGCGATCCTCCCGGTACTCTCACTAGCAAGCTCAATGCGCGCACTGTCCGAGGATAAGCTGAACACAGTGATACCGTACGCGAGCCGCCGTGACGAGATCGGTGACATGGCGGACGCATTGGCTATTTTTCGAGAATCCGCAATCGAGCGACGTCGCCTCGAAAGCGAAGCAAGAGATACGCGCATTAGCGCCGAGTCCGAGCGGGTGCGGGTCCAGCAGCGGGCGGAGGCTGACGCTCAAGCAAGACTCGCGAAGGCTACTTCCGGTCTGGCGTCAGGTTTGCGTCACTTGGCGTCCGGTACACTTGCAACCAAGCTCAACGAGCCCTTTTCATCCGAATTCGAAGGCCTACGTGGCGATTTCAATCAGTCGGTTGAGCAGTTGGGAACTATGCTGATGAGCATCTCGGCTGTCGCCAAGGTTATCGACTCGACAACTTCCGAAATTAGTGCAGGGACTAATGATCTTTCCCGACGCACGGAGCATCAAGCTGCGAGACTAGAAGAAACGGCAGCCGCACTGAGCGATGTTACCCGAAACGTAGGAACAACCTCAGCGATGGCTGACCAAGCACGGTCCGTTGCAATTGCCGCAAACCAATCCGCAAGCCAGTCTGAGGCTGTTGTCGACTTGGCAATTTCAGCAATGAGCCGCATCGAGGCATCCTCGCAACAAATGTCTGGCATCATAAGTGCGATCGATCAGATCGCGTTCCAGACGAACCTGCTCGCATTAAATGCTGGCGTTGAGGCCGCCCGCGCGGGCGAGGCAGGAAAGGGATTTGCGGTAGTCGCACAAGAAGTGCGACAACTCGCGCAGCGTTCCGAAGTAGCTGCGCGAGAGGTCACCCAACTTATCTCCGACTCCAACCATGAGATCATCATCGGGGTCAACCTAGTCAAACAAGCGGGCGACGCTTTGAGAGCGATTGGCGTCTACATCGATAGCATGAACTCTCAAATGGAAGAAATCGCGCGCTCTGCCCAACTACAAACGTCAAGTCTCACAGAAGTGAACGCTGCAATTGGACAGATGGATCAGGTGACACAACAGAATGCCGCGATGGTCGAGGAAACAACCGCAGCAATCGCCCATCTTGCTCAGGAGGCGAGCCGATTGACCCAGGCTCTTTCAATTTTCTCGGTCGAACATCTCGCGGCATAGAGGGCCGACAGTGTCATACCTGCAAAGAAAATATGCTCGTGGCCTACCGAGCATATTTCTTTGATGAGCAATTACTCCTAGTCGGCGAGTTCGCGCAGCGATCCGGAAAGCGATAAAAGCCCGATAGGGGTAGTAAAAAAGGTCAGCGAGGAACCCTTCTCGAAGTTATCGATATGGACGACGGTCGAACCGTCAGCCTCTTGCCAAGAAATGACGAAGTTCCCTCCATCGAGCTCCTTCCACTCGAAGGCGACCTTTGCGGTCGCACCCTTGAGTGAACCGCCGGTGATTTCGTAGGTCAAGTTGTTCTTGTCAGCCGCATAGGTGTTGGTCGCAACGAGATCGCCGTAGTTGACCTCGAAGGTGCGTCCGGCAAAGTGGAATCGGCTCATGTCACTCTCCAGTTTCGAGCAATCCGCAGACCGCGATGTTATCCTAAGGCTCGGAGGGGCCGTCGGCCCCTCCCTCGGTATCAGGCAGCCTTGTCCCAGACCGGTGCCAGACCGTCTGGCGAAACGGTCCGGCCATCGGCCTTCGCCAAACCGTGGATGGCTGCCATTTCTTCGGCGGACAGGGCGAAGTCGAAAATGGCAAAGTTCTCAGCGGCGCGAGCCTCACCGACCGTTTTGGAAAGCGCGATGACACCCTCCTGCTGGATAAGCCAACGCAAAACGACCTGCGCCACAGACTTGCCATGCGTGGCGCCGATGTCCCTCAGGACGGGATCGGCAAAGACCTTGCCATCGGCCATGCCGTAATAGCCTGTCACCGACATGCCGGCCTTCTTGGCCGCCGCGATCACCACGTCCTGGTTTAGATAGGGGTGGTACTCGACCTGGTTGGTGACGAGCGGCGCCTTGGAGAGCTTGACGGATTCGGCCACCAGAGCGGTATTGAAATTGGAAACACCGATGTGGCGAACCTTGCCCGCTTCCTTCACTTCGTTCAGCGCGCCGATTTGTTCCGCGAGTGAGACGGCTTGGTTCGGCCAGTGCAGCAGCAGAAGGTCGACGTAGTCGGTCTTCAGCTTCTTCAGGCTTTCGTCAACGGACCTGATGAAGGCATCGTGCTTGTAGTTCTCGACCCAGACCTTGGTGGTCAGGAAGATATCGCCGCGTGCCACGGCCGAGCCGGCAATCGCCTCGCCGACCTCGGCCTCGTTGCCGTAGATTTGGGCAGTGTCCACGTGGCGGAAACCCACTTTCAGGGCATGAGGAACGATCCTGAGCACGTCTGCGCCGGGCATTCGGAAAGTACCGAAGCCGAGGGCTGGAACGGTGGCGCCATTTGCGGTTACGCTAAGCATTGCTAGTACTCCTTGGCTATTCCGCAGCGGTCTTCGCTGAGGGGGATTGGGCGTTGAGGGTTGGCAGGATGTCGCGTGCCAGTTCGTCGATAACTTCGTTCAGCGGCCGGCGCGACGGGCGCAGCAAGAGTGCCAGATGATCGACACCGGCGTCTTCCAGCGCGTTCAGATGCTCGACGAAGGCATTGCGGCCGGTGCGCGCGCCGAAGCGGCGCGGTGTCGCCGGTTCGTTGGGATCGTCAGCGAGATCAAGGTGGAAGGCGCTCACGAAGGCACCGCGGGGCAGATCAAGAGCCTGGCGGGCAGCGCGCCAGTCGTGCGCCTGGGCCGCGAGCCGCTCCAGTCCGTTCGGATAGACGAACCGGCCCTCCATGTTGGCAGCGATCCAGTCCGGCGACTGACGGCCCTGACCGGCAATGATCATCGAGATTTGGGTCTGCTGGGGCTTTGGCAGCAGGTCGAGGCTAGGCTCGACACGCCCGTCGCCGATCGGCAGGCCATCTGTCTTCCACGCATCGCGCAGATACGAAACCGCGCTCCGGAAAGCTTCGCCGCGCTGTTCGAAATCGAGCCCGAGCAACGGATATTCCACCGGGCGGTCGCCAGATGCCACCCCGAGGATTAGCCGACCGCCGGAGAGCTGATCGACCGAGGCGGCCGCCTTCGCGACCATCATCGGATGGCGCAACGGCAGGACAATGGCAGCAGTACCCAAAGCGATGTTTTCGGTAATGCCGGCGAGAAAGCCGAGATTGACAAAGGGATCGTAGACGGAACCGGCGTCGCCGAAGTTGTTGGGATCGAACACCGGCACGTCTCGCATCCATACGGCAGCAAAACCTGAACGGTCGACCTGGCGGACAAGATCGGGATAGTCGGCGAGATCAGGAACACCGAAGGGACGGTTTTCCCGTATGCGTCGCGCTTCCCGCTCCGGTGACCAGTCGTTGTCGAGGGGAAGCTCTATGCCGAGCGTCAGGCCGCCTTCCGGCTTACGGATGCGGTCCAACGCAGACAGCTGACCAGCATTGAACTTAGACATAAGAATTCTCCGGGTAGGGTTCATTAAGGGAACCCGGCGCTCTTCGCGCCGGGTTAGTCACGATTTAGGCAGCCTTGAGGATGGGGGTCGTTGCGCGGCGATCGAGAGCGCCACTCCAAATAGTCAGTAAGAGCGCGACGACGACCAGGATTGCACCGACCCAGGGGGTTGCTCCGAGACCTAGTGGGGACTCTACCACGAGGCCACCAAGCCATGCGCCAATGGCGATACCCAGGTTGAACGCGGCAATGTTGAGAGCCGATGCGACGTCAACGGCGCCTGGGCGATGCTCCTTGGCAAGTTTCACCACATAGAGCTGCAGGCCGGGCACATTGCCGAATTGAAGGAAGCCAAGTGCCACAAGGGTGACGATTGCCAGGGTCGGCGAAACTGCTGTGAATGTCAAAATGACCAGCACAAGCGCCTGCAGAATGAACAGACCGATCAGCGCCTTGACCGGGTTGTGGTTGGCGATCTTGCCGCCGGCGATGTTACCGATGGCAATCGCAATGCCGTAGAGCACGAGGATCAAGCTAACGCTCTGTTCCGAAAATCCAGTAATTTCCTGCAGGATCGGAGCCAGGAAGGTGAAGGCGACAAACGTGCCACCGTACCCGAGTGCGGTCATGGCGAAGACAATCAGGAGGCGTCCAGAACCCAGAACGCGGACTTGATCGAGCAGGCTTGCTGGTGCGGCCTTCTTGAGATTATTCGGCAGAAGGGCGGCAATAGCGAGGAAGGCGATAACGCCAAGCGCAGCTACGGCCCAGAAAGTCGCACGCCATCCGAGGATCTGACCGATATACGTGCCGAGTGGAACACCAGTGACTATTGCGACAGTCAACCCCATGAACATCATGGCGATAGCCGAGGCGCGGCGGTTTTCCGGAACGAGATCAGCGGCGATAGTCGAGCCGACTGAAAAGAAGACGCCGTGGGCGAAAGCCGCCAACACGCGAGCCACGAGCAGAAGTTCATAGCTCGGCGACAGAGCAGCAACTGTATTGCCGACGACGAACAGTGCCATCAGCCCAAGCAGCAGCGGCTTTCGTTCGATCTTGCCCGTCAGAGCGGTTAGGATCGGCGCACCAAACGTGACGCCGAGCGCGTAGACGCTTACGATCAGGCCCGCGAGCGGCAGGGTAATCTGGAGGTCGTTTGCGACCGTTGGCAAGAGCCCGACGATCACGAATTCGGTGGTACCGATCGCGTAGGCTGCGATCGTCAATGCAAAGATGGCTAAGGGCATGACAAGTTCCTCTCCGCTCACGGTCTGAGCGGGTTGTGAAAACAGCTGTGCTGTCGGTTGAAGGACTGCTGTGCTGCAATATCGTCGAAGAGGGCTTGAATGATAATCAGGAGCACTGGATAAATACCTGTGAATTTCATTCATAGGCAGAGCAATGGATAATCGAACAGGCGAAATGGAAGTCTTTGTAATAGCTGCTGAATTGCAGAGCTTCTCCGCCGCTGGGAGGCGTCTCAAGATGTCACCCTCCGCCATCAGCAAACTCGTAACGCGGATTGAAGATCGGCTTGGTACCCGTCTGCTGGTCCGGTCAACTCGGATGATGACGCTTACGCCCGAAGGCGAGGTTTACCTTGAGCGAGCTCGGCGCATTCTCGCAGAGATACTGGAAACCGAGCAGATCGTTGCTGGCGGCGGCCGAATGGTTCCGCGCGGGCTGCTCCGCGTCAATGCAACTTTGGGATTTGGCGAACGCTACCTATTGCCGCTCGCGCCGGAGTTTCTGGCGCTCTATCCAGAGGTCGAACTGGATATCTCCTTAACGGATGGCGTTATCGGCCTCATCGAAGAGCGCACCGATATTGCGATTCGATCCGGGGCCATGGACGACTCATCTCTGAAGGCACGCAAGCTTCTAGAAAGCCGCCGAGTCATTGTGGCCTCCCCTGCCTACCTTGACGCAAAGGGTACACCGAAAACCCCACAGGATCTTGCGGTCCACAACTGCTTCACCTTCAATTTCCGACGGGCGTTGAATGAATGGCCGTTTCGAGATCCTGGATCATCGGAGGTCTATCGCGTTCCTGTATCGGGAAATACAACTGTCAATAGTGGCATGATCATGCACCGCCTCTGCCTTTCAGGCAGCGGTTTGGGGAGGGTTGGGCTATTCCATGTGCAGCCGGATATTGACGCAGGAAGACTGATCCCGCTGCTCGAGGAATACAATCCGACGGACATCGAACAAATTCACGCAGTCTTTGCTGGACATGAACATCTCGCTGCCCGGATCCGCGCGTTCATTGACTTCCTGGCGGAGCACCTCGTCGAGGAGGGAAGATCGAAGCCGGACGTGAGAGAGCACCCTCGGCCCCTTTGAGCGTCTCGTACGGCACGCCGTGGTCAACCCCGCAAATACGTCCCCAAGAATGCTGTGCGCCCTCTACTGAGGCGCAGTGATCGCTTAAAAGTTCGATTGGTCTCAATCCGTTCGCGGATGCGTCTCGTATAGGTCCGCCCCCTCCTCGACCCTGGTTGAGGCTTGCGTGCAGTGAGCAACGCCAGCACCTTTTGGACTGGAGGAGATTTGGAGAGAACTGGAGGGAACAAAAGTGCGGTGCATCTCTTCGGCGCTTAAAAGCGACGTGGTTCCCTCCGGCACCTCGGTTATCGCTAGGCGGTCATCGGTGCGTCAACGCGCAGCCGGAGCAAATAGTAAGGCGGTCGACTTGCATCGTCTCCACTGTTCAACAGCGGATGCCGGTGCAACTGATTGCTAGTGATATAGAGCCAATGCCCCTCCACATCTAATTCGACGCCATCCGGCCAGCCAAGCCGTTCTGTATCCTCGACGAAAACGCGATATCCGGAAGGCGATGCAACGCCTATTGCGCTTTTGACAATATCCGTGATGTAGACATTGCCGACAGCATCGACATCGAAGCCGTCGCAGGGCGGTTTTGCGCACCAGAATTCAACACCACCTGCAACCACTTCAGCACTCACGGTCTCGTCGGAGAGAATGTTAGCGTCGATCCGATATACTGATTTGCCCGACAACGCGCCGAAGTAAACCCATCGTCCGAGCGGGTCGATAGCGATCGGATTGAGACCATACCGGTAAGGAACTGTGCGTCCGTCCGCCGTGACGGTCGCAACTGTCTTCCCGTCGATGACGACCGGCGCTTCGTCAGGCTGCAGGGCAGGATGGTTTTCTAGCGCCCTTCGGGCAAGCCCAGTCACGAGATCAACTACAATAATGGCGGGATAATCACTGGAGCCATCAGCATTCAGCGTCATATCGGCGATGTAGATGCGTTTGCGTTGCGCGTCGATTATAAAATCCTGTACAAACGAACTAGGACGCAAGACACTTTGCGGTAAAACAATAAACTGGTGAAGCCTGTCCGCGCGGTCGTTCCAGGCAACCAGTTTTGGCTGGTTACCAGCGTCACCCATATCCAGCATCCACACGACGTCATCCTTGTCCGCCCGAATGCCGATCACGCCCGTCATCAACCCGGGGATCATCCAGCGTTCGATCGGTTAGCGGACCCAGCTTTGCTGGATATGGATTCCCCATCCTTCTTTCCCTTTTTATTGGGCGGAGTGGAGACCGGACGAGGCGCCTTTCTTGGACTTGGAATCGAACACACGCTGCCCGAAGTCGTCACTGCAATGTATGAAGGCGTAGCGTTTGCCCATACTCAAGACTCTGCGCCGATCTGGCCGCTGGCTCGCGACCACGAGGCAATTCGCCTGGCTGGCGGAGCAGCTACGAGCCACACGTGGGCACAACTCTTCGCAGACTGCTTTGGACGTCAAGTTGAGACGCTGGATTGCAGCGAGCTCGGCGCAAAGGGTTGCGCCATTACGGCGGCGGTGTCCCTCGGCGCCTATCGGAATACTAACATCGCTGCGAGGACTATGGCGCGGGTAGCAACCCGGTTCAGCGCCAACGCAGATCGCCATAGACTGCTCAAGAGGCGCTTTGATCGCTGGACACGCGATGCGGAATGGATTGCGAGTCGGAGCTAAAGGCAGCGCAGGGTCTGTGCAACTTCCAAAACTCGCTTCAAAAGGGGGCTAGCCGCTCGACTTCGTAGCAGGTAGAGGCTCACCGAGCCTTCAATCCGTCCGCCTTCTAACCGGGCACGGTTTAGATTTAGTCCTTCTGGGATCTCCGCATCGGCAATAGGAGCCACCCCGAGCCCTGCCGCGGCGGCGTAAGCCTGAGCTTCGCGGGTCGTGATTTCGAGTACCCCTGCGGGTTGCATAGCGTGATGCTCCAGGTGCCCAAGGACGGCCGTTCGTGTCTGGGATCCCGGTTCACGCAGGAGCAGCGTCTTGCTGGAGAACTCTGTTCGGCTGAGCGTCATACCATCGGTAGGGATGTGTGCCTTCGTCCCAACCAATAGAATTTCACGACGCTCATGGGGTATTGCAATGAGATCGGCCTCGTTCACGTACCCACCCGCAATACCGAGGTCAGTTCGACAGTCAAGCAAATCTCCGACGACACGCGCCGAATTTGCCTGGGAGATCGAGATTTCCAATGCTGGAAAAGTCTCCCGCAAACGAGTCACGATACGGATCATCGCACGCGGCGCAGTAGAGCCCAGACACAGCCTCCCACTTACGCAACCGGACGAATTGCGCAGCACAAGTTCAATATCATTCTCATGCTGGAACATCTGGCTCGCGCTGCGCATCACGCTCTCTCCAGCCGACGTTAGCCCTACGAATTTGCCCCGGCAACGTACTATCAATTCGACGCCGTACTGCTTTTCAAGCCGGTCGATCATAATTGTCACTGTCGATTGCGTCCGCCCGAGTAACTGCGCGCCCGCTGAGAACCCACCTCCGGTAGCCACAGCGTGAAACGCCCGTAAGGCCGGCACATTGACTGGCATTAGTTTCTCCACAAAAGCCTTCGGCAACACCCGGTGGATGCATCCTCTACGTGGACTACGTGTGCTCCGAAGCTTCAAGCACTCTATTGTAGAGTCTAACAGTCTCGCCGAGGCCGAATTCCAATGCATCCGCCATCAACGCGTGACCAATCGAGACCTCCGACAGAAAAGGAAGGCGTCGAAGGAGGGCCGGTAGGTTCTTACGGTTGAGATCATGACCGGCGTTTATTTTTAGGCCTGCTTTGACAGCCGTCCGCCCCGCTTCCTGCAGTGCTCGGAGATATCTGACAGCTTCCGCCGGATGGTCATGGCAGGACGCATATGGCCCGGTAAATAGCTCAAGACGGTGCGCTCCCATGTCGGCGGCCCGTGGTGCCGTTTCGTCTTCACTTTCTGCGTCGACGAATAGAGAGACACGGATATTCTGTGCGGATAACAGGTGGATGGCGGGCTTTAGCAACTTCGCCTTGGCTCGGAGATCCCATCCATGATCGGAGGTTTCCTGTGAGGGATCATCCGGCACAAGAGTGACCTGTGTCGGATTTAGATGCAAACAAGCGTCCAGGAACAGCCGGCTTGGATAGCCCTCGATATTAAACTCCGCGTGCGGAAATTCGTCCCGAACAAGATCGCGTAGCGGTTCAAGGTCGGAAAATCGGACATGGCGCTCATCGGGTCTCGGGTGGACGGTAAGGCCGCAAGCACCTGCGCGTAGCGCTAGGCGTCCAAAATGCAGCAAGTCCGGCCACGGCAAATTGCGCCTGTTTCGCAGGAGCGCGACCACGTTCAGGTTGACTGAGAGGCGTGGCGTCATGTTCTACTTCCCTCTGTCGCCATGGCTAGATCCAACCGGCTTCACCAAAACCCGACAAGTTTTTCTAGGGAGACTTTGGCATCGCCATAAAACATGCGGGTGTTCTCCTTGAAGAACAACGAGTTCTCGATGCCGGAATAACCGGTTCCCTGGCCACGCTTAGAGACAAAGACCTGTTTGGCCTTCCATACTTCTAGCACCGGCATTCCTGCGATCGGTGAATTTGGGTCGTCCTGGGCGGCAGGGTTGACGATGTCGTTAGAGCCAATGACAATCACAACATCTGTCTTGGGGAAGTCCTCATTGATCTCGTCCATTTCCAGCACAATGTCATATGGCACCTTGGCTTCTGCCAACAGCACGTTCATGTGCCCCGGCAGACGCCCCGCAACCGGGTGGATAGCGAAGCGGACGTCCTTGCCTTCGGCGCGCAGACGCCGCGTCAGTTCCGAGACGGCCTGCTGCGCCTGCGCAACCGCCATGCCATAGCCCGGGACGATAACGATTGATTCCGCTTCGTTAAGCGCCGAGGCGACACCTTCGGCATCAATCGCCACTTGCTCGCCAATAATTTCCATCGTCGGACCTGCGGTAGTTCCGAAACCACCGAGGATGACCGAGACGAAGGAGCGGTTCATGGCCTTGCACATGATATAGGACAGAATGGCGCCCGAAGAACCGACCAGCGCACCGGTAACGATCAAGAGATCGTTGCCGAGCGTAAA
Organism: Rhizobium sp. RHZ02; assembly: GCF_014851575.1. Classification (NCBI taxonomy): domain Bacteria; kingdom Pseudomonadati; phylum Pseudomonadota; class Alphaproteobacteria; order Hyphomicrobiales; family Rhizobiaceae; genus Rhizobium; species Rhizobium sp. RHZ02. The sequence continues at coordinate 26,762 of NZ_JACUZX010000027.1, forward strand.
GCCGATTGCGGCAGCGGCCCAGCCCGAATAGCTATTGAGCATGGATACCACTACCGGCATGTCCGCGCCACCGATACCCATTATGAGATGGTAGCCGATGAACAGGGCGAGAGCTGTCATGACGATCAGCGTCCAAGTCTCGCCGCCGTTCGCATACATCAGTAGCATGATAAGGGAAAGGATAGCTGCAGCAGCATTTAGGTAATGTCCACCGGGCAGCTTCCTTGCCTTGCCATCGACCCTTCCGGCAAGCTTGCCGAATGCCACGATCGACCCCGTGAACGTGACGGCCCCAATGAAAACCCCAAGGAAGACCTCGACTTTCATGATGCCGAGCTCGATCGGCGTCTTGTGGGCGACAATGCCGGCGAATCCATCGAGTGCCGCGCGCATACCCTCGTCCATGCCGCCGACGCGCCAAGCTTCGATATGCGTGTTGAAGCCGATGAAGACAGCAGCGAGACCGACGAAGGAGTGTAACGCTGCGACTAGCTGCGGCATCTCGGTCATCTGCACTCGACCGGCGACATAGGATCCGAGAACGGCACCGCCTGCTATCGTAAGCGTGACAACAAACCAACTTCCTACGCCCGGACCGAAAATCGTGGCGATGACGGCGAGCGCCATACCAACAATGCCGTACCAAACGGCGCGCTTGGCGCTTTCCTGACCGGAGAGACCACCGAGCGAGAGGATAAAGAGAACCGCCGCGGAAATGTAGGCCGCGGAAACAATACCGATAGTCATTGTAATGAACCCCTACCCGATCAGGATTTCTGAAACATTGCGAGCATGCGTCGCGTCACAAGGAAGCCCCCGACGATGTTGATCGTCGCGACCAATAGTGAAAATGCAGCCAGCGTCTCTACCAGCCAATGTGCGGAACCGATCTGCAGCAGAGCGCCGAGTATGACGATCCCGGAGACTGCGTTGGTCACCGCCATAAGGGGCGTATGCAGAGAGTGGGAGACGTTCCAGATAACCTGAAACCCGACGAAGCATGATAGAGCAAACACAACGAGATGGCTCATGAAGCTGCTCGGTGCGTAGACGCCGACCAGGAGAAGGAGTGCCGTGCCGATCAAAAGAAGGAAGCCCTGGTTACGGGTCTGTGCTTTGAAGGCGGCGGCATCCCGCGCCTTCTTTTCCTCAAGCGTTAGTTCTTTGACCTTTTCTCTCGGCTTCTGGACGGCGATTGCCTGTACCTTCGGCGCGGGGGGCGGATAGGTGATGTCGCCATCTTTCGTCACAGTCGCTCCACGGATGACGTCGTCCTCCATGTTATGAACGACCTTTCCGTCCTTGCCGGGTGTCAGGTCTGCGAGCATGTGTCGAATGTTGTTAGAATAGAGTATGGAAGATTGTGCGGCCATTCGGCTCGGGAAGTCAGTATATCCAATGACGATGACATCGTTGTCGGACACGATGCGCCGGTCGGGTATGGTCAGTTCGCAATTTCCACCGCGCTCTGCGGCCAAGTCGACCACAACCGATCCGGGTTTCATCCTCGCCACCATGTCGGCGAGCCAAAGTTTCGGCGCGTCACGACCGGGGATCAGGGCCGTCGTGATGACGATATCCATGTCAGGCGCCAGCTCACGGAATTTCTGAAGTTGCTTCTCGCGGAACTCGGGAGAGGACGGTGCCGCATAGCCACCTGTCGTAGCGCCATCCTGCTGCTCGGCAAAATCGAGATAGACGAATTGCGCACCCATGGATTCGATCTGTTCGGCCACTTCCGGGCGCACATCGAAAGCGAAGGTGATGGCACCGAGCGAAGTCGCCGTGCCGATAGCCGCCAGCCCCGCGACACCGGCACCAACTATCAAAACCTTGGCGGGCGGCACCTTGCCGGCTGCAGTAACCTGACCGGTGAAGAAGCGCCCGAAATTGTTGCTCGCCTCGATCACAGCCCGATACCCGGCGATGTTTGCCATCGACGAAAGGGCATCCATTTTCTGGGCGCGAGATATCCGCGGCACCATATCCATTGCCACGACATTCGCGCCGGATGCACTCGCAGCATCCAGAAGTTCCCTGTTCTGCGCTGGGTATATGAATGAGATCAGTGTCTTGCCTTGAGACAGCTGGCTCACCTCGTCGATCTCGGGTGGTCGTACTTTGCCAATGACGTCAGCAGCCTGGAATACCGCATCTGCACTGGCTAGTACGGTCGCTCCCGCAGAACGGTACGCCTCGTCAGAAATCCCCGATGCCAGTCCAGCCCCTGTTTCGATGAAACACTCGTACCCCAACTTCTGTATAGCCCGCGCAGACTCAGGCGTCATCGCCACGCGCGCTTCATTTTCCGCGCGTTCTTTTAACGCTCCAAATTTCATGATCGTCCTTTCACTAGCGGCTCGACGAGCCAATCTTGACGCTACACCACCAAAGGGTATCGTAGTTCAGTCGACGCTTCGCGATCCTTGGCGTCGTGTAATTCTAAAACCGAGCCAGCCTAAGAAAGGTAGGAGCGCCAACCCTAGGGCGAGCCCGTCGCGACGCGGCTGTACGACTACGATCTCCCGGTTGAAAGTCCGATCGCCATCCACTCCCGAGGTTACGTGGCCGCGCGCGTGTTGTCCGACAGGCGGCACCGTGATCGCAAAGGCTGTAATGTCTTCTTTTTCGGCATTGCGCACCGCCCGCACACGATAGCCGAAACCGGCCCCGCTGGTCTGTTCCACCTTGAGTCTGGAGAGAGCAACTTCGCGTTCGTCCGGTCCAAAACGCGTCTCGACTGCGGTTACCTCGGAAGGCTTGCGACGCACGAAAGTCTGGCGTCCGACCACCGCATCGCTCTGCGGAGAGACAACAGGAATGTATTCGCTCTCGTCGAAACGATCGGCATCGAACAGCGTCAGATAGAAGGTTGACCCTGGGCGCACGAAAATGCGCTGGCTGTCTGTATTCGACGGAATCGGTCTGGTCCAACGTTCTTCCGGAACAACCTCGCCGACGAGTGTCGCGCGTTGTGAGAGATCAAGAACTTGCAAGTGGCGAGCCGTGTCGACGACCGGCTTCCCGGCTTCATAGAGCATCATATCGTATTCGCCCGGGCCGAGCGCAATACGATAGGCCGGAACAGGCTTGGTCACCAATCTCAGATTTGGTTCGGGAAGCGGCTCCGGCGGCTGGATTACCGGAGCCGTTTGCCCCTGCATCCTCGCAGCGCCTGTTTGAACCAATTTTCGTTCGTAGTCACTCCGTCGTTTGGACGCTTCTTCGTAACGGCGGGCGAAGCTGCGTTCCTCTTCCTCGTAGGTATCGAAAGCGGCCGCAGCATCGTCGCCCCAAAGGAGCCTCGCATCACCGTTCACAGCGCCTTTCGGAAAGACGGTGGCGTACGACGCCGGCAAGACGGTTGCGACGAGGCGTCCGTTACGGGTGATACGCAATTCGCCGCCCAGTTCATCTCGCTTGCCATCGAAATCGACGTAGACCTGCCGAGACAGCGGCCAGTAATATTCCCGCGTCTCGACGAAGGTGATGGCGCTGTCGCTGCCGCCCATCAAATGCAAGGTCGACATCTGCGATGGCAGGAACATGTCCTTGAACGCAAATCCATCCCACACCCGCCCGGCGACCACGACCGCATCGCGCCTTTCCGGCTCCATAGCCCGCGATGGCACTGCAACGAGAAGCGCCAGGACACAGAGGTACGAAATGTTTCTCACGCGCGTGCTCCTTTGCGAGCAATTAGCCAGGCCGCAGCGAAAAGAAGGAGTGTAAGCCCGAGCGACGACATCGATTGTCCGATCGCAGGAACGTCCTGATGCATCGCATTATCCACGAGCAAAGCGATCCCCGAGACCGGCGACAAGGGTCTCACAAATGGAGCGGCAGCCTCCAACGCAGCCCGCAAATAAAGCGCGAAGAGGCTCATCTCGTCGACGGTCATCGCTCGCAAGAGACCGAAAACCGCCTCATAAAGGCAGAGACCGCAAAGAACTGACAGATACATGACCACCGCCATGCGAACGGTACCGGCCAAAACCGAAACGACTAAACCCGTCGCCATCACCGGCAACACGAACGCCATATTTCCCAGAACCGGTAGCAAAATTTCCGGTCCGATCATCGCGTCGCCAAGCGGTTGCGCAATCAACAGGTAGGCCACGTAGATTGCGCCAAGAGCCCCTAGAACAGCGACTTCTGCAAGGAATTTCGCTACGAGTAGATCCAGCCACGAGACAGGGCCCGCGCGCAAAACTTCTAACGTTCCATGTTCACGTTCCCAACTGATCCCACAAGCCAGGCGTAGTCCCAGAACGAGTCCGAGAAACCCGACAATCGTCGTGTTCAGGCCCAAGAGCGGATCGGCCGTGACGACGACCGATTCCGTCTGAAACGTCTGCTGAAAGCCGCCGCCGTAGCTATACGCCATTAGCCCCAGAAGGCTCGCCACCATCCAGAACCAAAGAGAACTGAATTTCGACATTACCTCTCGACGCGCAAGCAAGATAGTGCGCCGAATTCGACCCGGGGGATCGAGGGAAATGCCGATGAAAACGGGGGGAACGTGTTCCATCATAGGTCCGGTCACATGACAGTTCGGATCAGACCGCCATCGATACGAAGGGCCGCACCGTTGACGATACCCGTACGAACGGATCCTAGAAACGTGACGAAATCGGCCACTTCTTGTGGCTTCGAGAGCCGCTGGATCAGCGACGTCGGCCTATTATCGGAGACGAACCTGCGCTCCGCCTCCTCCTTCGGCAAATCTGGATACAGGCCGGCGATCAGTGCCGCGACCCCTTCGGTGCTGCAGGGCCCCGGCAATACTGAATTTACGGTGACATTGGTTCCTTTGGTCGTTTCGGCAAGGTTGCGAGCGAGCGAAAGCTGCATCGTCTTTGTGGCACTGTAGGCAGGCATTTCGGGGGCGGGATTGATACCGGATTCGCTCGCCATAAAGATCACTCGCCCGCTATCACGGGCGAGCATTTTCGGCAAATAATGCCGAGCCAAACGCACGCCACTCATGACATTGACCTCGATCAGCTCGTACCAGCGATCGTCTCCAGCCTTGTAAATGTCAACAGCCTCGTAGATGCCGAGATTGGCGACGAGCACGTCTACGTCCGGGCAATTCTCGATTAGCGTTTCGCAGCCCTCCCGGGTCCCGGAATTGCCGACAGCACCTTCCAGTTGAGCGTCCGGAAACTCGGCGCGAATGCGTGCGATCGCTTTGTCGACGGTTTCGCGGCCACGCCCGTTGACGACGACCGTAGCTCCCTCCCCGGCCATCGCACGTGCGATGGCAAATCCGAGCCCTCCCGTCGATGCCGTTACGAGGCAGCGCCGATTTCTATATCCAAGGTCCATTGAACTTACTCCTTCATATTGTGTCCAACGGTGGGTGCCGTGGGGCATCCTCGCGCGTCAGGCTGATAAACACGTCTTCCAGCGACGGCGCCTCGTCGGTGAGCGACAGGACCGTCAGCCCAAAGGCCGTCAGCGCCCTGGCAGCGTCCGCTCGTGCAGCGCGCCGATCGGCCGGTACGCCGACAAGGGCAAACTTCAAACGATTTTCGCCGACCGCTCTCAACTCGGCGAACCGTTCGCTGGCCTGTATCGCTGAAAGGGCGATACTTGCGGGCTCGAACAATTCCGCTTCGAACACATTTCTACCTAATCGCTGCGGAACGATGTCTTGCGGACTACCAGAAGCGATCACCTCACCGCCACGCATGAAGACGACGCTATCGCAGACGCGCTCCATCTCCGCCAGTTGATGCGACGAGAAGAGCAGCGTGACACCTTGCGCCTTCATCTCGCGAAAGACTGTGCGCATATCGGCCACGCCACGCGGATCGAGACCGAGCGTGGGCTCGTCGAGCATCAGGAACTCCGGGCGATGGAGCATCACCCGAGCGAGACAGGCACGCTGTTGCATTCCCCGTGAGAAGGTGCCCAGCGGTCGCATGGCGGCGGAAGTCAGACCGACACGCTCCAACGTCTCCTCGACGCGCTTGCCAGCGTCGGGCACGCCATAGAGATCGGCAAAGAAGCGGAGGTAAGCGCGCGCGCTCATCTCCGGATAGACCCGTGGCTTCTCCTGCAGAAAGCCGACGCGCAATCGCGTTGCCGCAAGTCTGCTGCCGTCGCGCTGGCCCAAAAGCTCGATCGTTCCGGCGTCTTGCTTCACCAGTCCCATGATGGCGCCCATCACCGTCGTTTTGCCCGCGCCGTTCGGTCCGAGAAACCCCGTGATCTCACCGCGCCGTACGGAGAATGTCGCGCCCTTGACGGCACGCTTCGCGCCGAAAGAAACCGTCAGCCCGGAAACTGAGAGAGCTTGGTTGGTCACGGCACTCTGTCCCTCTCAGTAGGCCATCGGCAACATATAGAGCCGAGCGAGATTGATGACGATCATCGTAACGCCGGCGGCGAGCAGAAACTCCATCGGCCAGGCGAGGATTTTTACCCGGTCGTTCCACAGCTTCATCGCGATGATGACGACAACGGCGACGAGCGAAGCGGGCCAGTGGGAAACGCCGCCAGCAATGACCGAGCACGATCCAAGCAACAGGGCCATGATTATGAACAGCACGAATGGGGACTTCATCTCAGTTCTCCGTCGTATCGGGCCGGCTCGCCAGCGCCTGAGCAATCGTCCGCCCCGAGCCGGGTTCGAAAAGATAGATCCAATTCGGGTCGAACCCCGCGTAGAGGCGACTGCCGTCTTGCTTGGAGAGCCCGGCAGTCTCGGTAGTGGACGAGCGAGTGGTAATCGTAACGTCACCACATTGGAGCACGTATAGGTTTTCCGCCCCCGTCGGCTCGAATGAGAAGAGTTCGGCCGGGATGGCGCAAGCCGCGTCGGCCTTTTCACTGACGCTGATGTTTTCCGGGCGGACGCCCAGCCGCAAGGGCGAGTCGAGCCTTTTTTCCAATCCCCAGCGCCGCACCCAATCCTGCTGGAGCGGAATATTGAAATCACGCGTTTTGGCGATGATCGAACCGTTCTCGTTGACCAAAGTCACATCGAAAACATTCATTTGCGGCTCGCCGACAAAAGTTGCGACGAACTCGGTCGCCGGCCGCTCGAAAATTTCGCGCGGCGTAGCGAACTGCAGCATCTCGCCATTCTTCATGACGATGATACGATCCGCCATGGTCATGGCCTCGAGTTGGTCATGAGTGACGAAAATCGTCGTTACCCCGACGCTCTTTTGAATGTGACGCAACTCGGCGCGCATCTGCCCGCGTAATTGTGCATCAAGATGTGACATCGGCTCGTCCATCAAAAAGACGTCGGCGTCGCGCACCAGCATGCGGGCGATCGCGACACGTTGCAATTGACCTGCCGAGAGCTGATCCGGCTTCCGTTGGAGAACATCGGTAATTTGCATCGTGTGCGCCACGGCTTTGACCTTGGCATCAATTTCTTTACGCCCGAACCGCCTGACTTCCAGGGGATAGGCGATGTTTCCGAAAACGGTCAGGTGCCGGTAAAGACCGTAGTCCTGGAACACCATGCCGACATTGCGATGTCTGGGTCGGAGAAAAGTGACGTTGCGCTCGCCGATCGCGATTCGGCCGCTGCTCGGCATTTCCAAACCCGCGATCATCCGCAGCGTCGTCGTCTTTCCACACCCGGACGGACCAAGAAGGAAGACGAATTCACCGTCCTTGACCTTGATGTTGACGTCCGTCACTGCGCGAAACGCGCCGAATTGCTTTATCAGGCTGTCGATCTGAATTTCAGCCATGGCGATTTTCCATTTCCTGGTTCGTGCAGTTGTTGGAGAAAATCATTTGCGTATCACCCCTTGTGACAGGCCACTGATGAATTGGCGTTGCAAAAGCAGCACGAAAAGGATGATAGGCGCGGTAATCAGCACCACGGCGGCGCCGAGTACGTTCCAGCGGATATCTGCTCCAATGGAGTATGCCATTACCGCAGGAGGCATGGTCTTGGCATTGTTGCTCGTCAGGAAGGTGGCGAAGGCGAATTCGTTCCAGGAGAGGATCATGACGAAGATCGCCGTCGCTGTGATTGAAGGCATCATCACCGGCAGTGTCACCTTGCGGAAGGCGGCAAACCACGTGTCGCCGTCGACCATCGCCGATTCTTCGTACCTGCGCGGGATGTCTCGGAAATAGCCGGTGAGCATCCAAACCACGAATGGCAACTGCATCGCGGTATAGAGGATGATGAGGCCGATCAAACTGTCGAGCAGCCCGACTGTCTGAAAGATCACGAAGATCGGTATCAGGACGGCGACGGGCGGCATCATGCGGTTGGTCAGAACCCAGAAGGATACGTCGTCACGACCTACGAACTCGTAACGCGCCAGCGCATATGCGCAGAACATTCCGATCGTGACTGACAAGAAGGTAGACGAGAACGAAACGATGACGCTGTTGAAGAAGTTCTTCAGGATTCCCTTGTCGACTATCAGAAACTGGAAAGCTTCCAGCGACGGTGTAAACAGCCATTGCGGCGTTGGGGCTGAGGCGCTGGCCCCATCCATGAATCCTGTGAGCACGACCCAAAGGTAGGGAAGGACGTTGAGAGCACAGACGACCGCTAGAAGCAGGTAGACCCACCAGTTCCGCTGGCGAGGTGGCACCGCCGGAGACTCAATAGAATAAGACAATTTTCTCATCTGGCCCTCCTTATTCGGCCACTTCGGTCTTCGAGCGGAAGACGCGGATGAACACGAAGCTCATGACGACGATGATCATCATCATGATCAGCGAGAGAGCGGCTGCCTTGGAGGCATCGAAGAATTCCAACCCCGTTTTGGTAAGAAAGACGTTGAGCGTGGTGGTCGCGTTGCCTGGACCGCCTCGCGTCATGATCACGATCAACTCGTAAGTTCGGAAGGCGTCCATGGTGCGAATAATCACCGCGATCAATATCGCTGGTCGCAACAAGGGCATCGTGATCGTCCAAAAGACGCGCCACGAGCCGGCGCCGTCGATTTCGGCAGCTTCGTAGGGCTGACGCGGAATAGACGCGAGGCCCGCCGACAGCATTAGAAACATGAAGGGCGTCCATTCCCAGACGTCGACGAAGACCAGCGTCTGAAAAGCGATTGTTGGATTTGAGAGAAAGGGAATTTCGCCCAGGCCGAGCGCTCGTGTGATGCCCCCAACGTAGTAGGTGACCAAGCCAGCGCCCGGATAAAACATGTACCGCCAGATCAAAGCCGCGACGAGGGGTGGCAGGATCATCGGAATTAGGATGAAGACACGCATCAGTGCGATCCCGCGCAACTGACGCTGGAACAGGAGCGCAAGGCCTAGCCCGAGCCAGAATTGGATGAAGACCGCCTCGACTGTAAAGATCAACGTCTTTCGCAGCGCATGCCAGAATTCCGGATCCTGTACGACTGCCTGGTATTGATAAAGGCCAACGAAGAAACGCGGAATATACGGTTTCGACAGGATGAAGTTGTGCCCGGCGATGTAAAGTGAATAGAGGAATGGGAAAATGCCGATGGCGAACAGTATGATCAGCGTCGGTGCCATGAGCACCCATGGAAAGACCTTCCGGTTCGAAGGGCCGAAACCGGAAAGGAAACTCCGCTCCCCGAAGGTGATGGGCGCAGCTGTTGTGGTGTTTTCCGAGATCGACATTGTCTCAGTCCCTTTGAGTTGCGATTGAGGGAACCGACACGTCCCAGGAAGGAGGACGTGTCGGCGTGCGTGTCCGACACTCGGCCGGACTACGCGTCAGTTCGTTAATTCCACTTTGACGGCATGCGGTCGTAGTAGCTGAGATCACGCCACAGTTGTTTCGGCAGGTCGGAGCGACCGGGGATGTAGTAGCCACCCTTGCGCATCGCTTCTGTCATCCGCTTTTCCATATTGGCGGCTGCGGTCTTGCTGTCGATCTCGCCGATCCAGACGCGGTTGCCTTCTTCGCCCATGACGTCGGACATTTCCGCCCATTCCGGCACGCGAATGCGTTCGTCTGGATTGGTTTCCTTCAGCATGAAGTCGTATACGCCCGGCCACCACGGCTGATACTTGGCGAGCGTCTCGCTCTTGTAAGTCGAGTGGCGCGATGGACCTGCACCGTACTGGGTAGCTCGCTCCTGCACGTCTTTGGAGGTCAGCCACTGGATGAAGGTCCAAGTTGCTTCCTTGTTCTGGGAATCTTTGGAAAGACCCAGTGACCATGCGCCGAACCAAGGATCGATTACACCGTTCGGACCCGCTGGCGTATGCAAATGCACGTTCTTTCCAGCGACTTTCGCTTGGGTCTGAGAGTCCTCGAAGAACCCCTTGATGAAGTCTTGGTAGTTCCAGGTGCCAAAGGCGTTACCCCCCTGGTAAACCGCCGTCGCTTCGCCGATGCCCCAGTTCGCACTATCCGCCGGCATGAACTGCTTCAGACTGACGAAGTAGTCGATCGATGCGACGGTTCGCTCGTTGTTGATCGTAACCTTCCAGTCCTTATCGACATATTCGTCGCCCTTGGTCTGCGGCGTCTGGAAAGCGTAAAGGTAAGGAAGATAAGTCACCCCCCAGAACCAGCGGCCGGGGATGTTTGCGAAGCCGATCATGTTACTTTCGGGCTTGTGAACCTTTTTGGCTGCGTCGAACATGTACTGCGTGTTGAATTCCGGCGAGAAACGCTCCGGAAGTTTGAAGCCAGCCTTCTCGGCGACATCCGCACGGAAAGTCGTGCCAACCGGGCCGGCGCCAATCGGTATCGTGTAGAGCGTGTCGTTAAAGACTCCGGTACCGCTTATTACACGCGGCAAGAAGTCGTCGATGTCGTAATCGGCGTCTGTCAGGTCCGGGTTCTTGACATAAGACATCAACGGCTCAAGGAAGCCGGCGGCCGCGTATTCAGCCAACCACATGACGTCAACTGCAAAAATATCGTAAGTTCCTGTCCCTTGCTGCATCTCGACGAGGGACTTCTGACGATAGTTCTCGAACGGAATTTCGTCGATCACCACTTTGATCCCGTATTTCTGCTCGAACTCGGGAATGAATTTTTCCAATGCCGCAAATTGCGGCATCGACGGGGCAAGGAAATGCACAGTCTTGCCCGCGAGGGCTTTCTGCGCTTCGGTTTGCGCTTCGGCCGGCAGGGTCTGCAGCCAGAGGGCAAGACCCGCCGCCATAGCGACGGTCAATTTCATCACTCTCATTCTCTCCTCCTGATTTTGATGTTGCATGCGCTTCGCCGTCACGCCGCCTCAGGCATGTGCCGGCGCTTTCTGCCTCTGCGTGAAGCGCGCCTGGCGCACTGTGCGCCCGGTCGTCTTATCGAAAAGGTAGATGAAGTTCGGATCGATCTTGAACGACACGGGGGCGCCGATCGTGCTTGGATGGCCCTGGGCGGCGTCGACGGAAGTCATGGCCCTGATGACGTGGCCAGCCGTATCGATGTCGAAAACAACACGTGATCCGAGGGTCTCAACAGCGAAGAGTTTGCCGTTGACTTTGCAGTGATGGTCTGTCTCTGGCTCACATAGAGAGAGATGCTGGGGCCGGAAACCGATAAGGTATTCACTGCCCGCGCGTAGGGGATCGCCTTCGGCCATCCAGTTGCGGTCGACCTCGATCCAAGCGTCTCCAACCCGCAGACGATAGTACCCTGAATCATCCGAGATCGTTGCAGGAATGACGTTCATTGGCGGCTCGCCGATGAAGGTTGCCGCAAAGAGTGTATCGGGCAGATCGAAGAGCGTTTGCGGCGCTGCGATCTGCTCGATCCGGCCCTTGTTGATCAGCACGATGCGATCCGCCATGGTCATGGCCTCGAGCTGGTCATGCGAGACATAAAGCATTGTCGCGCGGAAATCGCGCTGCAATCGCTTGAATTCGACCCGCATGCGAGCCCGCAGCTGCGCGTCGAGATGAGATATGGGCTCGTCCAAAAGAAAAACGTCGGCATCGCGCACCAGCGCCCGGCCAATTGCCACACGCTGCTGCTGGCCGCCCGACAATTCGTTGGGGCGGCGTTCCAGCAATTTTTCGATCTGCAGCGTCTCGGCGACGCCGGAAATGTGGCGGACGATCGCGGACTCGGCCATTTTGCGAATTCGCAAGGGATAGGCAAGGTTCTCGAAAACTGTCAGATGCGGAAAGAGCGAGTGCTTGTCGTAGACCATCGCTAGGTTGCGCTCACGCGGTGTCCAGCGGGTCACATCACGGCCGCCGATCATAATGCGGCCGGCGGTCGCTTCCTCGAGACCCGCGACGAGCCGCAGGGTCGTGGTCTTCCCCGCGCCTGAGGGCCCGAGCAGAAAAACCGCTTCACGGTCCGCGACGTCCAGCGTGATCCCGTTTAGCGCGGTGAAGCCGCCTTTGAAGGTTTTCGCGAGGTTTTCGATTTGAAGGTCAGCCATAGTCGTTTCCGGTTCGAAATCAGAGAATTGCGCGGATCGTCCCGCCCTCGGCCCGCATCGCCATGCCGTTGAGAGCGGGAGATGCGGCGAGATGAACGACGCTTGCCGCAACCTCTTCAGGTGCAATCATTCGACGGATGAGCGATGTGGGCTCCGTTTTGTCGAAATAGGCGGCGACGACCTCTGCACGAGTAATACCCTCATCGCGGGCGATTTCCTCGTGATAGCGGCGCACGGCGGTCGTGTCGGTCGGCCCTGGGAGGATGGTGTTCACCCGCACCCTGGTGCCGCGTGTCAACTCCGAGAGCGCGCGTGAAACACCGAGCAGACAGGCCTTCATCGCTCCATAGTGTGGCATCCACGCCTGTGGCTTCACCGCGCTCTCGCTGCTAATGAAAACAATCGACCCTTCGCCACGCTCCAGCATATCCTTGAGAACGAGGCGCGACATGCGTACGCCGGTCATGACATTGACGTCGAAAAAGCGAAACCAATCCTCATCACGCGTTTCGAAGAACGGACGTACTTCGAATATGCCCACCGAATTGATAAGGAAATCGATAGGCGCCTCCGCCCGGGCGAACTCGGCAAGGCGCTTGTCTTCGCCAGCTGCGGTGAGGTCGCAAGCGATACCGCGAGTGCCCGGCCCAAGCTGCGCGACAGCTGCGCTCACATCTGCCTGCGAGAGACCGGTGATTGTCGCCTTCGCACCCTCGGCAATGAAAGCCGCGGCAACTGCGAGACCGATGCCCGTAGCACCGCCCGTCACCAATACGTGCTTGCCTGCCAGACCGTAATCCATCGTCAATACCTCCCGTGACATGCGTAGCGTGTTAGCTCCCGTGTGCCGCCCCTCCAGGCGCTACACACGTTTCCCGTTGGCCGGATGGCCGTCGTCGCCCTCCCGGCCATGGAACATGTCCTGGCCGATAGAACTAATTTTTTTTCGTATGTTTTGCAAGAAAAAAAATTTTACACGATCATGCAGCGTTCTGTCGCCAGCCCAGAGATTGCGATCCCTGACCCTTTGCAAAATGACGCAGTGCGAAATCGATAAATGCCGCCGTGCGCGCCGGAAGCCGCCGACGCGGGTCGCTGATCAAAGAGACTGGCATGGGGGCGGGCTCGAATGCCTCCAAAACAGCGTGCAGCTGACCGGAACGAAGTTCCGGGTCAATGTCCGCCCGCGCCAGGCGGAAGATACCGAGACCTTGCAACGCGAAGGTTTTTAGTGTTTCCGGGTCGCTTGCGCGAAATCGGCCGTCGACCGGCAAATGCCCAACACCCCCACCGTCAAACGTCCAGACGTCGCCAAATATCGACGAACCCTCCAGGCGAAGACACTCGTGGACCGATAGGGCCTCGGGGGTGCCCGGGCATCCGCGCTCCGCAAGATAGGACGGGGCCGCGGCGCTGACCGTTGCCATATCGAAAAGCTTGCGGACCGTAAGGCCGGAATCTTTCAGGGACCCGGCCCGCAACGCCACGTCGAAATGGTTTTCATGCAGGGCGGCGGGCGGGTCGAACCGAACAGAGAAATCCACGTTGGGATGCGCCCGAGCGAATGCTTGCACAAGCGAAAGCACGTGACTTCGACCAATGTCGGTTGCGCAAGACAGAATTAAGCCGCCCGCAATAGCGTTACGCCGCCCGCCCATATCACGCTCCAATTCTGCGAATCCCGATAGTACCGGCTGAGCGCGCTCCAAGAGCAACTTACCCTCCTCCGTTAGAAGGAACGAGCGCGTCGTGCGTCGAACGAGCGCCACGCCGTAGTGGTCTTCAAGCGCCTTTAAACGTCCGCTGATCGTCGCCGGGGCCATGCCAAGGCGGCTAGCGGCACTCGCCATACTTTGCGACCGAGCGATTTCGGAAAACATCCTGAGATCGGCCAAACAATTCATTGAGTTCCTCCTTGCAGGCCAGCATCCTGCGGCCACCGGTTCCCAGGCGCCGTTCAACGGACGCCCTCCTCTGGAAACACGAAATGCACCCAACGAGTAACATTGCCGGCAGGATTCCGCCGGCGAAAAATGATCACTTCATTCTGTACGAAACTTCACAAATCGTGCGATTAAGGTGCGACATTCTGCACGAGGTAATCCACGAAGACCCGAATACGTGGCGCGAGAGGCGTTCGGTCAGCATAAATGATCGAAACCGGCTCGCGGTCACCCGGATTGAAGGTGTCGAGCACCGAAACAAGTCGTCCGGTGCGAAGGTCAGAGCCGATGTGAAACTCGGAGAGGCGCGCGACGCCGATGCCATCAAGGGCAAAGCGCCTCAAGCTTTCGCCATTGTCGAGACTGAGATTGCCTTTGACCGCCAAATCGAGTTGCGTGACAACGCCGTCCTGGTCGACTCGGAATGGCCATTTGCCATAGCTGCGACTGAACCCGAGCGTCAGGCAGTTATGTTCCAGCAAATCGCGGGGTTCCACTGGCACGCCGTGCCGCGCTAGGTAGTCGGGCGAAGCAACGACATGGCGCAACGACGCAGCGAGCCGTCGAACGCGAATCGTAGAGTCCGTCAAAACACCCGTCCGGATCGCGACGTCGACGCCCTCGCGAATGAGGTCCGCTGTCGTATCGGAAAGCGAAAACTCGAGCGCTATGTCGGGATAAGCGGCGAGAAAGCCCGAAACGATCGGCATGATCCTGTGAATCCCAAAGGGTACGTTGCAGCTGACGCGGAGCGTGCCGCCGATTTGCCCCGCGCTTTCCCGCACGCCGCGCTCAAGGCTCGAAATATCCTGCAGAATCTGCTTGCCACGGGCGAAATAGTCTTCGCCTTCAACCGTCAAGCGTAACTTCCGTGTCGAACGGATCGCCAGCGGCAAGCCGAGGCGAGCCTCAATGCGGGCGATGATCTTGCTGATTGCCGATGGCGAAAGCCGCAAAGCATCTGCTGCGGCTGTAAAGCTCCCTGTCTCGACGACTTTTATGAAGACCTCGATCTCAGAAATGCGTCCGGACATGTCGGCTCCTCATTAGTGACAACAGTTCACTTCACTTATGACAATGGGCAGCTTACTCGGGCAAGACGTAAATGGCACTTCTAATCCTCCAACTCACATGAGGAGACTGAAGTCATGTATCAGAAACGGGCACTTGTCGCAGGCGCGACGGGAATCGTCGGACTAAACGTTGCCGAGCATCTGCGCGACCGTGGCGGTTTTGAAATCACGGGGCTGGCGCGCAAGCCGTCGATCGGCGCGTCCTACATGCGGCCCCTAGCGGTCAATCTTCTCGATCGCGAGGCCGCGCTGAGGACACTCGCGACGCTCAGGCCGACACATGTTTATTTCTGCACATGGACTTTAGGGCGAAACGAAGACGAAAATATCCGCCTTAACGGCGGAATGCTTCGCACCCTACTCGACGGGGTTGTCGCTGCCGGGACGGTCGAGCACGTCGCTGTCGTCACGGGCACCAAGCACTATCTCGGCCCGTTCGAGGACTACGGAAAAGTGACCCCGGTCACGCCATTTCGCGAGGACGCACCACGGCTGGAAAAAAAGAACTTCTACTATGAACTGGAAGACGTCGCGTTGGACTATGCGTCGCGGCACGGCTTTAGCTGGTCGGTGCATCGGTCGCACACAATCATCGGCTATGCGGTCGGTAACCTGATGAACATCGGCGCAACTCTTGCGACTTTCGCGTCGATCTGCAAGGCGACGGGGCGTCCTTTCACGTTTCCGGGTACCCCGACCGCATATTACGGGATCAACGACATCACCGATGCGCGTCTGCTGGCAAAGCACATCGTATGGGCATCGACGGAACCGAATGCGCGTAATGAAGCCTTTAACGCCACGAACGGCGACGTTTTTCGCTGGGAACAATTGTGGAAGAGAATCGCCGACTATTTCGACGTCGAGGTGGGCGCTTATCCAGGTCAATACAATTCGCTAACAGACCGCATGCAGGGCCTTGACCCAGAGTGGCAGACCCTAGTGACACAGCACGGTCTTCAGCCTCACAAGCTGGAGCGCCTCGCCTCGCCTTGGCATACGGACCTCGACCTCGGTCGCCCCATGGAATGCCTGCATTCCATGGCCAAGAGCAGAGCTCTGGGCTTCAAGGAATTCCAGGACACAGAGCGGTCGTTTATCGACGTCTTCGACAGGCTGCGCGCGGAACGGCTCATTCCGTAAACCCAAAGACTCTCGACGCCCGGAAGCGCATCGGTCGCCCGATGCGCTTCCTCGCGTTCTAAGCGCCGACGACTACGCTGCGGGATAGGGATGGGCGTTCAAGAGGTTGGCAAGACGCGATAGTGCCCTCGGAGCTGCCTTCACCTGCTCGCATTCGACCTCCTGTACGCCAGGTACTTCCATCAGATAACTCCGGACGGATCCGACGAAAGTCATCGCGAGGTTCGGGCAAGCACGACAAGCGCCCGTTAGCGCAACAGTTACGGTGCCGTCCTCGGTTACGCCGGTGATCGCTATGTCGCCGCCGTGACCGAGAATGAGGGGGCGCGCCCGGCCAAGAGCGGCTGCCAGCATGTCTCTGTCGATCATGGCGTCAATCCCAGTTCGCGCTTCTTCGCATCCAGGTCGATGCCCATGCCGCGAGCGAAAGCCTTGCCCAGAATGTTTTCCTTCATTTCCCGGGTTATCTCGGGATACCCATAACGATCCTGCAATTCCTCCGGCATTTTGAGATTTGCGAGCGTGTCGATGTAGGTCTGAACATGCGGCCAGATGAAGGCCTCCGAGCCGTAACAAATTCGCTCGGAACCGACATACAGGAGCGCCTCGCCGAGTCGTTCGAGCATCTTCCACGGCTGGAGGTAGTACTGGTTGAACCAAAGCGGCAGGATCAAGAAAATGTTTTCGAAACGGCTGGCGATGGAGATGGTCTCATCGACATAGGGGTCGCCTAGATGATGAATTCCGAAGTTGAGTTCCGGAAAATCGGCTGCCGCATATTGAATGTCGTTTGGCTTGAAAGCTTCTACCGGGCCTAGTTCAAGGGGAAAGCCCTTGTGGAACTGGACCATCTTGACGCCAAGCTCGAGAGCCTTTTCCCACAATGGATAGGCAATGTCCCGATCGTCCGCACGCCAAGAGCAACCCCGAGACTGATATTGATAGAATTTGAAGCTAACGGCACCAAGCTCGTGAACCTGGCGTTCCATTTCCTTCAATGCCGGCCCGAGCCCGTGATAGGCAGGATCGACGCCACCGGTCAGCACTATCCGTTTCGGATCCTTTTGTGCGAGTGCGTGGCTAAGTTCAACAGGACCGAGGCCAGCGCGCCAATGAGAAAACAGCGGCACAGAACAGGCGCACGCCATATCCGTGTCGGATTTCCCGAACAACATGTCCATGGCCCAATCGAGATCCGGGTTTGAAAAGGTTTCTGGCTCGGGCGGCGGGCCGCGCCGGCCGGTAAGGTTGATGAATCCGGTCAGCTGTTCGCGCAGAATGCGAACTCGTCGGCCATCGCTGCCGTCTTTGATCTGACCGTCACTGAAGTCTTGGCAATGCACCGCTGCGTCAAAGACAAAAATTCCATCCTTCATTCGCTTAACTCCCATTGGCTGCTAGCGCTTGACGGCGCTTTGGCTTTCGTGAAAAGCCAACCGTATCAATAGCATGGGGAGGTGTGGGCCAGTCTTCGCTTTATCCGAAGATTGCCTTCAAGATCGACGCAGCAGGCGCGTTCGCTCAAGGGATCTCGAAAAGATCGGAAAGATCACGGTAAAGTGCCGGACCACTCGCAAGGACGAGACCACCCTGCTCTAGTGGGGCCCCGAGGTTCGGATATGGAACAACACGCCCACCTGCTGCCTTGATGAGGGCAAGGCCAGCAATGGCATCCCAGGCCCACATATGGCGCTCGAAGTAGCCATCTACGCGGCCAGCCGAGACATAGGCCAGCATCAACGCCCCCGCGCCTACCTGCCGGAAGCTTCCGCCCGCGGCGAAAAGCCTTTGCGCATCTTTAGCGAATGTCTCTGGCGGCACGCGGTGATTATGGCCGAGGCCAAGGCTTGTCCGGTCGACCGAGGCTGTGCTGCTCGTCGAAATCACGGCGCCGTCGATTGTTGCGGCAATACCGTCTGCGCCGGCGAAAAGCTCATCGCGCAGCGGATCGTAAATTACACCGAGAACTGGCTCGCCTTTCGACCACAGTCCGATCGACACGCACCAGTTATGCGCACCCCTCAAGAAATTCGTGGTGCCGTCGAGTGGATCGACACACCAGACATAGTCCGCTTCGAGCGATCCGGAGCGACCCGTCTCCTCACCGAGGAAACCATCCGTCTGGAAGGCCGGCCGCAGAATCGCGGCGATCACGTCTTCGGCCTCGCGATCCGCAACCGAGACGAAATCATTCAGCCCCTTTTGTTCGATTACCAACCGGCTGCGACGGCCGTAGTGGGTAAGCAACGTGCGGCCGGCCTCTCGGGCGGCGTATTCCGCTGCGGCCAGACGAGATCCGAGACGCTCGACGCGAGGCTCTTCCGCAGGCATTCGTCGCTCCTTCAATAGCGCGTCAGAGCGGTCACATCGGAGGTTCGTTCGAGCCCTTCCATTGCTCTGCCAAAATTGCGAACGGCATAGAGCGAATAGAGCACATCGATGACCTGGAGCTGTGCGATTTTCGAGACCATGGATTCGTGGTATTCGCCCGGCCCGACGACGCCGGTGATGGTCGGTGTGAAGAGGCAGATATCAGCATGCCGAACGATAGGCGAATCCGGAAACGATGTTATCGCCAGCGTCGTCGCACCTTGGAGTTTCGCATGTTGCAAGCTGTCGACAGTCGAGATCGTGCGTCCGGAATTCGAAACGCCGATCGCGAGCGAATTGGCTCCCAGCGTAGAGGTCGAGATCTGCCGTATGCCGAGATCTCGGAAAAAGAGGCACCGCTTGCCGACCCGCATGAAACGCAGCAGCGCGTTCTCAACGCATATCAGCGAAGCACCCATCGCGAAAAACCCGAGCACGTCGGCATTCTCGATTGCCGCAACGGCGCGTTCGAGTTCTTTTTCCGCGAGCCCGGCGCGGGTATCCGAAACCGTCATCGCGTAGCGAGCAGCGACCTTTGAAAGCACCGAGGACGTATCGTCCTCGTCGGTGATATCTTCGTAGACGTGTCGCTCGGAGATTGGCTCGCTCGTCGTTGAACCTTGCGACAATTCTTCCGCGATCAAGATCTTGAACTGCTGAAAGCTCTGGACATCGATCTCTCGGACGAAACGCGTGACCGTTGATTCCGATACCTCGCATTGAACTGCGAGATCTTTGATCGAAATTGACTTTATTTCTTCGGGTGTCTTCAGCACTCGGTCAGCGATCCGCCGAAGGGCCGGATTCATATATCCGGCCTTCCAGCGTATTCTCATTAGTATGGATTGCCTGTTGTCTGTAGCGTTGTCCATCGATTATGACTCCGACTCATTTGCCGCAATTCTATAACCGTCAAATTCCAAAGAATGAAATTTCTTTTCTTACCACACTTTGCATCCAACGCGCGCTTTTTCTTGCGCTACTCGAATCACGTCGAAGGCAAGGCGTGCCGCGACGAGGGAATCATCCCAAGCTTCACGCCATAACCGAATACCTGCGACCAGCGCATCGCTCAGTACCTTGGACGAAAAAGCTTCGACGGTGAAATCCCCCTTGTAGCCGGCGCTTTCGAGGGCACCAAAATAAGACGTGAGATCGAAGTGCCCGCCGCCGAGGATTCCGCGATTGCTGTCGGCAACATGAGCGTATCCGAGCAAAGGTGCATTGCGTTGGATGGCCGCGGCAATGTCGCCCTCTTCGATGTTCATATGAAACGTATCCATGTGAATGAATAGATTAGCGCCACCCGACGCGTGGATAAGAGACGCCGCCTCGTCCAAGGTGTTGACGAGGTAGCTTTCATATCGATTGACCGGCTCCAGCCCGAGCCGAACGCCCAACTCCCCGGCTCGCCGGTCGAGACGAGAAAGCCGTTCGGCAACTCGCTGCCGCGCCTGCACCGTCGCAGGAGCTCCGTAATTTGCAAATGCCGCGTAGGTTATGCCCGATACCGCCGGCGCCCCGAGCTCCGAGGCAATTTCCAGAGCACGCTTCACAGTCTTTTCGCCTCGCTCGGCGATCGAGCTGTCGGCCGACGAAATGTCGGCCTCGGGACCTAGCGCCATGCCGAGCCGCAATTCTAGTCCGGCGTCATTGACGACTTTTCGGGTGAGTGCGACGTCGAGTGCCTCTGGGTCGAACATCAGCACCTCGATCAATTCGAAGCCGATCTCGGCCGCGGCTCGGCAGCTATGTGCTGCCTTTTCCCCCGACCAATCGTCAGTGAAAACGAGACTGTGAATGCCTAGCTTCCCCGCCATTTCTGCCTCCCTATCAACCGAATATGGAGCGAATGGTACCACCGTCAGCCCTATGGCAGACACCGTTCATCGCCGCGTTGGTCATCAGTTGCACCACGCCGCGCCCGTGCAATGCGGGATCGATAAGCTTTTGAACGAGGTTGGAGGGTTGGACGTCGCGGTAGAAGTCGGCGAGCGTTTGTTCGACCGTTTTTCCCTGCTCTGCGGCAAGATCGGCGAAATAGGTTTCGACCGACTCAGTTGCGGTCGAGCCTGGCATATAGCTGTTGACGCGCACGTTCGTGCCACGGGTCAACTCCGCCAAGGAGCGGCTCAGTCCGAGCATCGCCGTCTTCGTGGTGGAGTATGGCGTCATGTTGCCAATCGAGCGGATTGCCGCTTCGGAAGAAATGAAGACAATGCTGCCGTCGTTGCGCGACAGCATGTCCTTCATCACAAGACGCGTGATGCGGATCGCTGTCATCAGATTGTGTTGGAAATACTCCATCCAGCGCTCGTCGCTGACCTCGAAGAAATCGTTGACGTCGAAGACGCCGATATTGTTGACGAGGAACGAAACCGGGCCGAAGCCGGCCGCATAATTCGCCAGGGTCAGTGCGCCCTCTTTCGTCATCAGATCTGCAACTACGCCGTAAGCGCGTGGTCCGATTGATGAGGTCGCCTTGTGGAGCTTAGCTCTGTCGCGGCCATTGATGATAACAATCGCACCCTCTTCGTGGAAGGTTCGGGCAATCGCGTGGCCGATTCCGGTTGCTCCGCCCGTCACAATAACGATTTTTTCTTTAAGTCCGAAGTCCATGGTTCTCACTCCCTTATTCCGTGATCCATCAAGTCGTTCGCGCGAATTGCGCCAATCGCTCGCAAGCGGTCGATATCTGATCGAAGACTGCTTCGAACGCCTCTCGCGGTTCTCCCCACGGATCGATGATCGTCGCTTCCTCTCCCGGTGACGAATAGGCGCCGAGTCGGCCGATGCGCGCGTGACTGCCTTCCGGACGCAGTGTCCGAATGCCCTCCATGTTCTGATCGTCCATGCCGAGGATCAAGTCGAATTGGTCGAAGTCTGTCTTCTGAATTTGGCGGGCGATGAGCTTATCGAGCGCGACACCTCGTCCGGTAGCGACGGCGACGGTTTCGGCGTGAGGCGGTTTCCCGACGTTCCAGTCCCTTATCGCGGCGCTATCGATCCGATGGCCCGGAAGAGCGGCACGCAAGATGCCGTCGGCAGTCGGAGAACGGCAGATGTTGCCGCGACAAACGATCAGGATCGAAAGCGGCTCCCGCTTGACGGGACTGATCCGATACGCAGTCGCAACTTCCGCCAACCTTATGTCGGCAACCGGGTTAAGCGACGCGAGCCGCTGCACCCCTTCCTGGGGATCGATCGTATTGAAATCGAACAGCCCGAAGTGGTGGCCAATCATGGCCCTGGCACCGATCTCGTCGGCGAGACCGACAGCTTCCTCCAGTGTGAGGTTCCCAGGGACGCCGTTTGCGGCACGCAGGGCGTCTCGACCGTTGACGGGCAGAAGGGCCAGATCGACCCGAAAGGGCATCAGCCACTCGGCCAAACCTGGGAAGGGGATTGTGTCTCCGGAATGCCAAATCGTTACACCGCCGCCAGACAGAACAAATCCGAGAAAGAGGTAACCATCCTCGTTGCGCCGCAAATCCTCGTGAGCTGAGGGGGTCGCAGTAACTGTCACTCCGCCTAGATCAACGCTTTCACCGGCGTCGATAAGGACCAGCCGGTCTTCCGGTACGCCTCGCTCGATCGCTCGCGCTTTTTCAGCCCGCGGCGCCAGCACTCGCGCTTGCGGGTTGGCGGCAAGGAGCGCCGGGATGGTACCGGGATCCATGTGGTCGGTGTGGCCATGGGTGCAAAGCAGCCATTCGACGCCGCGCAGTTCGTTCGCCGCGACCGGAGCGGGCATCATCCGTCGGTGCGGAAACCTGGTGTCACGATATTTTTCCGCAAGAGAGTCGGAAAGATAGGCATCGATAACGATCGTCAGACCGTTTTGGCGGATGAGAAAGCCCGCCTGGCCAAGCCAGGCGAGCGTTGCACCCTCGCCCGACTTGAGGTTTTTCGGTGTTCCAAGAGGCACGGCATCGACAACGCTCATCGTCACACCAGGTTCTTCAGCAAATTGTCAACGGCGACACTCGTCGCGCGGTCGACGCTTTCCTCGGTGAACCCTCCTGCATGCGGCGTGAGAATGACCCGCTCGTGGCTGAGCAGTGCAGAGCTTTCCGGCGGTTCCCGATGAAAAACGTCCGTCGCCAACGTCATCACCTGCCCGCTTTCGAGTGCTGCGAGCATCGCGACGTCGTCGATCAATTCGGCTCTCGCCGTGTTGACCACGATTACGCCTTTTTTCATACGTGAAAGCATCGCGCCGCCAAGCAATGGATTCTGCGCCGGTGGACAATGGAATGACACTGCGTCGGCGGTGACTAGAGCCTCTTCCAAGTTGGCGAAGCGAAAACCGGAGGGCGCAAAACGGCTGTCGGGATAGGGGTCGTAACCGACGACCTCCATGCCGAGTCCGAGCGCCATCTCCACGACCTCTCGGCCAATGGCACCGCAACCGATGACCGCAAGCTTGCGTCCCTTCACCTCCTGGCCGATCCGCCTGCACCACTCTCCCTTAGAAAGATGCTGGTGCGACCATGGAATGTGACGGAAAGACGAAAGCAGGAGCCCGACAGCAAGTTCGGCGACCCCGCGCGCATTCGCGCCCATGGCCCGTTCGACAGTGATGCCCCGAGCTTCCGCTTCCCGAAGGTCTATATTGTCGACGCCGGTACCGTTGCGACTGATGACGCGCAGACCCTTTGCCGCGTCGAGCACGCGCGTGCTGATCGGTTCGACGCCCGCGAGCCAGCCAACGCAACCGGGGACGGCACGCAAGAGGTCGTCTTCCGACGGGGTTTTACCCGGTGCCGGAAAGACAATTTCGAACCCCTGGTCCATAAGCCTCGCCAGAACCGGATGACCGGACCCTGACAGGGAGCGAGGCGTGACGGCGATCCTACCCGACATCGTTTTCCTCGCTCAGCCGTTCCATCGCGGATTGTCGATAACCGTGGGCTTGCCATCGCGCTCGACCATCAGCTTGCGGAAGCCCTTGCTTTCGATGGTGCCGTAGTCGTGGCCGGCATTACCGGGGAAGGCGAAGAACGTGACCAGCGGCTCGGTT
This sequence comes from Rhizobium sp. RHZ02, assembly GCF_014851575.1. NCBI lineage: Bacteria > Pseudomonadati > Pseudomonadota > Alphaproteobacteria > Hyphomicrobiales > Rhizobiaceae > Rhizobium > Rhizobium sp. RHZ02. The sequence goes on from NZ_JACUZX010000027.1 coordinate 50,643, forward strand.
GGATGAACGTTGATCGAGCGATGGGCCCAGCGACCGGGCACGTAGACCGCCTTGCCCGGAAGGAACTCGAGCCATTCTGTTTTGCCCTCGGGGGTTTCCATCATCATGTAACCGTGACCGCGGAGGCAATAGTACACTTCGGCGGTGTCGATAACCGTGTGAAAATGACCCTTGGTCATGTGATACTCGTCCCCGACCTTGCCGGGATACGTGATGGAAGTACCGTAGGCTACGTCCTTTTCGCTATCCGGGACGCCCATGTCGTAGAATTCGTAGAGGAGTGTGTCGCCCTTGGCGAGCTCTGCCTCGTAGGCTGCCTGATCGTGGAACATGCCCTTCATTTTGGAGAGCGTGCGGCGGATTGGCTCGCGAGTGGAACTCAGGCCATTATTGAGATTGAAGTCGTGAAGTGTGGGGAGCAAGTCAGCCATGCTGGTTTCCTTTCATTGAGAGACGTCGCGGGCAATCCGGCTTAGATCGTCGAATGCCGGTCCGGACATTGGGATATTGATGTCAAAGACTTCCGCGATGACGCGTGTCCAACCGTGTATGAAGTAGACCCAGCCGTCATGGACGGTGAGGCCCCGTGCTTCCGCGGCCGCCTTTGCCTGGTCCAGGAAGACGAGGTCGCCGCGATAGTTGAACTCCCAAACCAGTCCGTCCTTCGGGAAGCTCACCGCGTCACTCAAAGGCGAACCGGGTCCGTCCTTTCCGAGACCGGTCGCGTTGACCACCATCGAGGCGTCGGGAAGGTCGCCAACGATCCGGTCGGCTTCGGCCGGTCCGGGAGCCAGGCGATATTCGATCGGTATCGCGAAACCAATCTCCTCATGCACATGACGCATCTCGGCCAGCGAGGCTTCTCGGCGCGCGGTGACAACGATCGTGCTCGGCACGTCGCCACCGGATTTGACTTTGTTGTGAAGATAGAGCGTCAGCGCCAGCGAGGAGCCGCCCGAGCCGAGAATGCACAAGGAAGCTCCGGTCCTTGCCCAGTATCCATCCGGTACGATCGCCTCGAAGCTGGCACCGGCCGTGATCGGATCCTTGGCGTGACCGACCAGCCTGTCGCCGCGCTTGGAAATCGAACTTATCTCGTGCAAGGTCATCGCGTAAGGATCGAGTTCGTCAAAAAGCGCGCGTGACGCCTTCAGCAGATTGACCTTGTGAGTGGTCACCAACGCCCCAAGTGACAAGGGATCGGCTTTGATGAATTCCACCGCAGCGCGGTAGGCCGCAGGATCAGAGTTCGGAGCGAAATCGATCCCCTTCATCTCGGCATCGAGACCCAAATGGCGAGACCAGGCCGGGAAGACCTTCATGATAGATGACTTGCCCGTGGTAACGCCGATAAAGTACATGGTGCGCCGGGCGGCGGAAATGTATGACATTGAGTATCCTCACTCGTGTTCGGCCCAGTCCCGCGACCGGTCAACGGTGCGGCACCAGCCTCGATAGAGCATGTCGGCCGTCGCGCGGTCATTCGACGGGTTGAATTCCCGATCGAGCGCGAAAGCGGTGTGTAGGTCGGCCATGTTTTCCCAGTAGCCGACTGCAAGTCCGGCAAGAAACGCGGCGCCGCGCGCCGTCGTATCGATGACTTTTGGACGCAGAACGCGCACACCCAATTGGTCCGCTTGGAATTGCAGCACGAAATTGTTCATCGCAGCGCCGCCGTCGACCTTGAGTTCGGCAAGCGCAAGACCGGAGTCGGCCTCCATGCGGCCGATCACATCGCGGATCTGATAGGCCATGGATTCAAGCGAGGCGCGGATCAGATGGTTGCGGTTTGCCCCGCGAGTGATACCGACGATCGTTCCACGCGCGTATTGGTCCCAAAATGGGGCCGACAGCCCGTTGAAAGCCGGGACGATGTAGACGCCGTTGGTGTCGGGAACCTCGAGCGCAGCCACCTCTGTTTCTGAAGCGCTGTGGATGATCTTCAATTCGTCTCGAAGCCATTGAACGACCGAGCCGACAGAGAACAGCGTCCCTTCCAGCGCGTATTCGAGTTTACCGCCCAGTCTCCAAGCAACGGTCGTCAAAAGGCCGTTCTCTGAGGCGCGCATATGCGGTCCGGTGTTCATCAGCAAGGTGCCACCTGTACCGTAGGTGGCCTTGACCATCCCCTCGCTGAAACAGGACTGACCAAAGAGGGCTCCCTGCTGATCACCGATTGACGAGGCAACGGGAACCTCCCTGCCGAACAGGCCAGCCTGCGTCACACCGTAAATTTCGGAACTGTCGCGAACTTCCGGCAGGATCGAGCGTGGAACATTCAACTCGGCAAGGAGCCGCTCGTCCCAATCGCCGGTACCGATATTGAACAGGAGAGTGCGGGAAGCGTTCGATGCGTCCGTTACGTGAACCTTTCCGCCGGTCAAGTTCCAGATCAGCCAGCTGTCGATCGTACCCCCCGCCAGTTCACCGCGGGCTGCTCGTTCGCGCGCGCCGGGCGTATTGTCGAGGATCCATGCTAATTTTGTGCCGGAGAAGTAAGCGTCTATGACCAGGCCGGTCGCGTCCTTGACGTAGCGCTCAAGCCCCTTCGCTTTCAAGTGATCGCAGGCTCCGGCCGTACGGCGATCCTGCCAGACGATGGCGTTGCTCAGCGGGTTCCCAGTCTTGCGATCCCAGATAAGGCAGGTCTCACGCTGATTGGTGATACCGATAGCGGCGATCTGGTCAGCACCGATCCCGGCGTTATGGATGACCTCGCGGGCCACCGACAGCTGGGTCGACCAAATCTCATTGGCGTCGTGTTCCACCCAGCCCGCACGTGGATAGATCTGCCGGAATTCGCGCTGGGCCAGAGAAACGACATTACCTGCTCTGTCGAAAAGGATGGCGCGCGCACTGGACGTTCCCTCGTCCAACGACATGATGTAGCGTTCCATGATGATCTCCTCCCATACGCATCAATTGTTCGGCGTGAACAGGATCTTGTGATACTTGCCGAAGCTGCGGTCTTTAAGTGCCTTGAAGATGGACGGCGCTTCCTCCAGCGCCGCACGGTGTGTAATGAGTGGCTCGACGATCAAGCGACCATCCGCAAGCAGACCGATAATGTCGAACCACTCTTTGCCGGGGAACGGCAGGGAATAGGAATTCCACGAGCCGACGACCTGCAGCTCTTCGCGTACGATGCGTGCGAACGCTTTCTCCGCGAAAGTCACGTCGCCATAGGCCGTGCCATAGAACATGATCGTGCCCTGCTTGGCGGCGACCATGATGGATAGGTCGCGCCCTGGAGCAGATCCCGCGCATTCGAGCGAGACGGCGACGCCCTTGCCGTTTGTCGCCTCTCTTACACGGGATACCACGTCGTCGCGCGACGGGTTGAGGCACAGGTCCGCTCCAACCTGCCGTGCAAGGTCCAGCTTGTCATCATCCACGTCGATGGCGATGAGAGGCCGTGCCCCCGAAAGCTTCGCGAACTGGAGGGCGAAAAACCCGAGCGCGCCGCAACCGACGACCGCAACGGCGTCGCCGAGTTTGATGTCGAGCTTGTGGATGCCATGCAAAATGATGGCAGCGGGTTCGATTGTCGCGGCAACTTCGTAAGAGACACTATCCGGTACTTTGATGACGTTCGTGGCAGGCGCGCACAGATATTGCGCGAAGGCGCCGTCACTGCGCGAGCCCATAAAATCGTAGTCGTCGCAAAGATGGAACTTACCCGCCTCACACCACTGACATTTCCGGCAGGGCATGAGTGGCGCGACGGCGACACGATCGCCGACCTTCAGGTGCTCGACTGAAGCGCCTACCTTCTCCACCCGCCCCGAGAACTCATGTCCGGGAATTGTCGGAAAGTGGTAGGTTCCTGTCACCATGACGCGACCGATATCCGAGCCGCAAATACCTGCCGCTTTCACCAAGACCAAAACATCGTCGGGGCCGATCTCTGGAACCGGAACGTCTTCGACCCTCAGGTCGCCGGGTGCATGTAACACAGCCGCCTTCATTGCAAACTGTCCTCCTGCGGATAAATGATTGTTTTCATGCCCTTCCCAGAAAGAGCATGGTCGAAAGCGGCCACTGCATCGTTCATGCCGAACCGATGCGTCACGACCTCACTCACCTTGATCTTGCCGGTCTCGACCAGTTGCATTGCTCGCGAGTAGTCGCTGACACTCGAGCCAGTCGAGCCGAGGAGCTTCAGTCCCCAGTAATGGACCTTGTTGCTGTCGAGGTCGACGCGGGTGCCCTTGTTCAGTCCCGAAAAGAAATTCATTCTTCCCAGGCGGGCAAGGCACGCGAGACCTTGGCTCTGCAATTCCGGCGCCGGCGCACACGTTAGGGCCACGTCGACACCTCTGCCCCCGGTTAGACGCATCACTTCATCGACGACGTCGACCTTGCTGGAATCGACCAGATCGGTTGCGCCCAGAGGCGCGATCTCCGCAAGCCTTTCAGCGCGCCGCCCGACGACGATTACCTGTCTAGCTCCATAAGCTTTGGCTAATTGCAGAAACAGGCCGGCGATCGGCCCCGTCCCCAAGACGAGGACCCTGTCTTCCGGCGTGACCGCTAGATCTTTCCATGCGTTCACACAGCAAGACAACGGCTCGACGAGCGAGGCCTCTTCGAAACTCATACTCGCCGGGATCTCGATGAGATTGCCACCGTAGATCGCCTCGGCGGTGACGATCATGTATTGCTGGAAACCGCCGTCGATGCTAATTCCGAAGGCGTCATAATCAGGGCACATGTTGTTCAGCCCTTTGCGACACATTTCGCAATGACCACAACCAATATTTGGCACCACGGAGACGCGCTGGCCTGTCTTCCAGTGGGCTACGTGCTTGCCGACCTCAACAATCTCGCCCGCCAATTCGTGACCTAGGACGCGTGTTTCGTTGGGCCCGACTCTGAAATGGCCGCCGCGCAATACCTTCAGGTCCGTTCCACAAATCGAGGCCGCAAAGACCTTGACCAGCACTTCGTCGTCGCGTGGCGTGGGCCTAGGCCGTTCGTCGAGAACGACCCTACCCTGCCCCTGATATACGGCGGCTTTCATCACCCTAAACCTCCATGCCGTAGCGATGAGCCTTGTGGGTTGGGTAAAGCGAGATGGTCGGGATCGTCACATCCGGAGTGCGGGTCGCGACATAGAGTGCGAGCCACGCGACATTGTCGACGTCGATGCAGGAAGCGTGGATGCCTTCCTTAATTTCCTTTTCGTCCAACCAGCCGTCCGTGTAAGCTTCGAGATCGCCGTCGTAGAGGCCCTTGTCGATGATCTCCGTCATTGGCGTCTTGACATGGCTCGGGTTAAGGACCGTGACGCCGATCTTTTTGTCCTTGCCTTCGAGAAGGATGTTCTTCGAGAAGCCGAGCATGCCATGCTTCGAAGCACGGTAGGGGCTGTGGCCCGGACCGGAAGCAACGCGCGTGGACGAGGATCCCATATTGATAATGCGGCCGCCGTTGGCCTGCTTTTCCATATAGATGAAGGCTTCGCGGCAGCAGAGGAAGACAGCCGTCAAGTTTGGCGCGATCGTCTTGTTCCACTCTTCCAGTGTGACGCGGGTTACCGGCGGAGCAAGGCTATCACGACCAGCGGAGTTCACGACGACGTCGATGGAACCAAACTCATCGTTTACCTGCTTAAAGAAGGAACGTACCGTTTCTTCCTCGCAGACGTCTGCGAAGATTGGCAGCACAATACCGCCTGCCTGACGAATTTCGTCGGAAACGCGCGCGAGACGCTCGCGATCAAAATCGACCATCGCGACCTTGGCGCCGTTGGCCGCATAGATGCGGGAGACCGCCTCGCCGATTCCTGAAGCCGCGCCGGTGATGATGCACGACTTTCCCTTGAGAGAAAGTCCCTCGGACAGGGTATTGCTGGACATTTGAACCTCCGTGTTACCGCCTCCGTGAGGCGCTTGTTTCGTCGAATGTTTCTTCAGCGTGCCGAACCGGCAAGCGCCACGGCCTCGGCCGTCAATCGGGTTATCTCATCGAACCTGCCGTCGCGAACGAGCTTGGTGTCCACCATCCACGATCCGCCGCACGCAACTACTGCCTGCAAGGCAAGATAATTTGCGAGATTGCCCGGCCCGATACCTCCGGTCGGCACAAACCGGATCTCTGGATAAGGCCCGGAAAGCGCTTTGATGAACGGGACACCACCGCTCGGCTCGGCCGGAAAGAACTTCACTGTTTTCAGGCCCAGGGACATCGCCTGCTCTACACCCGTCGGATTGTTGACCCCCGGAACGATCGGCAAGCCGGCCGATTGCGAGGCCTCGACGATGGCAGGATTGAAACCAGGGGTAACGATAAATTGCGCACCCGCGTCTCTCGCCGCCAGAAGATGGCTTTGCGTTAGAACGGTGCCCGCCCCGAGCAACATGTTCGGCACCTCGTCACGAATGCGCGATAGCGCTTCGGAGGCGGCCGCCGTGCGGAACGTGATCTCAGCGACCCCGAGCCCGCCGGCGAGGAGAGCCTTGGCGAGGGGAACTGCGTCCGCTGCCTGCTCAATCACCACGACAGGCAGGATGCGAGCACGTTCGATGCGTGATTCGATGTCGGCTCCCGTGGCGCCCATTGCTATCTCCCCGTCGAATTTCTTACCGTGCAAATTAGATAGAATGAAATTCGTTATTGCGCAATAGTCAAAAAAATGATTTTTATTTTTTGCATGAGAGGCGGCCGGAGGCCGCCTGCAAAACGCCGGCACCGCGCCTTCATAGGCAGTACTTTTTCAAACGCCGGCGGGACAACCAAGCGAGAGAACGATGAAGAAGGCAGTCTTGTGGGATATGGACGGCACGTTGGTCGACAGCGAGCATATTGCAGTACGCGCACTAGGACGCGCGATGGAAGAAGCGGGACTAACGCCGCCAAAAGATCTCATGGAGCGCGTCGTCGGTCGTTCGGCGGATGAGATTTACCGCTACATGTGCCGCGAGTTCGACCTCGATTCCGAGCCGTTGCATTGGGAGGGACGCAAGCACTACCATTACTTCAACGAAGCGAACCTACTGCGGGGATTCTCGGCTGCACTCGACGTCTGGCATCGCCTCGATGCGGCCGGGATCCGGCAGGCTGTGGTTTCGAACAGCGATCGCGCCATTGTCGATGTCAATTTGCGCAGCGTTGGTCTCGTAAAACCGGGCCTCGTGACGGTCGCCCGCAACGACGTGAGAGAGGGGAAACCCCACCCCGAGGGATATCTGAGAGCAGCCTACCTGCTCGGCGTAGATCCGAGGGATTGCTTGATCGTAGAAGATAGCAGCAGTGGGGCGGCGGCCGCCTTGGCCGCCGGAATGGAGACTGTTTTCGTCCCCCACAGCCACAGCGCCGCGCCGGCTGGCGTCCGGACCCTCTCCTCGATGAGTGAGCTGGAAAAGGCGGTCCTGGCTTAATTGGACTGGTGGGACCGGCCGTCGCGGTCCCACCAAAACGATTCCGAGTTGCTTCAAAGCGTCACTATTCGTTTCCCGGGATTTGGTCCCTGTTTTTGCCGCATGAGCGCCTCGCTCAACTCGGTGAATTTCACCACCTCAACGAGTTGCGGATCGAACCGCCCCGTGACGGCATCAGCCGCAATGCGTGCACCCGCTGACATGAGCCGACCCCACTGTGCCTTGTCACCGAAGTGGTGCATGGCGTTGAGGCCGACCTCGTGCAGCGAGATTGTGGTAGTGAAGGCCGGCAGCGGAGCGCGCTCCTGCCGATCCTGGATGCAAACGAGATGCCCGTTGGCGGCGACGAGCGGGGCGAGGCCGGCAGCGTGGTCGCCACTGACGGTGTCAAACACGGCAAAGAGCGGCTGCTCCATATTGCGTTCGGCGAAGGACTCACGCCATCCCTCCCGCCGGTAGTCGGTCGTGGTGGCGGCGCCGAGTTCTCGCACGCGCCCAGCCTGTGATGCTGAGCAGACAGCGTGTACGATCCAGCCGCGTCCACGCGCGAGTTGCAACAAAGCCCCGCCGACGGCCCCGGAAGCGCCGATGATGAGCACGTGCGCTCCTTCAAGCGCCGGCACCTTTTCGATCGCCTGAATAGCGGTCAACCCAGGACAGGGGATCGCGGCTCCAGCCGAGTACGAAAGACCATCCGGCAGCGGAATGAGCGCACGGACAGGCACGGCCGTATATTCGGCAAAGGAACCAGGCTTCATGAGATCGTTGTGATAGGCGACACGCGCGCCGATGCGAATATGACCTGCGCCCTCTCCTGTTTCAACGACTTCGCCGGCACCGTCGACTCCGGGAATATGGGGCCATTCCCAATCGGGGTGGCCCCATTCTACAAATTTCCAGTCGACCGGGTTGAGGCCGACCGCTCGATTTTTGATCAGCACCTCTTCCCGGCCAGGCGTCGGACGCGGGCGTTCCTCCAGTCGAAGACAATCGGGCATACCCGGTTCGTGATGGACCCATGCTTTCATGGTCAATCTCCCGTGCTCAGCAGACCGAATAGCCGCCGTCGATAGGCAGCATGACACCGGTGACGTACGCGGCATCGGCGGACAAGAGGAAGTGGATCACTGAAGCGATTTCCGATGGTTGAGCCCAACGTCCCATCGGGATCCGTGAGCCGATCTTCTCGGAACGTTCGCTGTTGGTACGCGCACGCTCCGACATGCGGGTCTCGACCCAACCCGGGGCAACCGAATTCGCCCTCACGCCTCTCGGCGCCCAGGCAACAGCCATCGAACGCGTGACGGCCGCCACCGCGCCCTTGCTGGCCGTATAGGCCGGCGCGCCGGCCGAACCGAAGATCGACCACATCGATGCCAGCATGACGACCCCGCCACCAGCCTTTTCGAGCTTTGGCAGAAGAGTTGTTGCAAGCGCAAAGCCTGCCGTCACATTGATGTTCATCACAGCTTCAAAATCCTCTTTCTGCCATTCGCGTTCATGGCGAAGGATACCGGCACAGTGGACGAGGCCATGCAATGCATCCTCCCCCGCAAGTGCGGCAACGACAGCATCCGTGTCTGAGACGTTTGCCTTGTGGAAAGCGATTTCCTTCGGCAGGTCCTCATCGTGATCGAGTCCGACCGCCAGCACGCGCCAGCCTTCGGAGAGGAGACGTTCGGCCGTAGCACGGCCAATGCCAGTGCCGCCGCCAGTAATGAGCGCGAGTGGTTTTGTCATGCAGATTTCCTCCGGTTTGTTTCCCTCTCCTCGACCCGGCGAATTGCCGCCGTCAGCGCGGAAGGCTGAAGAGAAAAAGGGAGATTGTGAACATGGCGGGCCCCAACCGTTGCCTCGGCTAGTTCGGCCAGCGCTTCGTCCGTTTGTTCGGAAAGACCGAGATCGGCCAGCGAGAGCGGCAGACCGGTCAGACGATAGAGCTCAACAAGCTCGGACGGCGGCTCGACGCCGAGCACTTCGAAATGGACCATCAGTGCCCAAGCAACCTGAAGGCCATGGGCAACCACATCGGCGCCCGGCAATACGGGAATGCCGCGCGTCATGGCATGCGGAAGTGACAAACCGCCGCTTTCGAAGCCGAGACCAGCCATCAATATCATCGCTTCAACGGCGGCGTCGAAATCCTCCGTTACAGTCTTGGCGTCGAGCGACCGCCACGCTCCTGGGGCGGCACTGATGAGTGTGTCGTAGCAGTGGCTTGCAATCGCCTGCGCCAGTCGCGTTGGACGCGCCATGAACAACGTAGTGCCGCCACGCGCCATACAGGCGTCCGCTTCGAATTTCTTCGCCAATGCGTCGCCAAGACCAGCGCGAAACAGGTTCTTTGGCGCGGATATCAAGAGCTCGGTATCGACGACGACGAAATCGGGGTTTCGCAAGAGATGGCCAACTTCAACCAACCGGTGACGCTCATCGTAGAGAACGAAATTCTTCGAGGTCGGGGCATCATTGGAAGCTACCGTTGGAACGGTAATGAGGCCGCAATCCGATAGTGAAGCCAGCGCCTTGCCGGCATCGATCGCTCGTCCACCCCCGGCAGCGATGACAAGCGTTGGATCGGCAGTCAGTAGCCGGCGGAGATCCGCGCCGGTCTGGCGGGTGAGCTCCCCCTCAAATGGCAGCACGGTGATTTCCACGCTGGCAAGTTTGCAGCTTTCCCCTATCAATCCAGCGACTAGATGTCGTATCTGTGCATCGACCACCAGGACGGCCCGCGCACCGATCGTGGCCGCACAATCACCGACGAGGTGGATTGCGCCCCTTCCCTGGATATAACGACCGGGAGCCCCAAACACCGCGACCCGTGTGTCAAATAACTCCATAATGCCTTTCGGCCTCTCGGGCATACCGTGATCCTTATTTCTTCATTTACAAAATATATCATATATCATATTTTGAAGCATGCAACTCTATGGAGGACTACAGTTGACTTTCGACACGATTTCCGGCCGATCCCGCGTGATCGTTCATATAGCCTATCCCTCGCATCATCTGCGGACCCCCCAATTCTTTAACGCCTACTGCCGCGACCAGATGCTCGACGCGGTTCTTGTGCCCTGGCAGGTATCTCCCGAAAATCTGCGCATGGCCTTTGAGGGCCTTCGCCGAGTTGAAAGCCTCGCTGGCGTGATCGTGACCATTCCTCATAAGGCCAGTGTTGCAGCCCTTTGCGACAGCCTTTCGCCGACCGCCGATTTCCTCAAGGTTGCCAACGTCGCTCGCCGCGGAGCCGACGGCCGCTTCCACGGCGAAATGTTCGACGGCACCGGCTTTGTTCAGGGCCTGAAGAATCAGGGTCTTAGCGTTATGGGCCGACGGGCGCTGCTGATTGGTGCTGGTGGCGCGGCGACCGGTATCGCCGAAGCCCTGGTCCGGGCCGAAGTCGCCGAGCTTGCGATCGCCAACCGCTCCATCGACAAGGCCATGGAGTTGGCCAGCCGGCTCCGGCTTCTTTTTCCCGACCGGTCCATCCGAGCTACACAAGCCGACGCCCGAGGCTTCGACCTCGTCGTCAATGGCACTTCGCTCGGCATGAACGATGGCGATCCCTTGCCGGTACCAGCCTCGACGCTGGCCCCCGGAACACTGGTCTGCGAAGTCGTTATGCAGCCTGACACAACCCCATTGCTTGAGGCCGCTGCGGTGCGGGACTGCGTTGTTCACAAGGGCAACCATATGATCACCGGCCAGATTGAATTGCTTGCGAAATTTCTGTTGGGGACGGAAGGGGCCTGACGGCCCCTTCCAGAACGGTCAGGTCCGCTTCAGTTCGCCATTAATGTTCTGCAGCAGAACCGCAAAAACAATGATCACGCCTTTGATGATCTGCTGCGGATAGGCAGGCACCGACAACAGATTCATGATGTTTCCGATGAGGCCCAAGATCAGCACACCAACGATGGTATTGATGACAGAGCCCTTGCCGCCCGATAGCAACGCGCCGCCAATGACGCAGGCGGCAATCGCATCCAGTTCCAGGCCGATGCCCGTATTGGCAGTACCGACGGCCGTGCGCGAGGTCGCGACAATGCCCGCCAGCGCAGCGAGCGCGCCAGCAATGACGTAAACCATCAGCTTATATCGCCCAACGGCGAGACCGGCGAGGCGCACTGCGACTTCGTTGGAACCAGTCGCCGTGACAAGGCGTCCGAATTTCGTTTGCGACATGATTACGACAAATGTGGAAATCACCGCGAGTGCCAATAGCACCGGCCATGGCATACCTATTCCTGGCAAGGCGGAGCTGCCGAAGGATCGCAGCAGATCTCCTGTGACGGAGCCAGTTGGGAACCGAACAGGCTGCCCGTTCGACATCATAAAGGCGATACCACGCGCGACCGTCATCATCGCCAAAGAGGCAATGAACGGGGCCATGGAAAAGGCGGCGACGAGTGACCCGGTGACTGCCCCCAACGCGGCCCCTCCCACCATGGCAATGAGCACACCGACAAACAGGCCGATTGCGCCTCCCTCGGGCAAATATGGTAGAAGCATGGACATAATCATCGCGCCGATGGCAGCCAGTGCCCCAACGGAGAGATCAATGCCACCCGTCAAAATTACCAGCAGCATTCCTATCGATACCAGCGCCAAGGGCACGAGCTGCCGCGCAAGATTCCACAGGTTCTGCGGTGACAGAAAGACGTCTGAAAGGGAGGCCGAGACGACAATCAGAATAATCAACATCAACAGCGTGTTGTATTGGATAAGCCAGCTTGCCAGCCGGGATTTGGTGGTCATGGTATTCAAGCCTCTGTTCCCATCGCGAGATGAATGATTGCTTCCTCGCTGATTTGATTCTTTTGCAGTTCGCCCGCGATCGTACCTTGGCGCATCACGATCACCCGGTCGGACATGCCGACAACCTCCAGCATGTCCGAAGAGATCATGACGATCGCCGTGCCGGCTTCCGCCAGTTCGTTCATCACGCGGTAGATTTCGACCTTCGCACCGATATCGACGCCGCGCGTCGGCTCGTCGAAAATCAGGACGTTACAGCTTGCGGCGATCCACTTCATGAGTGCGACCTTCTGCTGGTTTCCGCCCGACAAACTACCCGCTGTGGCGTCGATACCCGCTGATTTGACCCTGAGGCTCTTGGCGATATCCTCCACAGCAGCAATCTCGGCCTTGTTGCGGATGAAACCAAAGGCCGAGATAAACGGGTTGGCGGGGGTCATCATCGCGTTGATGCGGATTGGAAGATCAAGAAGCACCCCCTGCTGCTTACGGTCCTCCGGCAGCATCCCAATGCCGTTTGCGACAGCCTGTCCTGGTGAGCTATTGACGATCGTGCGACCTTTGAGCCGCAGTATCCCGGACTGCAGCGGATCGGCACCGAACACCGCCCTCATCGTTTCGGTGCGCCCAGCACCAACCAGTCCACTAACGCCAAGCACCTCGCCCGCGCGCACATGGAAGGATATGTCTCTGACCATTGGCCCGGCATTTAGGCCTTCCGCCGCCAATAGTATCTCGCCGATCACCGCGTGACGGGGCGGAAAAAGGTCTGAAAGCTCGCGCCCAATCATCAGCTGCACGAGTTTGCGTTCGTCGAGTTCGCCGATCGGCCAAGAGCCGACCGTCTGTCCATCTTTCATGACGGTCACGCGATCGCACAGCGTGAAAATCTCTTCCAGTCGGTGTGATATATAAAGGATGCACACTCCCCGCGACTTCAACAGCTTTATGAGCCGGAACAGCCGTTCCGTCTCATGATGAGTCAACACTGCTGTCGGCTCGTCGAAGACAAGAAGACGGCTTTTGCGTGAAAGTGCTTTGCAGATCTCGACAACCTGTTGGTACGCTACTGGCAGTTCACCCGCCGGCTGCATTGGATCTATATCCTCAAAACCCATCTCCGCTAGAAGAGCACTAGCCCGGGCGCGAAGATCTCCCCAATTGATCCGCCATCCCGGCTTGCCGAACTCTTCGATCAGGATGTTCTCGGCCACGGATAGATGTCCTGCCAGCGAGAATTCCTGATAGATAACCGAAATGCCCTTTTCGAAGGCGTCATGCGGGGACGTGATTTCGGCGCGCGTTCCGTCGAGTTCGATCTCGCCGGCATCGCGGCGATAGGCTCCTGCCAAGATTTTCATGAGCGTGGACTTTCCCGCTCCGTTCTCGCCCATCAGTCCATGGACCTCGCCGCCGAACGCCTCCAGCGCGACGCCGCGCAACGCCGAGACGCCACCGAAAGATTTGGCGATGTTCTGCATTCTCAAATGCATCGTATTTCCTCCCGATGGACGCCGCCGGTGGCGGCGTCCAATTGGTTCCTCATCCGCGCAGATCAGACACCGTTCGGAAAGGCGGGACCTCATACTTGAAGAACGGGTTCGACTGGTCCGGATCGTAAAACTTGTCGACGTTCTCCTTCGTAATGATCTCCGAGGGGAAGTACGACCCAAGCGGCAGATCATTGGCGTCGAAGTTCTTGTGGAACATCTCGTCGAGCAGTTTCATAACGCCCTCGCCGGTCGATCGCCCACTGTTGGCACCCGTAACAAGCAGGTCACCACTTTTGATCAGGTCCAGCGCTACGCGGAATCCATCGGCGGCGCAGGCCACGACGATTTGGCCCTTCTTCCCGACGTTCTCAATCGCCTTGATCGCCCCGATACCCATGAAGTCATTCTCGGCGAGAATGAGATTAATCTTCCCGCCATATCCGGCCAAAAGATCCTCTGCGCCCTTCAGGCCTCCCTCCTCTGTCCAACCGCCTGGTTGGATGCCGACAACTTCAAACCTGCCTTCGGTCCAGTTGAAGGAACCCTTGTTCTTCAGGTCCTGAAACAGGTTGAAACCCTTGAGCTGGGCATCTTCGCGGCTCATGCCGAGTTTGAGTTCCTCGGAACGTTCGAAGACGACCCCAGACAGAAGGCCCGTGATGCGGCTCTCCGAAGTAGAGTTCCCGAGCGTGCCAATCGTCACACCGGCCACAATCGGCGTATCCTTACCGATATGCTTTGCCGTATAGATCCCGGCTTCAAAGCCGTTGCCGAAGGGATTTGCGAGCACAGTGGTCACGAAGGGGCCGCTGGCATCCGGAACTGTACCAAGTGCGACTACCGGGATACCTGCATCGACCGCGCGCTGTGCATCGGTGGCCGCGCCGACGACATCGGTTGGATCGACTACAATCACATCCACGCCCTGTGCAATGAAGGAGTCGAAGTGGGCAGAGGTCTTGGACGGGTCGCCGTCGGCGACCTGGACGTCGATGGTGAAGCCACCATATTCCTTGGCCTTGCGCTTGGCTGCTTCGACGACCTCAACGAACCAAGGGTTACCGAGTGTAATTTCCGTCCAGCCAATGACGATCTTATTCGGATCTTTGGGCGTTTTCGGTAGTGCCTTCGCGATGCTAGCACGCGAAGCCATCTGCGAATCGATCACCCCCGAAAGAGCTGTGTTGGGCAAATGAGAATAAAGTTCATGCTTGTCTGCGGCGGTGGCAACGCCGGGCAAAATGAGCGCCATGGCGGTTGCCATTGCGATGTTTCGATAATGTCTCATACTTTCCTCCTCCCGATCCCGGGCCCATCCCGGGACGATCTCAAATCGATGTCGATGGGTCTCGTCAGCCAATTGCGTTGCGGACAACCTCCTCGATGCCGTTTTCATCCAGCTTGTAGTGCCGGTAGAGATGCGTAGGAGGTGCGATGAGGGCATATTCGTCCCGTATGCCGTGACGGATGAGGCGCTTTCCTATGCCTTCATCGGTTAGGACTTCGCTGACCGCCGCGCCAAGGCCACCGAGAATGTTGTGCTCTTCAATGGTCATTAGCAGCTTCGAACGCGCAGCCGCCTCAAGCACCGCGTCGCGATCAATCGGCTTAACTGTCGCCATGTCGATTACGCCGACAGAACGACCCGCCGCGTTCAGACGGCGAGCAACCTGCACGGCTGGATGGACCGGGAGACCGCAGGCAATGATCGTGAGTTCCTCACCTTGAGCATGTTCGATCGCTTTACCGAATACGAAATCGGCCTTCGGGTCGTAGAGGTCCGGCTCACGGCCACGTCCGGTGCGAAAGTAGATTGGTCGATCGTGGTCGATGCTTGCACGGATCGCAGCTTCCAGCTGCGGGCCATCAGCGGTCGAGACAACAGTGAGATCGGCGATCGATCGCATCGTGCCGATGTCTTCGGTCGCATGGTGCGAAGTCCCATAAAACCCCATCGCTATCCCTGTATGATGGCCAATGAGACGAACAGGGAGCGCGCAGTAGGCAACATCCATTCGGATTTGTTCGCAGGTGAGAAGCCCGAGAAACGATGCAAAGGTTGCCACGTAAGGCATCATACCCGTTGTCGCGATACCCGCGGCCGCCGAGACCATGTTCTGCTCGGAAATGCCAAACCCGACATAGCGATCGGGATAACGCGCGGCAAAGCGGTTGAGTCCATTCGAGTATTGCAGGTCAGCCGAGCCCGCCATGATTTCGTGTCCGGCCTTCACCAATGAGATGAGCCCGTTCGAAAGATGATCCAGTCCAGGATTTTTTTGATTCAGCTCCCGATAGTGCCAGGAGTTGGGTGACTGCGGGCGCTTATTGATCGAAACATTCATATCAGATCACCTTGGAGAGAATTTCGGCACGGGCGGCATCGGCATCGACCGGGTCCAGGTAGCCGAGATGCCAGCCGGGCTCGGTTTCCATGTAAGAAACGCCCTTGCCCTTGAGTGTGCGGGCGATAATGCAGCAGGGCCGATTGCGGCTTCTGTCAGCCTTGGCGCGGCGCAACGCCGCTGTCAGCTCGGCGACGTCGTGACCGTCCACGACTTGCACTTCCCATCCGAACGCTCGCCACTTCTCGTCCAGTGGTTCAATCCCGATGACGTCATCAACCGCACCGTCAAGCTGGTAGCCGTTCCGGTCCACGATGGCGATCAAGCGATCGAGTTTGTGATGGGCCGCACCTAGAGCAGCTTCCCAAACTTGGCCCTCCTGCATTTCGCCATCGCCGAGCATGACGAACGTTGTAAAATCCAATCCCTGCATTCGGCCTGCGAGCGCCATGCCAAGACCGTTCGATAGGGCGTGGCCGATAGAGCCCGAAGAAAAATCGATGCCAGGTACCTTCCGCATGTCAGGATGATCGCCGAGCGGGCTTCCGAGACGGGTATAGCCATTGAGTAGCTCGGCTGAGAGGTAGCCGAGGTCAGCGAGGATCGGGAACAAGCCCACTGCAGCGTGACCTTTTCCCATGAGGAACCGATCACGACTAGGCTCCTTCGGGTCTTGGCTGAGCTTCATGACGTCATAATACAGCGCTGAGAAGATCTCGGCGGCCGAGAAGACGGATGTGTAATGCCCTACTTTGGCAATTTCGATTAGCCGGATCGTTTCGAGTCGAACGAACTGCGCACGATCGCGAATCCTCGCGATCGTCGCCTCGCTGGGACGATAATCGTTTCTCAATTCATTGCTCAAGCTGTTTCCTCCAATGCCGCGATGGCGCAAATCGTGCTTGCGGCAGAGCATCTAACATCATATATCATATATGTCATCTGAAAATTTAAGGGAGGTTGCAATGGGACTGAGTTTAACGAAGTCGGAAATCGAGAGAATTCACGGAGCTCTGAAGATCAACGGTCAAGCGTTCATCGACGGCAGGTTTGTCGACGCCACCTCCGGCAAGACGTTCAACAACATATCGCCAAGGAACGGCCAAGTAATCGCGAGTGTCGCGGCTTGCGACGCGGCAGATGTTGATAAGGCCGTCATGGCGGCCCGCCGCGCTTTTGAAACCGGGGTTTGGCGCGATCAATCTCCAAAGGCTCGCAAGAAGGTGCTGCAGCGCTTCGCTGCTCTTTTTGAAAAGCATATGGACGAGTTGGCTATTCTCGAAACCATCGACATGGGCAAGCCGATCTCTGAAAGCCGCGAGATAGACGTAAACGTCGTGCTGGACACTTTGCAATGGTATGCCGAATGCCCCGACAAGCTCTATGACGAGATCGCTCCGACAGGGCCAGGACAGCTGGCCACGATTACGCGAGAGCCAGTCGGCGTCGTCGGGGCCGTGGTGCCATGGAACTTTCCTATGCTGATGGCGACCTGGAAGCTTGCTCCGGCGCTGGCCACCGGTAATTCTGTCGTCTTGAAGCCAGCCGAACAGTCGCCATTGACGGCAATTCGTATGGCTGAACTCGCAGCCGAGGCAGGTATCCCCGAGGGCGTCTTCAATGTCGTGCCCGGCTTCGGTCCAACTGCGGGCAAGGCGATCGGTCTGCATATGGACATCGACTGTATCGCCTTTACGGGTTCGGGCGACGTCGGCAAGCTCTTCTTGCAATACGCCGGGCAGTCGAACATGAAGCGTGTCTATCTAGAATGCGGTGGTAAGTCGCCCAATATCATTCTGGATGACGTGCCGGAACTGCGCGTGGCGGCCGAACGTGCAGCGACCGCGATCTGCTTCAACCAGGGAGAAGTCTGCGTTGCGCCCTCACGGTTGATCCTGTCGGAGCGTATCCAGGACCAGTTCCTAGACATCGTCGTCGAGACGGCTAAGTCCATCCGTCCGGGTGACCCGCTCGACCCGCAAACAAAACTTGGAGCGCTAGTCGAGGATGGCCATCGCACGCGCGTTGAGAACTACATCGCCAAGGGCCGCGAAGAAGGCGCCCGACTTGTTCTTGGCGGCGATAGGCCTACCACGGATCTGGGTGGCTATTACGTCAACCCTACCATCTTCGCCGACGTTAAGAATTCGATGACTATCGCCCAGGAGGAAATTTTCGGACCAGTGCTGTCCACCATTACAGTCAAAGACGATGAGGAAGCCGTCCGCATCGCGAACGACACCAGCTACGGGCTGGCGGCCGCGGTCTGGACGCGCGACCTCTCTCGGGCCCACAAGATCTCTCGCAAGCTGCGGGCTGGCACGGTCTGGGTGAACTGCTACGATCATGGGGATGCTACGGTCCCATTCGGCGGGTTTAAACAATCCGGCAATGGTCGCGACAAATCGATTCATGCGCTTGACAAGTATACCGAGCTGAAAACCACCTGGATTGAGCTTTAATTTTGCCGGAGGCGGCCTCCGCCGCCTTCTCGTTCCCTTCTAATCACGAGACTCCAATGCAAGACCCATTGAGCTATCAGGTGGCGCTGCCAACGCGCCTTCGCTTCGGCCCCGGCGCAAGCGATACGCTGGCGCAGGAGGCGGCGCTCCTAGGCGGTAATGCCTTCGTTCTGTTGGATCCCTTCCTCAAGTCGTCCGCGCTCGAAGGCGCACTCGTCGCCAGCCTTTCTGCAGCAGGCGTGCGGACGAACTTGTGGCACGAGATCGTGCCTAACCCACGTGCTGCAACTTGCAACAGTGCTGCGGCCAAGGCGCGCGACCTTGGTGTCGATCTGGTGATTGCCATCGGCGGCGGATCGACAATCGATGCCGCGAAAGCCGTATCACTTGGTATCACTAACGGTGGTGACGTCTGGGATTTCACGAGCCGGCGAAACGCGCAGGTTCGTGTTCCGGAAAAACGCGGCCTGCCACTCATTGCAGTGCCGACCAATGCGGGCACCGGTGCCGAAATAACCCCATTCGCCGTCTTATCTAGCCCGGAACGCAAGCTCAAGGCGACGATTATCCATCCTTTCTGCTACCCGGACGTGGCGCTGGTGGATCCGAATCTGCACTTAACCAAACCGCGGCGCCTGACGGCCTCGACGGGCATCGATACCTTCCTACACGCTTTCGAAGGTTTCATCGGCACTCGGCCAAACGGCTGGACGGACGTCTTCTCGATCCGAGCCATGGAATTGGTCGCGGCCCATCTACCCACAGCCTGCGACAACCCCGATGATCTTAGTGCGCGCGTGAGTATGGCTGAGGCCTGTTACATGGCAGGCATTACGCTCGGAAACATCGGCGTCGGCATCCCGCATGCTCTCGGCCAGGCGATGGGTGCGCTCAAGGACACTCCGCATGGAGAGAGTTGTGCAGCGTGCTTGGTGCCGACCGTGCGCTGGACACTTCCCGTGGCTGAAGAACGCCTTGCCCGCGTATCGGCTATCTTTGATCCCAGCTGCGCCGGGAGACCGGTCGCGGATGCATCGCAAATGCTTCCAAGTATTCTGGAAACCTTCATGAACTCAATTGGCTTGACCGGTGGCTTTGAGCAGCTCGGACTTTCGCGCGATGAAATCGAACCTCTAATTGACATTGCGACAACAAACTACGGACAGGATGTCGGCTGCTCGCGCCGAGCAGCCGGCCACGAGGATCTAAGGCAGATTGTCCTTAACAGCCTCTAGTCAGGGCGGTAGCAGAGGGCGAAATGTCAGTCCGACTTCGCCCTCTGCTGTTCGAGCCAGCCAATAAGCGCATTGCCCCATGCAATATCAGCCTGTAGCGCAGCACGCGCCCCCGCCGCGTCGCCGTTCCTGAGCGCGGCCAACAAGTCGTAATGTTTATGAGAACCACTCGTCAGGTCACGTACAGGCATGGTCTTGTGGAACGTTCTGAGCAACGGCCCCATAAGAACCCACATGTTCTCCACTGTGGCATACACAAGGGGCATACGTGCGGCCGCAACGACGGCAAAATGTATCTGCCGATTAAGAAGGGCGGCTTCTTCGGGATCAACCGCCGCGGCATTACGAAACTTCTCTTGCAAGATCTCCAATTCAGCTAGCTCCTTGGGCGTGATTCGGCTGGCCGCTAACGCGGCAGACTCACCCTCCATGAAATGCCGAATAAATTGAATCTCCCGCAATTCGTCGGGTGCGATATCGCGAACGTGGATGGCCGTCGCGGCTTTCATTTCGAGCGCATGCTCGCTGACCAGCCGGAAAATCGCCTCGCGTACGGGGGTGATGGAAACCCCAAGTTCGGATGCCAGCCCGCTGATGCGTAGACGTTCACCGGGTTCGTAGCGGCCATCCATCAAGGTGTTGCGAATGACAGCGTAAACCTGCTCTGAAAGATTGCCGTTCTCAAGCTTCGCCAGACTCGCCATGTACCCTTCCACGATTTCCTAAAGCCACATATCACTGCACCAAGCCTTGCTTGCCATCAAGCATTGCTCGGCTGCAGCGGCATGATTCCTCGTATCATATCTGATGCCTTCTCGCCGATCATAATCGCCGGTGCATTGGTATTTCCCGAGATCAACGTAGGCATGATGGAATTATCTACAACCCTGAGATTTCGTACTCCATGCACTCGCAGCTCGGGGTCAACCACTGCCATCTCGTCTTGACCCATGCGGCAGGTTCCGACCGGGTGGTAGACGGTTTTTCCCTTGGAGCGGATATAGGAGCGCAAGGTATCTTCATCGACGGCGTTGGATCCCGGGAATGCCTCCTGTCGCTCGACAAAATGTGAGAAGGCCGGCTGGGCAAGAATTTTTCGAGCGAACTCCAGACCCTTTATTGACAGCCGCATGTCGTCGGGGTGCGACAAATACTTGGGATCGATGACCGGATCGTCCGCCGGGTTCGTCGAGCGTAGGCGAACTTCACCACGACTCTGTGGCCGCAACACGCAGGGATTGACGGTCGCGCCCGCACGCTTGATCGGCACCTGGTCGCTGTCCATGAAAACGATCGGCACGAAATGAAGCTGGATGTTTGGTTCCTCTTCGAGATCGTCCACATTCACGAATGCGCAGGCCTCCGTCACGTTCGACATCACCGGACCTGACTTGAAGAGCAGATATTGGAGTCCGTTCTTGGCGGACTTCATAAGCGTATCTTCACCGAAATAGCCGTAAGGTCCTGTGCAATACCGAATGGCGGGAAATTCGAGGTGATCCTGGAGGTTTCTTCCGACGCCTTCCAATCGGTGTTGGACGGCGATGCCGTGCCTCTTAAGCTCCCCTTCGGGCCCAACGCCGGAGAGCATCAAGAGCTTTGGCGTCTGAATGGCGCCCCCAGAGAGGATAACCTCGCGCTCAGCCATTACTGTGTACAGCTTGTTGTTTTGGCGATACTCCACACCGACCGCGCGATCTCCCTCGAATAGCACCCGCGTTGCCAGGCAACCGGTCCTAATCTCCAGATTTCCCGTCTTTAGCGCCGGACGCAGATAGGCGACCGCCGCGCTGCAACGCCGCCCATTTCGGGTCGTCGTCTGATTGTAGCCGACGCCGCGTTGCCGGGCGCCGTTGAAATCGGAGCTATAGGGGATACCAGCTTCTTGCGCACTTCGTACGAAGGCGCGTGTCAAGTCCGTAATCTGGCGAAGATCGGACACGCCAAGCGGTCCTCCCGTGCCGTGGTAGGCATCGGCGAACCGATCGTTGTCCTCTGCGCGTCGGAAGTAAGGCAATACCTCCGCGTAGGACCAGCCAATGGCCCCAAGTTTTGCCCATGTGTCGTAGTCGCCTCGCTGGCCCCGAATGTAGATCGTGGCGTTGACGGAGCCGCCGCCTCCTAAAACGGCACCTTGAGGCATGATCGGCGTACGACCATCCAACCCGTCCTGCCTCTCGGTCTTGTAGTGATACAAAAGCTTGGAATCCAGGAGTTTCACGAAACCCGCCGGAATATGAATGAGCGGGTTTCGGTCCGGCGGGCCCGCTTCCAGTACCACCACCTTGCCAACGTCGGCCTCGGCGAGGCGGCCAGCCAACGCGCTTCCCGCAGACCCACCACCGACAATTACATAATCCGCCACCGCATTCCTCCCACGGGCTATCACGTGCCAATCGCAGCGCGGGGCCAGCCCGCGCCCTTGAACCAAAGTCATATCAAGCGACGCCGCCGAGGCAGACGTATTTGATCTCGAGAAAATCATCGATGCCGTATTTGGATCCTTCTCGGCCGAGACCCGATGACTTCATGCCACCGAAAGGTGCTTCGGCTGTCGAGATCAGCCCGGTATTGACACCGACCATTCCGTATTCCAGCGCCTCCGCTACCCGGAACACGCGGGCGAGATCCTTTGCGTAGAAATAGGATGCTAGACCGAACTCCGTGTCGTTCGCCTGGAAGATCACATCGGCTTCATCCGTGAAGCGAAAGAGCGGCGCTACTGGACCGAAGGTCTCCTCCGTGGCCACCGCCATTTCTTTTGTCACGTCGGCGAGCACGGTCGCTTGGTAGAAGGTTCCGCCAAGAGAGTGCGGCTTCCCGCCCTGGAGAACTGTAGCGCCTTTGGAAACCGCGTCGGAGACATGTTCCTCTACCTTCTCCAGTGCCGCGTCATCGATGAGCGGCCCAAGGACAACGCCTTCGTCAAAACCGTTGCCCGTCTTCAGGCCACCAACCGCTTTCGCGAGCTTGTCTGCAAAAACTTCGTAGACGGCTTCCTGCACATAGAAACGGTTGGCGCACACGCAGGTCTGGCCATTGTTGCGGAATTTGGCGATCAACGCACCCTCTACCGCAGCATCCAGATCCGCATCGTCAAAGACGATGAAGGGTGCGTTGCCACCAAGCTCAAGCCCAAGTTTCTTGATCGTTGGAGCGGATTGTCGGTAAAGCTCGGCCCCTACTTCCGTCGATCCGGTGAAGGTCAACTTGCGTACGACAGGGTTTGCGGTCATTTCGGCGCCTATTTCACGGGCGGAACCAGTGACAACCGAGAAGAGGCCCGCCGGAAAACCGGCGCGTTCGCCCAGCACAGCAAGCGCGATGGCCGAGTATGGGGTTTGCCCCGCGGGCTTCAAAACCATGGCGCAGCCAGCGGCGAAGGCTGGGGCCGCCTTGCGAGTAATCATCGCGTTGGGAAAGTTCCACGGCGTGACGGCCGCAACGACGCCGATCGGCTGCTTCATCACCAGGATACGCTTGTCTTTCTGGTGACCCGGAACAATGTCGCCATAGATGCGGCGGGCCTCCTCGGCAAACCATTCAATGAAGCTCGCGCCATACGCGATTTCGCCCTTGGCTTCAGCAAGCGGTTTGCCTTGCTCTGCGGTAAGGATGCGGCCAAGATCGTCCTGGTTGGCAATCATCAGCTCGAACCATTTGCGCAACACGCTGGCGCGTTCCT
The DNA here is from genome assembly GCF_014851575.1 of Rhizobium sp. RHZ02. Taxonomy (NCBI): domain Bacteria; kingdom Pseudomonadati; phylum Pseudomonadota; class Alphaproteobacteria; order Hyphomicrobiales; family Rhizobiaceae; genus Rhizobium; species Rhizobium sp. RHZ02. Next base: position 74,006 of record NZ_JACUZX010000027.1, read on the forward strand.
TCGCGGTACGGCCCGCCCATTCTTTCTGGATGGCTTCTGCAGCGGAAATCGCCGCCTTTGTTTCTGCGGCACCTAGCTTCGGCACATGACCGATCACCTCACCCGTGGCAGGGTTGGTAACGGCGATGCCCGCGCGATTCGCCTCAATCCATTTGCCGGCCACATACGCGGCCTGCCGAAACAATGTTGGATCTTTCAATTGCATTGGATAAATCTCCAGTAATCCTACGCTTTAGTCGTTTTCAAGCTGCCTCGAGGCGGGTCATCCCGCATAACGATGTTCGGCCAGGCCCTTTGCTCCGGTACCGTCAATCACGAGGAGGCCACCCGCCCAAGGCGATGTTTCAACTACATCGTCAGAGGTCGGACGCATCATCGTCGTGGCATACAACCTGTCCAAATTGCGCCCTCCGAACATAACGCTCGTTACGCTCAGCACGGGCATTTCGATCGTCAGTAGCCGTTCTCCAGTGGGTGAAAAGCGGTGCAGCTTTCCCTTGAAAACGCCCGCACTCCAGACGCAGCCTTCCGCATCGACCGTTGCCCCATCGGGAAGCCCGTCCTGCGGTCCGAATGTTGCGAAGGTGCGCTTGCCGCTGACACCTCCCGTGTCAAGATCGTAGTCGTAGGCAAAAATTGTGTGGGCACGACTGTCTGAAAAGTAGAATATCCTCCCATCAGGGCTCCAGCAGGGCCCGTTCGAAACCGTGATGTCGCTAGCCAGCACGCGAATTGTGCCCTCCTCGTCGAGGCTGTAGAGTGCTGCGTCGTCATGCGCTTCCGTGACGTTCAGGCTTCCAGCGATAAAGCGCCCGCGAGCGTCAACTTTGCCGTCGTTCATTCGCACCTGCGCGCTTGCATGATCAACGAGCGCCAATGGCGCGGTTTGGCCCGTCCTGAAATCTAGGGTATGGAACCCATCCGCCAGAGAGAGCACCGCGCCGCCCTCGCGGCGTAGCGCCAGCGAACCTATATTCTGCGGGACGGTCCACTCACGGAAGTCGCTCCCGTCCTCGTCGCACGAGAGAACTCGATTTCCGAGGGAATCGATCCAGTAAATACGCTCACTGCCCACATCCCAGAGCGGGCTTTCCCCGAGGATCGTTCGTCCGTCTACCAGCAACTTTATATCGATCACAATTACACTCCTCAAAGGCAGCAGAAGATGGGCTCCGATCGCAGCGATCAGCGAACCGTCCCAGCGTCGCAGGAAGCACGCCTGCTGCCGGTTCTTTACCGATGCCGGGCAGGTTTTCAGAGGCAAGACAACTGAAGACGACGTTCACCAGTGGATGACGCCCACCTGAAGGTTGATCGAGTACCCAAATCATCGGCACTTTCCGCGAAGATTGGTAACTCTAGACTCGTGCTGCGTGACTCCATCAACCTTGAAGGTAAGGCAAGTTTCGCGGACGCTGCGGCTTCAGACATGGTCAGACCTTCATATTGTCATTAGATTATACATCATATATCATGGATTCTTACGACGTAATCAACCCAAAATCTAGGCCGTCGGACCGAGTTAAGAAAACAAAGAGCTAAGTTGATCAAAATGAGGAGGACGGGGTGAACCCAGACTACGCTGATAGAATTGCAGACATTTCTCAGGTTGCCGATATTGCCCTTTACGGGGCTGAAGATGGCGTCGCGCGAGGAGCGAGATTTTTGATCGGACGCACGCTGTCGGGTCTCAATTTCAGAATTGCCGTCGATCGCGGGTTCGATCTTGCCGATTTTGATTTCCGTGGCATCTCGCTCGGTTGGCGGGGGACACAGGGCTTCCCCGCTCCCGCCCTGCACGCGCCAGACGGCGAAGACGGGCTGGCATTCGTGCGTGCCTTTTCAGGATTTCTGATAACCTGCGGCTGGGATCATTACGGCCCGGCGCGAACGGGACCACAGGATCACTTTGCTTATGCCTTGAAGACGGAGGCGAAGTATCCCCTGCACGGCCGTGCAACCTTCATCCCGGCCTCAAATATCTCATACGGCGTAGATCTCGATGCGGCAGACGGGCCGTGCGTCTTTGCCGAAGCCATTCTACGGCAGACCGCTATGTTCGGCGAGCAGATTGAGGTGCGGCGACGTTATACCTTCGGTATCGAGCAGCCTGTCGTCCATCTCACCGACCGCGTCAGCAACATAGGCCGCAAGCGAACGCCACATCGAGTTCTCTATCATGTCAATCTCGGCTATCCCCTCGTGGACGACGGCACGATCATTAGCGGGCTTCCGGTGGATCCGCGTATGCCTGCCATCTGCCAGCCACTCGAGTTGGAAGGTACTGAGCAGTTCCGGGTGATAAACCGATCGGAATGTGACGACACCATTACCTTGCATCAACCTCGCCTGGAAGGAGGCCTCACTTTTGGGCTCGCAATGCGCTCTTCCAATTTTTCGCATGTGATTGAGTGGTACAATCGCTACCCTGGCATGAACGTCATCGGCATCGAACCTGCCTCCGCAGCAATGCCGGCCGTTTCCACGGCTCCGTTCGAGCCCGACGCGTGGCTCGAACCGGGGTCATCCGAGACCTATCGCCTGGAGTTCCGAATTGGCGCAGCAGGAGTTGTTAATGGTATCGCTTGATGGGAAGGTCTGCATCGTCACCGGGGCTGCCCAAGGAATTGGCGCGGCAATTCTTAGAACGTTTGCCAGGGCCGGAGCAACGGTTGTCGGCTGCGACATCGACGTCGCGCGAGGTCAGAGGATAGTGGACGACCTGACGACGGAAGGCGCGCGGGCGCTCTTTATCGTCTGCGACCTAGGTTCCGGCGAGGCAGTGCAAACCGTGGTACGACGAACGGTAGAGCATTTTGGCGGAATCGATGTCGTCGTCAACAATGCAGCCATCCTGCCGGATCCCGCGCTGCCGATCACGGATTTTCCCGAGGCAGACTGGATGCGAATCATCGACGTCAATCTGGGGAGCGTGTTTCGCATGTGTTCTGCCACTATTCCCCATCTCACTGCGCGCGGTGGAGGTACGGTGATTAGCCTTGCTTCCATCCATCATGAACAATCCTTTGCAGGCCTTTCCCCCTATGCGGCATCGAAGGGAGCAATCGTGTCACTCACCCGGCAGCTCGCGGCCGAATATGGAGAGAAGAATATCCGCTTCAACACGATATCCCCCGGCGCGATACTCACTCGAATGACAGACCAAGTGATGGAGAGCGATCCGAGCGGCGAACTTGCCCGAAGATTTGCGCACATGCATCTGCTCGAGCGGATCGGATCAGTCGATGAAGTCGCCGCGACGGCGCTGTTTCTGGCTTCTCAAGGAGCGGCCTTCATTACCGGTCAGGACATCCTCGTTGACGGCGGAATTTCACGCGCAACGAGATTGTAGGTTAATTCAGCAAGCCTGGCATCCGCTGGAAGCCAGGCTTCCCCCTCCAATTTCACAAAGCTTCAAACTCGTTTGCAGTAAAGCCACGGCTTCCGGCTCGTTCAGCGACGATGCGTTGCCAACGCTCGAGATCTGATCGCTACCGATCGCCGAACAAAACCCCAGGATTCATCCGCCCATCCGGGTCTATCGCGCGCTTCACGGCGTTCATTAGTTTACGTTGAACGGGTTGGACCCCCGCTAAGAAGTCATCGCGCTTTTCACGACCGATTCCATGTTCCGCGCTTATACTGCCCTGATAGGTGGCAAGAACATGATTAACGACCTTTTTTGCGGCACTTATCGACGAGGTGCGCTTCTCATCTGAGCACCCTGCTGGCGGCAGGACATTGAGGTGCACGTTGCCGTCCCCTACGTGCCCGTACGAAATGGCCATGCAATCGGGCAGCGTTTCTTTCAGCTGCTTTTCTGCTTTATCGACGAAATCCGCGAGGTCAGAAAGAGGAACCGAGACATCCGTTCGCAGATGACGCCCTCGCTTGACTTGCCCTTCGACCATTCCTTCGCGAAAACTCCAAAGGGTACGGGTCTGGATTTCCGAGGATGCAATCACGCCATCAAGAATGAGTTCCCTTTCAAGGCCAAGTTCCAGAAATTGCTGAATGAGAGCGGCGGTATCCACGAGGCCGGAGCCACTGATCTCCAACAGCACGTAAGCGTCGTATTTGGAGGACATTGGCATCACCAGATTGGGCATTGCTTCTTGGGCCAAGGTGAATGCTGTCGGCGGCATGAATTCGAAGGCCGTCATGAGATCGCAGCATTCGCGGCGTGCAAGACGGTACAAGGCAACCGCATCTGCGAGAGATTTCACCGCGAGCAGGGCTGTTTCCCGCCGCGTCGGCTGCGGGGTCAGCTTGAGGGTCGCGGCTGTAATGATCCCCAAAGTACCTTCCGCGCCGATGAAAAGTTGTTTCAAATCGATTCCACGATTGTCTTTCCGGAGGCTCGACAAAGCGCTCCAAATCTGTCCGTCCGGTAGGACGACCTCAAGACCGAGCACCAGGTCGCGCGTCATTCCGTAGCGAAGCACGTTGATGCCGCCCGCGTTCGTGCTGACGTTGCCGCCAATTTGGCAACTGCCTTGAGCTCCCAATGCCAATGGGAAGAACAAGCCCTCCGCCGCCGCGCGGTCCTTCACGTCGGAAAGAATGCAACCTCCCTCCACGGTCATTGAGAAATCATCTGTGCTTACCTGCCGGATTTTGTTCAGCCGCTCGAGACTTATCACGACCTGATCGGGAGCTTGCGCTAACCCACCGAATACCAGTCCCGTGTTTCCACCGTGGGGAACGATGCTAAGACTGAGTTCGCCGCACGCTATGACGGCTTTGGCAACGTCATCTGTTGATCGCGGACGTAATACGGCAAGCGCACTGCCTTCTGCGTCGCGGTGCCAGTCATGAAGATACTTTGACTTCCCCGCCTCGTCCCAAATGACAAGATCGGTACCTAGTATATTAATCAAGTGTTCAAGGGCGGTGGTTGTCATCGAACCAGTTCCAACTTTTTAAAAGGGACATCAGAGAACTTTCGCGCGATAGCCAGACGCCAGAGCCGAACGGCGACCGACTTGCCCGACGGCCCCGGAACACTTGATCCAAGACCCCTCCGGGCAGCAAGCCAGTCTTCAGCGCGCCCGCAGGAATATCAACGAATCGCTTGCGGTCAGACTGCGTGAATTTTCCTTCACCCGCCGCCCCATCGGCCAGCGAAGTCGCCGGTAGCGCAGATTGTTTCGGATGCTTGCGGCCATGATATTTGCGCTACTCGGTTTGCCTACGGGAGGATGCAGACATACAAGACAAAAAGCTCAATGTAATCCATCCACTGAGCCTCGCGAGGCTCAAGATCGACTATGGATGTGCCATGGGCTCCAAACAATTGCAAACACCCGATAGACGTTAGCAAAAGCTTGGTTTTGAAGGGATCCGGATCCTCGTACCTTGTTGTTTCCGGAGCCACGACACTGATTTTCATCGAGAATCCCGGTTCGATCGAAATTCCAAGCCTAGCTATAGCTAAGCTTAAGCACCTTTCCAAGCAAACAAAAGGTCGCCGAATCCTCAAACAACGACACCTGCCGCACCCGTCTCACGTCTACCGGACATGTTTGTAGACTGTAGTCCGCGACAAACCAAGGTCATGCGCAGTTCGCGAGATATTGCCTCCGGTCCGCCGATGGACCGTTCTGATATTAGGTCGATGAGAAACCGCTTTCTCTTTGGAGTTGAAAGAAAGGAAAAAAGCACCGTGCGGCTGAGGTGGGATGACGCTACCGTCAGGCAGGTATGAACGATCTTGATTATGGAGTGAATCCGATGCCCGAAGCCTTGGAAAATGTAAGGGTAACGCTGGCATCAAGGCCCAAGGGGCTGCCGTCGCCCGAGAACTTCCGAACCGAGCGCAGCCCCCTGCCGACGGCCGCAGAAGGTGAGGTCCTTCTGCAGGTTCTTTATCTATCACTCGATCCCTATATGCGCGGACGCATGGATGACGCGAAATCTTATGCTCCGCCCATTGCTATCGGCGGGGTCATGGAAGGCGGCACGGTTGCCCGCGTCATCGGCAGCCGCAACAGCAATTTTGCGCCGGGCGACATCGTCCTGTCCCATTCGGGCTGGCAGACCTACGCTACATCGAGCGGCGACGGGCTGAGAAGGCTTGACGCCACGCAGGCACCCCTGACCGCGGCGCTCGGCGTGCTCGGCATGCCAGGCTTCACCGCCTATGCCGGACTTCGCAATATCGGCAGGCCAAAGCCCGGCGAGACCGTTGTTGTCGCCGCAGCAAGCGGCGCCGTCGGATCGGTTGTCGGCCAGATTGCGAAAATTGAAGGTGCAAGGGCTGTCGGCATTGCCGGCGGCCCGGAGAAATGCGCATTCGTCCGCGACGAACTAGGCTTCGATGTTGCAATCAATCACCGCGCCAAGGATTTCAACGCCCAACTCGCGTCAGCGTGCCCCGATGGGATTGACGTCTATTTCGAGAATGTCGGCGGCCCCGTTGCCGAAGCGGTCTTTCCGCTTCTCAATGATTTCGCACGCATACCCGTCTGTGGCCTGATTGCCCACTATAACAACGAACCGGCACAAGGCGTCGATCGCCTCCCCGGCTTCATGCGAGACGTGCTTCGCAAGAGCCTGACGGTGCGTGGCTTCATTCAGCGCGAATTCGCCGACCAGCGGCCCGATTTTCTGAGCCAGGCGTCGGCATGGCTGGCCGACGGCCGCCTGAAATTCCGCGAGGACATCGTCGATGGTCTGGAGAATGCCCCCGTGGCCTTCATCGGCCTGCTGCAGGGCAGGAATTTCGGGAAGCTGATTGTACGTGTCAGTCAGTAAAATCAGGATATCCGCCTGGCTTCGACGGCCACCGGATATCAATCAGGCGACCGTCACAGCTTGTCTTTGCAGCAGCATGCGCCTGAACGACTATCTGCGGGACGAGGTCACTATCGGCGAGAATCCCGAGGCCGATCGGACCGTCTGCAAAGAGCCCCGGGTACGCTGGCTATCAGCGCGTGCCGTATCACGCACCGGTCGTGGTCCACCAATCTCCTTTGTTGCTCGCAACGGGCAAGCATGAGGGAGTGTAGACAGAGCAACTTTCGATCGCGTCGTCCCTGCAGGCCCATGCTCTGAGCGTCAAGCGGTTGCTCGAAACGGCGCGGTCCCAGACACCATATTATTATTCGCTTTGTTGCCGAGATAAACATCGTTGCCGTCGGAACCGTTCGATTTGTAGATAATAGGGGGTGCTTGTCGTACATCGTACACGATAGGCAGAGCAGTCGAGCCAGCAGAGCCTGTTGCGAATCTGCGCTTGGCGCAGCTCTTTGGTAGCTAGCCGAAGAAGCGGGATTTGCCGCCTCGCACTGCAGAGCGTTGCGGACGGCGACAGCCACTAACCGTCTCTGGCGAGGAAATCGATGAGCGTCCGTGTCGCTGTCGAGAGACGGCGGTGTGGCGCGAAGATCAACGAAAAAGGCCGGGACCGGCCGCGTGCGTGCTCCAGTACATCGACAAGGCGCCCCTGTTCGATACGGTCCCGCGCGATAAAGTCGTAGATCTGGCAAATGCCAAGACCGTTTTCGGCAAGCGACACCACACCCAGCACGTCGTCGAAAACCCGGATGCGGCCGGCCGGCGACCAGTCCACATCGCGGCCGTCGACACGAAACAGCCATGGAGCGCAACGGCCTGTGCTCGGCATCACGAAAGGCAGGCACTGATGTTTCGCCAGCTCTTCCACATGCCTCGGGATGCCAGCCCGTTCGAGATAATGCGGGGCGGCGACCAGACGCAACGGCGCATCTTCCAGTTTACGCGCCACCAGCCCGCTATCGGGCAAGGGACCTAGGCGGATCGCCAGGTCGTAACCTTCTGCTACAAGATCGACATTGCGGTTGGTGATGCTCAATTCGATGTGGACTTCCGGGTAGGCCTGCATGAAGCTGTCCAGCATCGCGGGCAGCCGGTAATGGCCGTAGGTCGTTGGCACGCTGATGCGGACATGGCCCGTCAGCGACGCGCCAGTCGGCCCCTGAATCGCTCGTTCCGCATCGTCGATCATCGAAAATGCGGCGCGTGCCTGTTCGAGGTAAGCGCGGCCTTCCTCCGTCAGACTTAAACGCCGGGTGGTCCGGCGCATCAGTTGCGCGCCAAGCCGGGTTTCAAGACGGGTGATCGCCCTGCTGAGGACCGACGGCGTCGTCGAAAGCGCAACCGCCCCCTCGGTCATCGAGCCTTTTTCGGCAACGGTGACGAACGCCTCCACGTCGCCAAGATGATCAAACCTCCGCCCCATTTTGGCCCCTTGCGAATAAATCCGTTTTCTCCCAAGCAGGTTTACCCCCGATTTTGGCATCAATAAAGTGTTTCAGGCACCGCTTCTAAGGCGGACTACCAGCTGTCGCACAGCGTGCTGTTCACCGCCATTCTGTCCTCTTGCGAACAAATGAATTCCTCGGCGGCCCATTTATCCGCCCTTCGAGCTTTAATACATTCACATCATCGAATCCGACCCAACGTCATCCCCGATTGCAGGAGCAGATCATGAGAAGCGCAACTCAGGACATCAAACCGGTTCTCTTCGTCCTCACCAGCCATGGCGTCAAAGGTGATGAAACCGGCGAACCCACAGGCTTCTACCTCGGCGAAGTCACCCATCCCCTCGCTGTGCTCGATGCCGCCGGCATCCCGGTCGAGTTCGCCTCGATCGATGGCGGCGAGCCGCCCGTCGACGGTCTCGACCTCAATGACGCGACCAATGCCCGCTACTGGAACAGCGAAGGCTTCCGCCACGCCGTTCGCAACACTTCGCGCCTTTCCGACGTCGATCCGAAAAACTACGCCGCCATCTTCTTCGCCGGCGGTCACGGCGCCATGTGGGACTTCCCGATAAGTCCGGCCGTCAACAACGTCGCCCGCGATATCTACGAGGCGGGCGGTGTCGTCGCCGCCGTCTGCCACGGCCCCGCCGCACTGGTCAACATCACCCTGAGCAATGGCGCGTATCTTGTCGCCGGCAAGAATGTCGCCGCCTTCACCGATGACGAGGAGCGGGCCGTCAAGCTGGACAGGGTTGTTCCCTTCCTGCTTGCCAGCACCCTTTCTGCCCGCGGCGCGCACCACCATCCGGCCGCCGACTGGACGGCCAAGGTCGTCGTCGACGGAAGGCTCGTCACCGGTCAGAATCCGCAATCTGCCACTGGCGTCGGCGAGGCGCTCCGCGACCTGCTGACCGCATAACCGAATACCCCGCATCACTCATGACAGATCATCCGCCATCTCTGCCCGTGCGGTTTGGGATTGGCCTTCGCATGGAGAAAAACATGAAACCCGTCCGTACTCTCGCTCTCTCGCTTGCTCTTGGAACAAGCACCTTCAGCGCACAGGCCGCCAATGTCCTGGTCGTCCTTTCCGATTCCGATCATCTCGACCTAAAGGACGGCAAGGTTTTCGAGACCGGCTTCTATCTCAACGAGTTGATGCAGCCGGTAAAGGCGCTGACCGAGGCCGGCCACGACATCACGTTTGCGACCCCGAAGGGTACGGCGCCGACGCTGGACAAATCCTCCGTGGACAAGATGTACTTCGGCGGCGACGAGGCCGCGATGCAGGAAAGCATCGCTTTGCTCGACAAGCTCAAACTGACCTCGGACAAGGCCTCGCCGGTCGTCAGCCTCGCCCGCGTAGAGCAGATCGGCTACGATCATTTCGATGCCGTCTATGTGCCGGGCGGTCATGCTCCGATGCAGGATCTTCTCGTCAGCCCGGAACTGGGCAAGCTGCTCGCCGACTTCCATGCGAAGGGCAAGACGACCGCGCTTGCCTGCCACGGCCCGATCGCGCTCCTCTCGACCCTGTCCGATGTGACGGCCTTCACCACGAAGCTGGAGACAAGCGGTTCGGCCAAGGCCGGAGGCTGGATCTATGCGGGCTACAAGATGACCGTCATCAGCAATCAGGAAGAGGAAATCGCCAAGGGCCTGCTTAGTGGCGGCGAGATGAAGTTCTATCCACAGACGGCATTGCAGGCGGCAGGAGGCGATTTCGTCAGCAATGACTCGCCGTGGTCATCCAACGTGGTGACCGACCGTGAGCTCATAACCGGCCAGAATCCTGGTTCCGCCCCGGCCGTTGCCGCGGAGCTGCTCAAGCGCCTGAAATAAACCAGCCAGACAATTGGCCAGCGCCGCTCCCTGATCGGGAACGCCTCGGCTTCCTTCCCCAATTCAGCAGCTTGACCGGTGTTCCAGATTGCAAGCTGTGACCAGCCTGACAGGACAGACAAATGACTAGCAGCATCAAGGTCGTGGCACGTGTCATGATCACCCCCGGCAGGGAAGAGGCCTTCGAAAAGCATGCGGCGGAACTGTCCGTCGCGACGCGTGCCGAAGAGGGGTGCCTCTCCTATCATCTCCATCGGAACCTCAACCAGACGGGCGTGTACGTCTTTGTCGAGGAATGGGCCTCCCGCCAAATCTGGGAACGGCACATGTCCGGCGAAGCCATCCGCGTCTTCAACGCGCATCTGCCGCCGGGGACGATCGCCCACATCGAAATCCATCCCCTCGAACAAATCGCCTAGACGGCGGAAGGGTATAACAATGACCAAAATGAACATCGGAATAATCGGCACGGGTTTCATTGGACACCGGTAATGGGTCTTTACATGTCGCGTCCGGACCGGGCGGTCGTGCTTTGTGTGGATGAGAAGTCGCAAAGCTAGGCCTTGGATCGCGAGCAGGCTGAGCTGCCCATGGCACCGGGCGTCGCCGAACGGCGCACCCATACCTATGTCCGCAACGGCACGACATCGCTGTTCGCCGCGCTCGACATGGAGCGGTCATCGGTCATTGCTACAAGCGTCACCGGGCCACTGAACTCCTCGACTTCTTGAAGCGGATCGACGCCGAAATGTCCGATGGGCCGGACGTGCATTTGGTGATGCACAACTATGCGACCCGCAAGACGCCGAGAATCAAGGCCTGGCGCGCGCCGCCCACACTAGCATGTTCATTTCACGCCAACGTCGGCATCCTGGATCATCAGGTCGAGCGGTGGTTCGCAGAGCTGATGCGAAAGCAGTTGCAGCGCGGCGTACACCGTTCCACTGCAGAACTGGAAGCTGACATCGACGCCTTCATCGAAACCCACTACGAGAACCCCACCCCATACAAGTGGGTTAAATCCGCCGACCAAATCCTCGCCTCGGTCAAGGATCCTGCCAGAAGACAATGAACCGAACTTGAGATTCAGGTGACTAGCCGGAAGTGTTCCTCGGTCTCGAACGGATACGAACCCACGACCTGCTTATTAGACCCTCTAAGTAGCTGAAATCTCGATTTCTCGTCGGGGCGTAAGGCTTTGTCGCGGAAAAAAAAGTTCAAGCAAGAGGCGGTTGGACTGCCCCACGTTTCCGCGTCGGCTGGCGAAACGGTATCATTCGGCCGTGCCAGGTGCCTTTCTCGCAAGCATAGAAGCCGATATAGTCCTGCCTTTGGAACACGTCCGGTTGGCACCCGCAGGTTGACAGGTGCCGATCGGCGGCTGATCCATCGGCGTGGGGCTAGTAATCCGTGATCTTGAGAAAGAGATCTTCACCATCGTCGTCGTCTTCGCCGTACCAGCTCGATGTGTCGATCCGGGCACTAGCGTTTTCAAATTGGCTTATGTTTCCGACAGGCGCCGTAGTCGTCATGCTGAACGGAAAGTCGGTACTGATCTCGGCCCCCATATCGTTGCGAAAATCGCTTTTGGATCCATACGAAGATCAGCATAGATCTGGCCGGAAACCGCGTAAGTGATGAAAGCGGGGCCTATAGCGACCACTTCGGACTTCTCGATCCGGACCGCATCGACGCTCGAGCGGGTCGAAAGGATGTCTATTTCATTATAGACATCCTGCGTGAAAACTTCGAGAGCGTGTTCGTCGACACTATCCTCGACAGCTCTTCGAATGCTCATGCGGCAGTCAACTAAAGCACGTCGCCCGTTTTTTGATTCAGGTTCTCGAATCGGCCGATTTGTGATTCCTTCGTAGCTGGAAGGAGACCGGTCATGGGCAAATCACATCCGATCGAGTTGCGTTCCCGTGTTGTTGCGTTCGTTGA